>DQHR01000154.1 GCA_003531155.1 Bacteroidales bacterium | reverse complement strand
AATCAGTTTAAAGGAAGGCGAAGAAGCATTTATCAACCATGCTAAACGCATTAACCGATACGGCGCATCAATCGTTGTAATGCTTTTCGATGAAAAAGGGCAAGCCGATACAACTCCCCGTAGAATTGAAGTTGTTCAGCGGTGCTATAAACTTTTAACCGAAAAGGCCGGGGTACTACCACAAGATATTATTATTGATCCGAATGTGCTTGCCATTGGAACAGGAATGGCAGAACATGCTGATTATGCGCTAAGTTTCATCGAAACGTGTAAGTGGATAAAGAAAAATCTTCCACACGTTAAGGTTAGCGGAGGTGTAAGTAACCTATCATTCGCATTCCGTGGAAATAATACGGTTCGCGAGTCAATACACTCGGTTTTCCTTTACCATGCAATAAATGCAGGAATGGATATGGGCATTGTAAATCCTAGTCTGCTGCAAGTTTACTCCGAGATTAATCCTGATTTGCTCAAACTTTCAGAGGATTTGGTGCTTAATCGTAGAAAAGATTCAACCGAAAGACTTTTAGTATATGCTCAAAACACCCAGGAAGAAGAAAAGGGAGTTGAAACAAGTGCAGCATGGCGCAACGAACCGGTTGAGCAACGCCTATCCCACTCACTTGTTAAAGGGATTACCGAGTTTATCAACGTTGATACAGAGGAGGCTTATGCAAGCCTAAAATCGGGATTATCTGTAATTGAAGGACCTTTAATGGATGGGATGAAGATTGTGGGCGATCTTTTTGGTTCGGGACGTATGTTCCTGCCCCAAGTTGTAAAGAGCGCAAGAGTTATGAAAGCTGCAGTTGCCTATCTTCAGCCATATCTTGAAAAAGAGAAAATGGAGGGGAATGTAGTTAAATCTCGTGGTACAATACTGCTTGCAACTGTTAAGGGCGATGTTCACGATATCGGAAAGAATATTGTAAGCATTATGCTATCGTGCAATGGCTACCGAATCATCGATTTAGGGGTGATGGTTCCTAGTGAAAAGATAATTGGAACTGCAATTGCCGAAAAGGTTGATATTATCGGATTAAGCGGACTTATTACTCCATCGCTTGAAGAGATGGCGCATGTTGCCACTGAGATGGAACGTAAAGGACTTAATATTCCATTGATTCTTGGTGGTGCAACAACCTCAAAATTGCATACCGCACTAAAAATCGATCCGAACTATTCTGGTGCTGTTATTCACGTTAAGGACGCATCCCAAGCTGGTGGAGTTGTGGCTGAATTGCTAAATGAAAATACTCGAAGCAACTATATTTTATCAATAAAGAAAGAATATAGCGTTCTAAGAGATAATTATAAGGGGAACTCTATTCCTTATATAACAATAGAGGAGGCACGTAAAAATGCTTTAAAATTGGATTGGATATCTTACAATCCTCCAAAACCCAACAAAACAGGTATTATCGATTTTTACAATTACTCTCTTGAAGAGATTAGAGAATATATAGATTGGACGTTCTTTTTCCTTTCGTGGGATATCAACGGTAAGTTTCCAGTAATATTTACCGATCCTGTTAAAGGCAAGGAGGCTCGTAAACTTTACGATGATGCAAATGTTTTGCTCGATAAAATTGTTAGCGAAAAGTTGCTCAAAGCAAATGGATTTGCTGGGATTTTCCCCGCTTCATCGCAAGGAGATGACATAATCCTTTATAACGATGAGTCTCGAAGTTCGATACTTACAGTTATTCCTCAACTACGTAATCAGGAACAGAAAGAGGCAAACGGACTTAATCTATCTTTAGCCGATTATGTTGCACCAATTGAATCAAAGAAAAACGATTGGGTTGGTCTATTTGCTGTAACTGCAGGTCTAAATTCTGATGAATTATCGAAAGAATATCAAGATAAAGGAGATGATTACAGCTCATTAATGGTAAAAGTACTTGCCGATAGGCTTGCCGAGGCATTTGCCGAGTTGCTTCATAAAAAAGTTAGGATGGAGATTTGGGGCTATAGTCCTGATGAGAACTTTTTTACAGATGAAATATTCCACGAAAAATATGTTGGAATTCGCCCTGCTCCCGGTTATCCTGCATGTCCCGATCATCGTGGCAAAGAGTACATCTTCTCGTTACTCAATGTTAACAAGGAATCTGGAATGTGGCTAACCGAGAATCTTGCTATGTTCCCAGGAGCATCGGTTGCAGGATATTACTTTTCACATCCAAAATCGAAGTACTTCAATATTGGTAGAGTCGGTATCGATCAGGCTCGCGATTACGCCAAACGACTTGAGAGAAGCATTGATGAAACCGAAAAGTTTATTCCAAGTAACCTTAATTATAAATAGACGCTAGACAAATAAAGATAGATATGAAAGTAATTGAGCATATTAATAATGCAAAGTCGACCCTATTTTCATTCGAACTTCTGCCTCCGCTAAAAGGAAGTACGCTTCAAACTATATTCGATACAATTGATCCTCTAATGGGGTTTAATCCAGCCTATATTAACGTTACATATCATCGCGAGGAGGTGGTTTATCGTCCAGGGGCGAATGGTTCTTTAATACCAACGGTGCTCCGTCGTCGACCTGGAACAGTAGGCATAACTGCAGCAATTCAGCATAAATATAAAGTTGATGTTGTGCCTCATATCATTTGCGGAGGTTTTACTCAGCAAGAAACTGAAGATGCACTAATCGATTTAGATTTCTTAGGGATTCACAATATTTTGGTTGTTAGAGGCGATGCCGATAAAATTGTGGGTAAGTTTGAAGCCAAGGCAGGCGGTCATAGATATGCTGTTCAGCTTGTTAAGCAGGCAATTGCTATGAACAAAGGTGCATATTTGGATGAATGCCTCGAAAAGCCCAACCCAACCAATTTCTGTGTTGGTGTTGCTGGCTATCCCGAAAAGCATGCCGAAGCTCCAAATGTTACATCAGACCTTCAACGTTTAAAAGAGAAAGTTGATGCAGGAGCAGATTACATTGTAACGCAGATGTTTTTTGATAATTCCAAATTCTTTGAATTTGAGAAACACTGTCGTGAAATTGGAATTACAGTCCCAATTATCCCAGGAATAAAACCAATTTCTCTTAAAGAACATTTAAGCATTTTGCCAAGAATATTCAATGTACATCTTCCTCAAGAATTAGTAACTGATTTAGAAAAATGCGCCGATAATAAAGCCGCAAAGGAATTGGGTGTTGAGTGGGCTGTTGCTCAAGCAAAAGAGTTAAAGGAAAAGGGTGTACCATCTATCCACTTTTACACTATGGGAAAATCTGATAATATTGTAAAAATAGCGAGGAGAGTATATTAGATTTTTTTCAAAAATTTTTCTTTATACTTTAGAATAAGTAAACTTTTCGTTTTACATTTGCTCGATTATTTAAACGAAATGAAACAAACAAAAGAAAAACTATTATCGCAAAAGCACACTGGTTTCGAAGATTTATCTACTTTTATTAATATTTCAAGTCTGCCACTATCGGCAGACTTTTTTTTTATCAATATACATCTTACTCCAGTTGCTGAAACCAATGAACTTTCATCACTAATATATTTTCTCAATTCAAGGTCGGTTTATCACCGACCTTTTTTATGCCATAATCCCAACATAAAATGAATAGTACAAAAGCAAAACTGATTCTTGAGGATGGCACAGTCCTAATCGGAACCTCCTTTGGATACCAAGGAGGTTCGGCAGGCGAACTTGTCTTCAACACAGCAATGACAGGCTATCCCGAAAGCCTAACAGATGCCTCGTACCGAGGGCAAATTTTGGTTGCAACCTATCCGTTAATAGGTAATTACGGTGTTCCGGGAAAAGCAACAGAGAACGATATCTTTCAATTTTGGGAATCGGATAAGATTCAGGTATCGGGATTAGTTGTTTCGGAGTATAGCGAGTGCTATAGCCACTGGAACGCTCAGATGAGCCTTTCGCAATGGCTTATCGAACACAAAATACCTGCAATATCAGGAATAGATACTCGTGCTTTAACCAAGAAACTACGCGAAAAAGGAACAACACTAGCAAAAATTGAGTTTGATAAAGAGATTGCTTTTATCGACCCAAATCAACAGGATTTAGTCGGTCAAGTATCGGTTAAAGAGAAAAAGGTTTACGGAAATGGTAAATATCGGATTACGCTAGTGGATTGTGGCATAAAAAACAATATCATCAGATGCTTGATAAACCGTGACACCATTGTTACAAGAGTACCTTACGATTACAACTTTAACAACGATGATTGGGATGGGCTATTTCTATCCAATGGACCGGGAAATCCAAAAATGAACGAGACAACCATTCAAAATCTTAGAAAAGCTTTGGAAGGCGATAAGCCAATCATGGGAATCTGCCTGGGAAATCAGCTGATGGCGCTTGCAGCTGGGGCTGATACTTACAAACTGCCCTACGGGCATCGAAGCCATAACCAACCTGTAATAATGAAAGGTACCGATAGATGTTTTATCACCTCACAAAATCATGGTTTTGCCATCGATACAACAACTCTATCAAGTGACTGGGAGGTTCTTTTCGAAAATGCCAACGATGGAACTTGCGAGGGGATTAAGCATAAAACAAAACCATTTTTTGCTGCTCAGTTTCACCCCGAAGCTTCAGGCGGTCCAACCGATACTGAGTTTTTATTCGATGAATTCTTGAAGTTAGTAGAAAACAGTAAGTAGCAAATCACCTCTCAAATAATTGAAAAAATGAAAAAACAATATAAAAAGATACTAGTTCTTGGTTCTGGAGCGCTTAAGATTGGTGAGGCTGGTGAGTTCGATTACAGCGGTTCGCAAGCATTAAAGGCATTAAAGGAAGAAGGGATAAAGACAGTCCTAATCAACCCCAATATTGCTACAGTTCAAACCAGCAAAGGCATTGCCGATAAGGTTTACTTTCTTCCTGTAACACCATATTTTGTTGAAAGAGTTATAGAAATTGAAAAGCCAGATGGTATATTCCTATCGTTTGGAGGACAAACTGCGTTAAACTGCGGAACAAATCTTTACAACTCTGGCATCCTATCAAAACATAATATTGATGTGCTTGGCACACCGGTTGAAACGATTATCAATACTGAAGATCGCGAGCTATTTGCTGGAAAACTTCATGAGATTGATGTCAAAACGCCCAAAAGCATTGCCGTTAATAACATCGACGATGCAATAAAAGCAGCCCACACCATAGGCTTCCCGCTAATTATAAGAGCAGCCTTTACGTTGGGCGGACAAGGCAGCGGCTTTTGCTCAAACGATGAGGAGTTAAGAACCCTTGCAACAAATGCATTCTCCTACTCGCCTCAAATACTTGTTGAAGAGTCGCTCAAAGGTTGGAAAGAGGTTGAATACGAAGTGGTTCGCGATAGGTTCGACAACTGTATCACGGTTTGTAACATGGAAAATTTTGACCCGCTTGGAATTCATACAGGCGAAAGTATTGTGGTTGCTCCATCCCAGACCTTATCAAATTCTGAGTATCATAAGCTAAGATCGCTTGCAATAAAGATTATTCGTCACCTCGGAGTAGTTGGTGAGTGCAATGTTCAGTACGCTCTCGACCCCAATAGCGAGGATTACAGGGTGATTGAAGTGAATGCTCGTCTATCACGCTCATCAGCATTAGCATCAAAGGCAACAGGATATCCTCTTGCATTTATCGCTGCTAAACTTGGGTTAGGATATGGATTACATCAGCTTAAAAATGCCGTAACCCAAACAACAACTGCATGTTTCGAGCCTGCGCTCGATTACATCGTTGTAAAAATCCCTCGCTGGGATTTGAATAAGTTCCAAGGTGTTACCCGCGAAATTGGCTCATCCATGAAGAGCGTTGGCGAGGTGATGGCCATTGGACGTACTTTCGAAGAGGCTATTCAAAAGGGATTAAGAATGGTTGGACAAGGAATGCATGGTTTGGTGGGCAATCCAAAATTATCATACCCAAATCTCGAGGAGTCGCTCTCCCATCCTACCGACCAACGAATCTTTGCTGTTGCTGAGGCGTTAGAAAAGGGTTGGACTATCGAAAAGATACATCATCTAACTGCAATTGATGTTTGGTTCTTAGAAAAACTGGCAAACATCACATCTTTTAAACATAAACTTGAGAGTATTAAATCGGTTGAAGTATTAGATTATGAAACCCTTTTACAAGCAAAGCGAATGGGCTTTTCCGATTTTCAGTTAGCAAGATTAATTATAAACCCATCGCCAAATGAGATTGAAAGTTGCCAAAACATTGTAAGACAACGCCGAATAAAATTAGGGATTCAGCCTGTAGTTAAACAAATTGATACCCTTGCGGCCGAATACCCATCTTCAACTGCGTACATGTACGCCACATATAGTGGCGATGAAAGCGATATCATAAACGATAAGAAGGATAAATCGGTTATTGTGCTTGGCTCAGGTGCTTATCGAATTGGAAGTTCAGTTGAGTTCGATTGGTGTACGGTAAGCGCTGTAAGCGAAATTCGAAAGCTGGGTCATCGTTCGGTAATGATAAACTACAACCCCGAAACGGTTAGCACCGATTACGATATCTGCGATAGGCTCTACTTCGATGAGCTAACCTTTGAACGTGTAATGGATATCATTGAAATGGAGAAACCCATTGGAGTGATTGTCTCGGTCGGAGGTCAAATCCCAAACAACCTTGCCATGAGGTTGCATAAAGCAGGCGTTAAAATCCTTGGAACTACACCAGAGAATATTGATAGAGCGGAGGATCGTCAGAAATTCTCCGAGATGCTTGATAGATTGGAGATTGACCAGCCCCGCTGGAAACAGCTATCAACCTTTGAAGAGGTTGAAAAGTTTGTAGATGAGGTTGGTTACCCAGTGCTAATTCGTCCATCGTATGTGCTTTCGGGCTCAGCAATGAACGTAGTTTCAAACCAAGATGAGTTAAGAGATTACCTTCAACTTGCAGCAAATGTTTCGAAGAATCACCCTGTAGTTGTTAGCGAATTTATTGAGGGAGCCAAGGAGATTGAGTTTGATGCGGTTGCCAATAACGGAGAGGTTGTTTTTGATGCAATCTCTGAACACGTTGAATTTGCAGGAGTTCACTCTGGTGATGCTACGCTAGTATTTCCACCACAGAAACTATACTTCGAAACAATCCGCCGAATAAGAAAGATTGCTCGCGATATTGCCAAAGAGCTAAATATTACTGGGCCGTTCAACATGCAACTACTCGCAAAGAACAATGATGTTAAGGTGATTGAATGTAACCTTCGTGCAAGTCGCAGTTTCCCATTCGTTTCAAAGGTGCTTGGTTACAACTTTATTGGCGCGGCTACCAACTTCATGTTGGGCAGAATGCCCAACACCTTGCCCCCATCGATGTTCGAGATTGACCATGTGGGAATTAAAGCTTCGCAATTCTCGTTCAGTCGCTTATCCAAAGCCGACCCAATACTTGGAGTCGAAATGGCCTCCACTGGCGAGGTTGGCTGTATCGGTAACGATTTTGATGATGCGCTCCTAAAAGCGATGCTTTCGGTAGGTTATAGAATTCCACAGAAAAGTATACTTGTATCATCTGGTCCATTACGCTCTAAGATTGCGCTAGTTGAACCATTACTAACATTACAAGAGCAAGGATTTACGGTTTACGCAACCAAAGGAACAGCAAAGTTTTTAAAAGAGAATGGTATAAACGCCATCCCTGTTGCTTGGCCCGATGAGCCTGAATCGCCCAATAGCATTGACCTTATCAAAAATCGACAGGTTGAAATGGTTATCAATGTCCCCAAAAATCTATCGCGTAAAGAATTGGATAACGACTACTCAATCCGCCGTTCGGCGATAGACTATAACATTCCACTTATCACAAATGCTAGGTTGGCGGCAGCTTTCCTAATCGCAATAAGCAACAAGAAAGCGGAAGATTTAGATATCAGAAGTTGGGATGAGTATATTTAAAAGAGAATAAGTTGATAAGTTTACAAGCAAGAAGGAAAATACCATTTATTCTAAAATACATTATTATTATGTCATGCTGAACGAAGTGAAGCATCTGAATGCTGAATAATTAGATTCTTCGCTTTGCTCAGAATGACAATTTTGATAGAGCACTATTTAATTCCATATTTATCAACTAAATATATCAACGAAGCCATTGCAGCGCTCCCCTGATTTAAATAATCGATATTTATACGTTCAAAAGTATCGTATCCACTATGGTGATAATCAAAATAATGGGTTGGATCTGTTATCAAAGCGCATAAAACTGCATCATGCCCTTCTTTAAGAAATTCAATATCAACACCCGAGCCTTCGTTAGCAAACATTGTTGCTCCATATGGTTCAAAGTATTTTCTGTATGAATAGATTTGTTTTTGGTAACTTTCTTTCAAATCAAACGAAAAGCCAATTGGTCTATCACAACCCGCATCCGATTCAATGGCAAAAATATGTTTCTCGCCGTTTAACTTAGCTAATTCAGCGTATTTCTCTCCTCCTCTCTGATTCATTTCTTCATCAATAAACATAACAACCTTTAGAGTGTGTTCAGGTTTATAGCCAATCTTTTTGAATATTCGCCAAACATCTATGGATTGAACCAATCCACCCCCATCATCATGTGCTCCCTCAGTATTGTCCCATGAATCAAGATGCCCCCCAACCGTAATAACCTCATTAGGAAATTTAGAACCCGTCACTTCACCTATTACATTATAAGATTTTTCATCGGCTAAAAACTTACAATCTGATTTTAGAAAAACTTTGAGTTTAGGCTCCTTTGCTAACTCTTTACTAAGCAAATTAGCATGTACTGTTGAAATTGCAAAAGCAGGTATAGGTTTTATAGTATCGTTATATCTCATAACACCTGTATGGGGGAATGTATCAAGCCTTGTTGTAACCGAACGTACAAGAACAGCCTCTGCTCCATACCTTGCTGCAACTGCTGCTCCCGAAAATCTGAATCCAACAACTTCACTGTAGCCTTCAAAGGAGTTAACTTTTGTAGAATCCATTGCTTTACTAAAAAACACAATCTTTCCTTTAATAAAATCGTTACCAAGTTTATCCAACTCCTCAAAAGATTTTACTTCAACAACTTCAGAACTGATGCCACTTTTAGGAGTGGCTATTGAATTTCCTAGGGCACAAACGTTTAATTTCAACTCAACACCTTTTGAAGTAATAGCTTTACCAATCTCCTTCTCACCCCTATCCCAATGTTTTACAATACATTCTTGAAGATAGACAGTATCAAAATTCTCCTTTTCCATTATTTCCTGAAGAAAATCAATTGCTTTAATTGATATTGGTGTACCAGCAAGTCTTTCAGGATAGTTCTTGCAAAGAATTCTTAAGTTATGGTAAGATGTGGTATCGGAAGATGCTGCTGAATAGATTTTAGCAATCATATTCTCGTTTTGATTACATGAACCTACAATTATGCAAAGTCCAAGAAAAGCAAATAATTTAAGAATTCTCATTTCAGTGTTATTTAATATTTATTTCAAAAACTTAGATTCAAACTTTCAATTTAGTTTAATGGCTAAACTACTTAATTATTGAGGTAATCTTATAATTTATTTAACAACTTTTTAAGAAAATAGTTACATCCTACTAAATAATCTAAACCTTATTTAAAAGTTTTGTGTTAAGTACAATGAACACTCCCAGATGGAATTAATTAAAATGTTTTAATGGCAAAAGTTAAGAGTTCTGCGATCCTTTTCCTGCTTTTTTGTTTTAATTTTTTAACCATTAAACTGGCGAGATAATTAAATATCTAATCAGTATTATATAAACAAATAAAACTAGTTTGATAAATATCATCAATATTTGTTCATACGTTTAATTTATATTTTGTACTATTGGATTTTTTAAAATTGAAGCATCATGGAAGCAACAAGAACATTTGATATTTTAGAGCGAGGCATTGAGGTCTATAACGGAAGAACTGTTCTTGCTTACAAACAAAATGGTAATTGGGTCGAGTTTGANNTAGTAAACAACCTAAGCTACGGATTACTGGCACTTGGACTGAAAAAAGGAGACAAAATTGTTACCGTTTCTAATAATCGACCTGAATGGAATTTTGTTGATATGGCTGTTAGCCAAACAGGAATGGTTCATGTGCCAATTTATTCTACAATCAGCGTTGAAGAATACAAACATATCTTAAGTCATTCCGAATCAAAACTTGTTTTTGTAGAAAACAAGGCTCTTTACGAAAAGATAATGCCTATTGTAGCAGAGTTTCCAGAGATCATTGGAATTTTTTCATTTTCTAAAACAGAGGGTGTAGCTTCGTGGGAAGATATAGTTAAAAATGGAAAGGCAAACGCTCATAAATATATAGATGAGGTTATCAGTATTAAAAATTCCATTAAATCGAGCGATATAGCGTCAATAATATATACATCAGGAACTACTGGCCTCTCGAAAGGAGTGATGCTTTCACACGAAAATTTTTTATCGAATGTTACGATAACTGCACCTCGTCTGCCTATTGTTGCAGGTGATAAAACGCTTAGCTTCCTTCCTCTATGCCATGTGCTTGAGCGTATTGTTAACTATATTTACCAATACTCGGGTATGTCAATCTATTATGCTGAAAGCATGGCAACAATTGGCGATAATATCAGGGAGTTGAAGGTTCACGCTTTCTCGACCGTTCCAAGGGTGCTCGAAGCAGTGTACGACAAAATAATAACAAAAGGAAAAGATTTAACGGGTATCAAAAAACAAATCTTCTTTTGGGCTGTAAACCTTGGGCTTCGTTTTGAATTCAATGGTAAAAATGGATTTTTTTATAACCTACAACTAAAAATTGCCCGAAAGTTAGTATTCAGCAAGTGGCAAGAAGCACTAGGAGGAAATCTAAAAATGATTGTAAGTGGTGGAGCAGCACTTCAACCTCGATTGGCAAGGATATTCTGGGCTGCAGGCATACCAGTGCTTGAAGGTTATGGGCTCACTGAAACCTCGCCCGTAATATCTGTCAATCATTTTCAACAACCCAATTCCGTACGATTTGGTTCGGTTGGACCAATCCTTGAAAATTTGCAAGTAGTAATTGCTGAAGATGGTGAAATTTTAATGAAGGGCCCAAGCCTCATGGTTGGTTATTACAAGGATGCAACACTTACTCAAGAGGTTATCGATAAAGATGGATGGTTTCATACAGGCGATATTGGAAGAATTGAAGATGATAAGTTCCTTTTTATTACAGATCGTAAGAAGGAGATGTTTAAACTGTCGAGCGGGAAATATATAGCACCTCAAGTAATTGAAAACAAACTGAAAGAATCATTTTTTATTGAACAGGCAATGGTTGTAGGTGAGAATGAAAAGTTCATAACAGCTCTAATATCACCAAATTTCAGTTTTCTGCACGACTGGTGCTCTAGGCATAAAGTTCACTTTCTGAACAACCAAGAACTAATCACTTTATCGGAAGTAAATGCTCGTTTTCAAAGGGAAATAAACATTTTTAACAAACAACTTGGCGATTTTGAGCAAATAAAGCGATTTAGACTTGTTGAAGAGTCTTGGAGTTCACAAACAGGAGAACTCTCACCTACTCTTAAGTTACGTCGTAAAATACTTTTAGATAGATATAGACCTATTCTTGAGGAGATTTTTGGGCACCCAATAAACTAGTTTTATTGGTTCTAAAAAGCCATAAGCCAAAAAATGTTAGCACTCCATTTAGGATAATAAGTTCGAATCCGAATTTATAGCCCCAAAGCAATTGGGCAGAAAAACTACTTAGCAAAAAACATACTACAGGAGATGCTATGGAAACTAAAGGAATCCACTTATCCTTTACCTGCCATTTGGTAAACATTCCAAATGAATAAAGGCCTAACAAAGGTCCATAGGTATAACCAGCTATGGTAAATAGATTATCAATTATTGCTTTATTGTTCAAACTCTTAAAAATAACAATACAAATTAACAGAACTACAGCAAAAACTAAATGAACAGCATATCTTACCTTAATTTTTTTTGATTCAGGAAATGATGGTTTATTAATTCCAATAATATCAATACAAAATGATGTCGTTAATGATGTTAGGGCTCCATCGGCACTAGGATACGCTGCAGAGATTAATCCTATAATAAAAATTACACCAGCAATGGGCACCAAATGTTGAATAGCAATGGTTGGGAATAAATCATCGGTGTTTGCAACAGTAATACCCTTCGAGCCTGCATAGAATACGAGAATTGCTCCGAGAATAAGAAACATCAAATTCACAAAAACTAGCACTGAACTGAATGTAAACATATTCAGTTTTGCCTCCTTAAGCGATTTACAACTCAAGTTTTTTTGCATCATCTCCTGGTCGAGTCCAGTCATGGTAATTGCAATGAACATTCCGCTAAAAAACTGCTTAACAAAAAAGCGTTTGCTATTCCAATCGGTATCAAGAACTCGAGAGTAATCGCTCTGAAAAACCTTTGTCAACAATGAACCAAATGATAAACCCAACTCCTTTGATATAAATACGATTGATAACACGACAGCCAAAAGCATAAATGTAGTTTGCAATGTATCAGTCCAAACAATTGTTCTTATTCCTCCTTTATATGTGTAAATTAGAATTGATACAATAAAGATGAATATTGTAACATAGAAAGGAATATTCCATGTATCAAAAACGAATATCTGCAACACATTAACTACAATAAACATTCGTAGCGACGCACCAATAACCCTCGAAAGAATAAAAAAAGATGCACCTGTTTTATAAGTTGAATTACCAAATCTACCCTCTAAGTAGCTATATATTGATGTTAGGTTTAACCTGTAATATAATGGCATCAGAATCGTTGCAATTACAATATAACCTGCAAGATACCCTAGTACAACCATCATGTAAGTAAACTGAGTATCCTTAACCCATCCAGGAACCGACATAAATGTCACACCCGAAAGCGATGCGCCAATCATTCCGAAAGCTACAACATACCAGGGCGACTTTTTATTCCCAAGGAAAAAGGTATGATTGGTTGCATTCCTAGATGTTAAATAGGTTATTACCAACAAGGTAAGAAAATATATTCCAACTATAGCAGCAATAAGTTTGGGGGACATTCTACGTGGTTTTAATTTTGAATACAATTGTAGAAAAAATAAACATCAACCCAAATCCTTTGAACGATATTTTGTAGATTTGTGAAAAAGGATTTTTTGAAATGCATACCCAAATCTACCC
>DQHR01000004.1 GCA_003531155.1 Bacteroidales bacterium | reverse complement strand
TAAGGAGTGCGTATGGATAGCTTTGTTTTAAAATTGTAACAACAAATATTATATCAAATTGAACTTTAATGTACCCAACCTTTATAAGTAAAAGCATGAAAGTTATTGCGAAAGTAATTGAGTATGAGAGTGTTTGTGCGTAAATGAACCATTCAATAGAAAAATGCTTATTGAATAGATTACCCCAAATAAGTAGGCTGCAGATGATTATCATTAGAAATCTGTCGAGAACAGACAATACGCTATCTGTTTTAAAAAACTGTAACCCGCTTAGGTTTGAGCGTAAGTAAAGGATAAACGAAGCGATAAACTGATTTAAAACAAGAAGAGATAGCAAATAAATTTGTCGACCATCATAACCAAGGGACAAGGCTCCTACAAAGCAAATTAATCCATAGGCGAAAGCCAACAATATTTTAACTGATATAATGTTCGAGAAATATTTTGGCAATAACTGAGAATGCCTACTAATTTCACGATTATTAAAGTTTGTGATCCCGAAGTCGAGAATAATATTAAGTAATAACGAAAAGTTAAAAAGGGAGTAAAATAAACCGTATTCGCCTGCACCTACAATGTTTTGGACAGTTCTATCAATTCCAAATATCCAGAAAGGTTTAACCATAAGGTTAAGTGCCAAAAGAAGGAAAAGATTTAATGCGAATTTTCGTTTCACGAATCAAGTTTTGTTGAATTATTCCAAAAATAGGCAAAAGGTTCAATCAATTGCTATCAGGAGCCATTAAACCTTGCAAATTAATTCAAAAATGATGTAATTTGAAACAAACGAGAAGGAATGAGGATTGCCGTTAATACACGCTTTTTACTTAAGGATAGACTTGAAGGGATTGGCTGGTTTACTTACGAAACTATGAAAAGAATTACGAATGAACATCCTGAGCACGAATTCTTTTTTCTTTTCGATAGAGCGTATGATAACGAATTTGTTTTTGCAAATAATGTTAAACCAATTGTTCTCAACCCACAAGCAAGGCACCCTTTTCTCTGGTATATTTGGTTTGAACATTCTGTTCGAAGGTTTCTTGAGAAAAATAGTATAGATATTTTTATATCAACAGATGGCTACATCTCTTTAAAGACCAAAACGCCTCAAGTTGCGGTTATTCATGACATCAACTTTTTTCACTACCCCCAAGCGCTTCCTTTTTTAACAAGAAAATATTACAACTATTTCTTTCCAAAATTTGCATATAAATCAACAAGAATTGCAACAGTTAGCGAGTTCTCTAAGCAAGATATTTCAAAGAGTTATGGAGTTAGTCCAGATAAAATTGATGTTGCAATGAATGGCGCAAATGAGCTTTATAAGCCATTGACTAATTTAGAGATTTTGGCAACACGAAATAACCTAACAAATGGTAAGCCTTATTTTCTATTTGTTGGGGCTTTTAATCCCCGAAAAAATTTAACACGTTTGCTCCAAGCCTTTGATTTATTCAAGGAAAAAACCCAATCGGATATAAAATTAGTTATTGTTGGTGATAAAATGTATGGAACATCAACCATGATCAAAGTATATAATTCGATGGTTTATAAGGATGACGTTGTTTTTACAGGTCGATTACAGGTTGATACTCTCAGAATGGTGGTCGGTTCAACTTTTGCGATGACATACGTTTCTTACTACGAAGGTTTTGGAATACCTTTACTTGAAGCAATGAAATGCGATATTCCAATTGTTGCATCGAATTGTACCTCAATTCCCGAGGTTGTTGGTGATGCTGCTTTATATGTTGATCCATTTAGTATTGTTTCAATTTCCGAGGGAATGGAGAAAGTATTCTACGATGAGTCGTTAAGAGAAAAACTTGTCAAAAATGCACGATTACAGCGCGAAAAATTTAGCTGGAATTTTACTGCTCATGCACTTTATAGTTGTATATTGAGGGCGGTAAGTTAGTTGGCAATGTTAAAGTCGTTTTTTAAACCTAACACTATTGAGGCAGGATGTGATGAGGCTGGACGCGGGTGTCTTGCGGGTCCAGTATTTGCCGCTGCTGTAATTCTTCCTCCAGATTTTTCAAATCCTGATTTAAACGATTCAAAAGTATTAACCCATAAGCAACGATTTGCTTTAAGAGAAATCATCCTGAAAAATGCATTGGATTATTCTGTACAACAGGTTTCGAACCAAGAAATTGATAAAATAAATATTCTTAACGCTTCAATTCTTGGAATGCATAAAGCTGTTGCTGCTCTTCAAAAGGTTAAACCTGAATTAATACTTGTTGATGGGAATCGATTTAAACCATATTTAGGTATTTCTCATCAATGTATAGTCAAAGGAGATTCAATATATATGTCAATTGCAGCAGCATCGATTTTAGCGAAAACTTATCGTGACGAATATATGGAAAACATTCATTATGATTTTCCTGAATATGGTTGGTTAAAAAATAAGGGATATCCAACAAAAGAGCATAGATTGGCAATTCAAGAGCATGGAATTACCCCTTTTCATCGTTTAACATACCGTCTGAATGATACTCAATTAAAGATGTTTTGATAAAAAAACGAGAAAATGAAATAACAAGTAAACCTTTTGTCCTTTTTTATGTCAATTGTTTACTCAAAGCTATTAATTACAAATAACCTAAACAAAAAAATAAATGAAGAAAAAAATCAGCCTGCTATTGGTTGGAGCAATAATGCTTATCAATAGCACATTAAAAGCCGATGAAGGTATGTGGCTTTTACCCTTGCTTAATCAGTTAAACATTAAGCAAATGAAGCAAGAAGGGTTAAAACTTTCTGCTGAGGATATTTACAACATCAACAACTCAAGCCTAAAAGATGCTATTGTAATCTTTGGCGGTGGTTGCACTGGAGAAATCATTTCTGAACAAGGTCTAATACTAACTAATCACCATTGCGGTTATGGTTCAATTCAACGCCATAGCACTCCAGCACACGACTATTTAAAAGACGGGTTTTGGGCAAAATCATTCGAAGAGGAAATTCCTACTCCAGGTCTTTCAGTAACATTTTTAGTTCGTCTCGATGATGTTACAAATCAGGTTAATGCTGTTCTAAATGCACAAATGACTGAGGAGGAAAGAGAAAAGGCTATAACGAAAGTAAGTGAAGAGATTGCCAATAAGGCAAAAGAAGGTAATGGATACAGGACTACAGTTCGTAGTTTCTTTGGTGGAAACCAGTTCTTCTTACTTGTTTACGAGGTTTATAATGATGTTAGAATGGTTGGAGCTCCTCCTTCATCAATAGGTAAGTATGGTGCTGATACCGACAATTGGATGTGGCCGCGTCATACTGGTGACTTCTCAATTTTTAGAGTTTATGCAAGCAAAGACAATAAACCTGCTGAGTTCTCAAAAGAAAATGTGCCTTACAAACCAAAGAAAGCATTAACTGTTTCAATAAAAGGTGTTAAGAAAGATGACTTAACAATGATCCTTGGTTATCCTGGTAGAACTCAACGTTACATGACTTCAATGGAACTTGAAAGCCTAATGAAGATTACAAATGCTAACAGAATTTATATTAGAGGTATCAGGCAGGATATTCTTTTAAAAGATATGTTAGCCGATAGAACTATCAATATTCAGTATGCTTCAAAATATGCTGGTTCAAGTAATTATTGGAAAAATTCAATTGGTCAAAATAAAGCCTTAAAACGTTTGAAGGTTTATGATGAGAAGGTTCAAGTTGAACAAAAATTTACTGCTTGGCTTAATGCAGAACCTAAGCGTAAAGAAAAATATGGAGAGTGTCTTGGTTTGATAAAAGAGGGGGTTGATGGCACAAAAGATTATTCACATGTTACCCAGTACATTAGCGAGGCGCTTACAAGAGGTACCGAATTGATCTCTATTGCAAGTATCGCAGAGAATCTTAAACTAGATCTTGATTCTAATAAAACGGATAAAATTGGGAAAGACATTGCGATGATGAAAAGAAGAGCAAAAGGGTTCTATAAAGATTATAGCGCTTCAACTGATCGTAAGGTTGCTAAGGCAATGTTCCGAATTTTTTATGAAAATGTTGACAAAAAATATCAGCCAGAGATTTTCCAAACCATTGAATCGAAATATAATAAAAACTTCGATCAGTTTGTAGATAACATGTTTGACAACTCTATATTTTCTGACTCAACAAAACTTTATGAATTTCTTGCAAAACCAGATATTCAAGTACTAAATAATGATCCAGCGTTTGTAGCTGCAAGCTCAATAAATAGTAAACTCAATGAGTTCTTTAAACTTCAAGAGCCATTTGCAGCAAAACTTTCAAAGGGACGCAGACTATTTATAGCTGGTATTCTTGAAATGAATCAAGGTAAGGCTATGTACCCAGATGCAAATTCAACCATGCGATTGACTTATGGTCAGGTTAAAGATTATTATCCTATGGATGCGGTTCATTACGACTTTTTAACCACTCTCGATGGTGTTATGGAGAAAGAAGATCCTGATAACTGGGAGTTTGTAGTGCCTGAAAAACTTAAAGAACTTTATAAAGCTAAAGATTATGGGCGTTATGGAGTTAATGGTAAGATGCCTGTTGCTTTTATATCAACAAATGATATTACAGGAGGAAACTCAGGAAGCCCAGTCCTTAATGGTAATGGAGAACTAATTGGAACTGCATTTGATGGTAACTGGGAAGCGATGAGCGGCGATATTGTTTTTGAAAAACAACTTCAGCGTTGCATTAATGTTGATGTACGGTATACTCTTTTTATCATTGACAAGTATGCAGGAGCAACAAGACTTATTAATGAGATGAAGATTGTGCAATAGTAACAATAAATAGAAATTTGCTATAATTAAGTATAGGGGAAGGCTTTTCAAGCCTCCCCTTTTTTCTTTTTTTAAAGTTTTTTGGTTTGTTGATCAAAAGGATTATTATCTTTATGAATGATTTGTTGTAAAATATTGATCTATTCCTGAAACGTTGGGAATTGAAGATTTTCTAAAAGATTTTTGGTAAAAAGATATTTTTTTAATGAAGATTTTATATTTTGCACTCTTTAATATAGAAAATGGGAGAAGTAGAAATTGTTAGCGAAGAGTTACTAAGGCATTTTGGACCTTTAAGCTACGAAGAAATTGGTTTTTTACTTAATAAAATGGCCACACTCCTCGATAAACGTGGTATGAATATCACTATTCGTAAGAAGGTATATGCAGCTATGGTTGAGAGTTTGGAAAACATTTATAAGCATCAGGATACAATTGCTGATGATAAAGAGTATATGCCTAAATTCTCACTGCTTATCGACTCACAAAACATTTCATTATTTGTTTCCAATTCAATATTAAATCATAAAGTTTCACTATTAAAGGGTAAACTCGATAAGGTTAATTCCCTGGATAAAGATGGTTTAAAGGACTTGTATAAAAATACCATTTTAAGCGGAAATGTTTCGCCAAAAGGTGGAGCAGGGCTTGGAATCATCAATATTGCGAAGGTGTCGGAGAATAAGGTTAACTATACCTTTTCAGCAATAAACGACAGGTATTCGTACTTTACATTGAACGTTTTGATATCTCACAACATAAAATAACGGAAAGATTATGGATTCCCTTATTATTGAACCCACGGAGTTTACTCCTAGAATCAATTTCGATCCAGAGAATAATCTTTTTGAGATTTCTGGTTTCTCAAGGCCAGAGAATGTAATTGGTTTTTATAGACCTGTACTTAAATGGCTTGACGAGTTTAGTGATAATGTTTTGAGCAAAAATATTGACTACAACAAGAATCTCTTAACAGTTAATCTTAGGATGACTTACTTTAATTCGGCATCTTCCAAATTTATTCTTGATATTCTTCTTGAGTTTATGAAATACCATTCTAGAGGGAACGAAGTTCTTATTAATTGGTATTACGAGGAGGGCGATGATGAAATACAGGAATCTGGCGAAGAGATTTCCGACATGCTTGGATACCCCTTTAACTTTATACCCTATCAAACCTAAACCTAAAAAAGGCCTCGTATAGATAAAAACGGGGCTTTTTTTTATTCATTTATTTTTTTACGACGATGGTCAATTAGTTTGGTGCGTTAATCAATAATATTGAGGAAGATTAATATATAGAGCAAAATCTCACAGTACTAAACTAACGAATTTTACTATATTGCAATCTATAATCTTATAAATGAAATCTTATTCCGTCAACGGAACACTTGTATCGCCAGCTGTCGATTTTAATATCGAAACCCGCGTACTTGAAATAAGTGGGTATTCGAGACCTGAAAACGTGCGTGATTTCTATTTTCCATTAATTCAATGGTTAGACGATTTAAATGTCTTTCTCGTTAACAATCGTTCATTGAATGTAAGCATTGAACCTTTTACCTTTAAATTTAAGTTTATCTATTTTAATTCATCTTCGGCAAAGTTTATCTATGATATTATTATCATGCTTAATAACTTCCAGAAAGACGGATTTCCGATGAAAATTTATTGGTACTATGATGCTGATGACGACGAGTTGCGCGAGGCGGGCGAGGAACTATCAGATATGGCAAATGTACCGTTTTTTTACGTTGAGTCAAAAAGAGAATAATTTTAATATTACATTTTATGCCCTACCCTATAAATGAAGGTAGGGCTTTTTATTTTCACCTTATTTAGCAAAGAGATGAGTAAAATCTTTTTCCAATCCAACCAAAGTAAATATCTTTGCGCTTAATTAGATTAATTCTATATTAGATTGGTAATTCACAATTAATGGCAAACATTAAATGGTTCTGTTTGTTATTTAACATATGACACAACGTATTACAAAATGGCTAACGATCAAGATAAAATATTAGACGAAGTCACATCAGGTGATTACAAGTATGGATTTGTAACAGATATTGAAACAGATACTATACCAAAGGGGCTTAGCGAAGATGTAGTAAGACTTATATCAAGCAAGAAAGAAGAACCTGAGTGGATGCTTGAATTTCGACTTAAAGCTTATAGGCACTGGCTTACAATGGAGATGCCTCAATGGGCACATTTAAATGTTCCTGAAATAGACTATCAAGAGATTATATTCTACGCTGCTCCTCGAAAGAAGAATCCCAATAGTAGCGAGGAGATTGACCCAGAGCTTAAGGAAACATTTGAGAAATTAGGAATTCCTTTAAATGAGCAAAAAATACTTGCAGGTGTTGCAGTGGATGCCGTTATGGATAGTTCATCGGTAAAGACAACTTTTAGCGAAACTCTTTCTGAGCATGGAATCATCTTCTGTTCGATGAGCGAGGCAATTCGCAATCATCCCGATTTGATAAAGAAATACTTAGCATCAGTTGTTCCATATACCGATAACTTTTTTGCAACCTTAAATTGCGCAGTGTTTAGCGATGGCTCTTTCTGCTACATACCTAAAGGGGTTCGTTGCCCAATGGAGTTGAGCACATACTTCAGAATTAACGCTGCTAATACAGGGCAATTTGAGCGAACGCTCATCGTTGCTGAAGAGGATAGCTATGTTAGTTATCTCGAAGGATGTACAGCTCCTATGCGCGATGAAAATCAGCTTCATGCTGCTGTAGTTGAAATTGTTGCTCTCGATAACGCTGAGGTTAAGTACTCAACGGTCCAAAACTGGTATCCCGGAGATAAGAATGGTAAAGGAGGAATTTACAACTTTGTTACTAAGCGTGGTATTTGCCGCGGAAAGAACAGCAAAATATCATGGACTCAGGTTGAAACGGGTTCTGCAATTACATGGAAATACCCCAGTTGTATTCTTTTAGGCGATAATTCATACGGTGAATTCTATTCTGTTGCCGTTACAAACAACCATCAGCAGGCCGATACGGGGACAAAGATGATTCATATTGGTAAAAATACACGCAGTAGGATTGTTTCTAAAGGTATTTCAGCAGGCGTAAGCAATAATAGTTATAGAGGATTAGTAAAAGTACTAAAGGGCAGCGAGAATGCTCGTAATTTCTCACAATGCGATTCTTTGCTTTTAGGGGATAAGTGCGGTGCACATACCTTCCCTTATATCGAAGTAGATAATCCAACCGCTATTGTAGAGCACGAGGCAACAACATCTAAAATTGGCGAGGATCAGATTTTTTACTGTAATCAACGAGGCTTATCTACAGAAGACGCTGTTGGTTTGATAATTAATGGTTACGCCAAGGAGGTGCTTAACAAACTACCTATGGAATTCGCCGTTGAAGCGCAGAAACTTTTGCAGATTAGCCTTGAAGGAAGCGTAGGATAAATAATTGAAATCTAGATTTAAAAGATAATTCACGATAAAATGCTCAAAATAAAAGATTTACATGCCAATATTAAAGGCAAAGAGATATTAAGAGGTATTAACCTAGAAATTAAAGCTGGCGAGGTACACGCTATAATGGGACCGAATGGTTCTGGTAAGAGCACTTTGGCTGCGGTACTTGCTGGTAGAGAAATTTTTGAGGTAACGCATGGTGAGGTTACATTTAATGATAAAAATTTACTTGAACTGTCTCCTGAGGATCGCTCTCGCGAAGGGTTATTTCTTGGTTTCCAGTATCCTATTGAAATACCTGGCGTAAGCATGGTTAACTTCATGAAGGCTGCTGTAAACGAACAACGTAAGCACAGAGGTCTGGAGCAGTTATCACCAGCAGATTTTCTAAAGATGATGCGCGAGAAAAAGGAGTTAGTTGAAATCGATTCAGCTCTCACCAACCGTTCAGTTAACGAAGGTTTTTCTGGCGGAGAAAAGAAGAAGAATGAGATATTTCAAATGGCGATGCTAGATCCGAAACTCTCAATTCTTGATGAAACTGACTCTGGTTTAGATATAGATGCGCTTCGTATTGTTGCTAATGGGGTTAATAAGTTAAAGACCGCTAACAACGCATCAATAGTGATAACACACTATCAACGTTTACTCGATTATATCGTTCCAGATCATGTACATATCTTATATAACGGACGTATTGTGAAGAGCGCAGGTAAAGAGCTTGCTCTTGAATTGGAAGAGAAAGGTTACGATTGGATTAAAAATGGAGAATAGGCATCTTCATTTGTCTATTTAACATTAAAACGAATTGATATGAGTAAGACAACAACAATATCGGTCAAGGAGGAATTGGTAGATCTCTACCTAAGCAACCTTGATCTTATTACCGATAGATCGTCTGCAATCTTAAATAGAGGGCGCCAAGCCGCTATTGAGAATTTCAATCTACTTGGATTACCAGAAGCAAAGAGTGAAAAGTATAAGTACTCTAAAATCGAACCTCTTTTTACTCAGGATTTGGAGAAGTATTTCACCCCCAAGGATATAACTTTTAAAATAGATGATATTTTTCGTTGTGATATTCCTGAAATCGGAACTGATTTAGCGCTTGTTCTTAACGGATTTTATCTACCAAAGGGTGATAAACTTAAGAAATTAGATAATGGAGTGATCTATGGAAGTCTGGCTGAGGCATCGGTTAAATATCCCGAAATTGTTTCGAAGCACTATAATACCATAGCCGATAATACAAGCGAAGGGTTAGTTGCGCTAAATACAGCATTTATTCAGGATGGTGTGTTTATCTACATTCCCAAGGGGGTTGAGATGGATCGCCCAATTCAGATTATCAACCTTATGATGTCAGATGAGAACCTTTTTGTTCAGTATCGCAATTTGGTTGTGATGGAGGAGTCGAGTAAAGCGAGCATTGTGATTTGCGATCATACTTTATCAGTTCAAAAGTTTTTATCGAATGTGGTAACAGAGGTGGTTGCAAAACCTAACTCAAATCTTGAGTTGATTAAAATGCAGAACGAGCATAACGACTCTGCTCAATTATCACATACTTATGTCCATCAGCAAAGGGATTCGAAGGTTACAACAAACACCATTTCATTGCATGGCGGTTTTATTCGCAACAACCTTAACGTTTTACTCGATGATGTTGGTTGTGAGAACAATTCTTATGGATTACATTTAACTGATAGGACACAGCATATCGATAACTACTCGTTTATCGATCATGCAAAGCCAAACTGCACAAGCAACGAGCTCTTTAAGGGTATAATGGACGATCAAGCAACTGGTGCTTTTAATGGACGCATTCTTGTTCGTAGAGATGCTCAACAAACACAGGCTTTTCAATCGAATAATAACCTTCTACTTACTGCCGATGCTAAGATGAATACCAAGCCTCAGCTCGAGATTTATGCAGATGATGTAAAGTGTAGCCACGGTGCAACAGTTGGTCAACTCGATATGGAGGCAAAATTCTATATGCAAGCACGGGGCATTGGCGAAAAGGAAGCAAAACTATTACTGATGATAGGCTTTGCCCACGATGTTGTTAAGAAGATCAGTATTGAACCGCTTCGAGTTAGAATTGATGAGCTTGTTGATAAACGCTTACGCGGAGAACTTTCGAGATGTCATAACTGTCCAATGCATTGCTGCTAGATTAGTTCACTGTTGACAGTTTTGAGTTAACAGTTTCTTAATAAGAAAATTATGTCATTAGATATAAGTAAGATACGACAAGATTTCCCAATTCTAAACCAATCGATTTATGGCAAACCCTTGGCGTACTTCGATAATGGGGCTACAACTCAAAAACCTCAGGTGGTTTTAGATACTATTAACCATTTCCATAATAGTATCAATGCCAATATCCATCGAGGAGTGCATAAGTTGAGCGAGGAATCGACCAAAGCTTATGAGGAGGCTCGCGAAACGGTTCGCAGTTTTATCAACGCAAAAAAGAGTAGCGAGATAATTTTCACATCAGGTGCAACTGCATCCATAAACCTCGTTGCTTTCTCGTTTGGTGAAACCTTTGTTCATGAGGGCGATGAGGTGATAGTTTCGGAGATGGAGCACCACTCCAATATTGTGCCTTGGCAGATGCTTTGCGAGCGGAAGAAAGCAATTCTAAAAGTGCTTCCATTCGATAATAATGGAGAGCTGATTCTATCAAAGTTAGATGAACTAATAACCCCAAAGACAAGGATTCTTGCGGTTACACATGTATCAAATACTTTAGGAACAGTAAATCCAATTAAGGAGATAATTGCAAAAGCGCATCAACACAACGTTCCAGTATTGATAGATGGGGCTCAAGGTGTAAAGCATGGAGTTATTGATGTTCAGGATTTGGATGTTGATTTTTATGCCATAGCAGGGCATAAAGTTTACGGATCAACTGGTATCGGTGTTTTGTATGGGAAAGAGAACCTACTTAACGAGATGTATCCTTGGCAGGGTGGGGGCGATATGATTGCAACGGTATCGTTCGAGAAAACCACCTATAACGAGTTGCCATTTAAATTCGAGGCTGGGACTGCAAATTTTATTGGCGCAGCAGGCCTTGCAACCGCTCTGGAATATTACAAATCAATTGGTGTTGAGGCAGCAACTGATTATGAAACTGAGCTTTTAAACTATGCTACCTCAAAGCTAAAGGCAATAGAAGGTGTTAGAATTATTGGAAATGCTAAACATAAAGCAGCTATCATCTCGTTTTTAATCGAAAATATTCACCCATACGATACAGGCATGATTCTCGACAAAATGGGCATTGCCGTTCGTACAGGCAACCATTGTACTCAGCCTATTATGGCTCATTATGGTATCGATGGCACTGTTCGAGCATCATTTGCATTCTACAATACATTTGAGGAGATTGATAGGCTGGTTGAGGGAGTTAAGAAGGTTAAAGAGATGTTTGGATAGTTTATTAAGAAAAAATTCAAAGGTCAAAAATAGATAGAAATGACACTTAACGAAGTACAAGATAGAATAGTTGAAGATTTTAGCATGTTCGACGATTGGATGGATCGCTATCAGCAGTTAATAGAGCTTGGTAAAGATTTACCTCCAATCGATGAAAAAAAACGCACCGAATCGTATTTGATTAAAGGCTGTCAGAGCAAGGTATGGCTTGATGCTGAGCTTAAGGATGGTAAAATATACTTTACAGCCGATAGTGATGCGATTATTACAAAAGGTATTGTTGCTTTGCTGATACAGGTGCTTAATCAGCGTACTCCGAAGGAGATTTTAGATGTTGATTTGTACTTTATTGATAAAATTGGGCTAAAGGAGAATCTTTCGCCAACCCGCTCAAATGGCCTTGTGGCAATGGTTAAGCAGATGAGGATGTTTGCATTGGCTTATCAAACGAAGCTTAATAGTTAAGATTATGGAAACAAAAAGAGATATACTCGCGATAGAGGCCGATATTGTAAAAGTTCTAAAGAACGTTTTCGACCCCGAAATACCCGTTAACATTTACGATTTAGGTCTTATCTATGAGATAGATGTTGACGATGATAGAAAAGTTAAGGTTACTATGACTTTAACTGCGCCAAACTGCCCAATGGCAGATGAAATGCTCGAAGAGGTTCACGATAAAGTGGGTAAAGTTGAAGGCGTAACCGATGCGATTATCAATTTAACTTTCGATCCTCCTTGGGAAAAGGAGCGTATGAGCGAGGAAGCAATGCTTCAGCTCGGATTCTTGTAGAGTTGACAGTATTAAGTTGACAGATGACAGAAAAACAATTTGATAAAAGTGATGAATTCTCCCGACACGAAACTGTCAACCGTCAACTATTAACTATCAAATCACTTGCCCTTCAAGTAGGATTTGATGCTTGTGGCATAGGTAAAGTAGAACATTTATCTGACCAAGAAAAGCATTTTAAAAGTTGGATGTCGGAAAAATATAACGGTGAAATGTCTTTCCTCGAGCGCAATATCGATAAGCGTTTTGACCCGAGGGAACTTGTTCCAAATGCAAAATCAGTTATTTCGGTTATTCTCAGTTATTACCCAGGAAATCCAGATATTACAGCAAGATTACCAAGGATTTCTAGGTATGCTCTATGCCCCGATTATCATAAGGTTTTAAAGGATAAACTTCATCAACTACTTGAACTTATTCGTATAGAGTTCGGTAAGGTTGAGGGAAGAGCATTTGTTGATTCGGCTCCAGTTCTTGAAAAGACATGGGCAGCGAAGGCCGGATTGGGATGGATTGGGAAAAATTCGCTTTTAATCAACCCTAAGTATGGGACGTTTATTTTTATAGGTGAACTTATTGTTGATCTTGATCTTGACCCAATAACTGAGAGAATTGAGGACAGATGTGGTACCTGTACTCGTTGTATTGATGCCTGTCCGAATAAAGCCATAGTATCTCCAAGAGTGATTGACGCCAATAAATGCATTTCATATTTGACAATCGAGAAAGAATCACCTTTATCGATTGAAGAAAAAAAATCCTTGAACGGATGGGGTTATGGTTGCGATATCTGCCAAGAGGTTTGCCCTTGGAATGGTAAAATTCCCCTTTCAACTAGTAAAGAAATTCAGCCTGACCTTGAAATCATTAACTTAAGTGGCAAAAATTTATCGGAAATATCCGAGGTTGAGTTTAAAAAAGTTTTTAAGTCAAGCCCTATTTTACGCGTTGGTTTTAAGAAATTCAAGTCAAATATCGCTAATTGTTGAGCGATTTTCGAGCAGAATCCAAAAATTTCATATAATTATCTAGTTAATAATCTATTAATATTCAACATGCAGTATTTCTTATTTTACTATATTGGCAGTAAATTTCGAATACTATGGCACCTGTTGAACGCCTTTGGGTAACTCCACGTCATCATAAGCTATTTGCTTGGTATATCTCACCCGAAACGACTCCAAAAGCTGTTATTGTATTGGTTCATGGGCATGGTGAGCACTCTAAAAGATATCTTATTTGGGCCGAAAAATTTGTGGAACAAGGGTATGCTTTTGTTACATGGGATCATATAGGACATGGACTTTCGGATGGTCAACGCGGGCATATTCATCACTTTGAACAGCTTTTGCTCGAAATTGATTTAGCTGTAAACAAGGCAAAAGAGTATATTCCAAATGTTCCAATTATTCTTTATGGCCATAGTATGGGTGGGAATATTGCTTTAAATCATGCAATACGTAGGTGCTGCTCGGTTGAAGCCCTTATAGTTACCTCGCCTTGGCTTAAACTCACAAAGCAAGTATCACCGGTTCTAGAATTTTCAGTAACACTTCTAAACTATATTACCCATTTTGTGCCATTTAAATCAAATGTATCTCCCTCTGAAATTTCTCATATCGAAGAGGAGGTTCAAAAGTACAAGAACGATAAGTTAAATCATGGTAAAATAACCCCAAGGCTTTACGTTTCCATTCGTCGTGCAGGTGAGTATGCTATGAAGTATGCAAAGCGAATTAAAACACCTATACTATTGATGCATGGCGAAGCCGATCCAATTACATCTTTTGAGGCATCAAAGGAGATAGCTGGGAAGATTGATGGCTGCACCTTTATTCCTTGGCCAAACATGTACCACGAGTTACACAATGAAACCGTTCGAGGCTTAGTATTTGAGGCAATGGTTAAGTGGATAGAATCAACAATTCTGAGTAAATAGCGTGATTCAAAAATTTCACACATGGCATTAGAATTTAGGACAGTTGTTGATGTTCAACCATTCCCGTTTTTGTTGGGATATAACACTCCTATGCTTTTTTGCGGCTCATGCTTTACCGAGAATATAGGTTCGATAATGTATGAAAGGAAAATGCCAATTATAGTTAACCCTTTTGGAGTGGTTTACAACCCAATATCGGTAAAACTTGTAATAGAAAGGATTTTATCATCTAAACCATTTGAAGAGTCGGAATTGAATTTCAGGAATGACCTATGGTATAGCTATCTACATCATACAAGTTTTTCATCGCCAGATAAAGAGAAGTGCTTAGAACTAATAAACGCAGAACAGGCCAAAGCCTCGGATTTTATTAAGCGAACAAAATGCATGTTAATCACTTTTGGAACAGCTCGAACTTATTTCCTTAAGCAAAGTGCTGAACCGGTTGCAAATTGTCATAAAATTCCTGCAAGAGAATTTGAAAATAGATTGCTAAAAGTTGATGATATTGTAAAAGAGTGGTCAACTTTGATTGATAAATTGCTTAAGCATAATCCTGATTTTAAGATTGTATTCACTATCAGCCCTGTTCGGCATTGGAAAGATGGCGCAGTTGGTAATCAGCATAGCAAATCAATTTTGAACGTTGCCGTTCACGAATTAATTGCAGCGTACCCTAATAATACATTTTACTTTCCTGCATTCGAAATTTTAATGGATGATTTACGCGATTATCGTTATTATGCTGATGATATGTTGCATCCATCGAAAGTGGCTATTGACTACATTTGGGAAAAGTTTAAAGGAGCAATAATAGATGTGGACTCACAAAAGTTGATTAACGATATCGAGAAGGTAATAACCGCAGTTAATCACAGGCCATTTAATCCAAATACTAAAGAATATAAAGCATTTGTAAACAATACTTTAAAGCAGATAGAGAGAATAAAATCTTTTGAATCAAGTTTGAATTTTGAAATTGAAGAAGCAGCTTTAAATCAATTTCTTTAAGTAATAAAAAAGCCCTTCAAATTTTTGAAGGGCTTTTACTTTAAGGTATGGAGGCTAGTAAATTTTTACATTATCAACTCTAAATGCAGTTGCACTGTTTCCACCAGCACTTGTGTACTTAAATCCTATATATATATTGCTATTATATTGACTTAAATCGATATTGCCTGAATTTACCCAGTTTGTTGCACCATCTGCTTGCTGAGCAATATGTACTCCTTGGATTGGGGTCCAAGTTGCAGCTGCAACATCGGTACCATTAAAGTTGGTAGAGATAAATGCTTCGAGAGTTCCATTTCCAGCCCAGTTATTAAAGGCTGTTTGGAAGAACAATGTTTTACTTGCAATTCCTGCAAGATTAACCTGAGGCGAAACTAACCAAGCAACGTTGTTTGCTTCGCCAGAATTATTAGGATTTATTTCAGCATAGTAATGGGTTGTTCCA
The DNA here is from genome assembly GCA_003531155.1 of Bacteroidales bacterium. Taxonomy (GTDB): domain Bacteria; phylum Bacteroidota; class Bacteroidia; order Bacteroidales; family Tenuifilaceae; genus UBA8529. The sequence continues at coordinate 7,339 of DQHR01000004.1, read as the reverse complement.
TTGATTGATGACGACATACCTAACCAGTTACGAGTACCAGCAGATACAATATTCTTCCATCCACCTATTTCAATTGGCGATCCTAATGAGACGGAGTTAAAGTCTTGTGAAAGGATAAAGTTAAACCTTGGTTTAATCATTCTTATATCGCCTAAATCACGAATAATTAACTGATAATCGCTATTGTATTTTGTGAGTAATGCTGTTATAGTACCTCTGTATGAAGGTAAAATTGTGTTTGCAAAATTTGCATAGTTACTCGTTCTAACAATGGTTTTGGAACCAAACAAATCTTCGATATAACGATTCGCTGTTGCAGTTGGATCTGCCCATGCTTTACCTAGCTCTGTGCTTGTAAATTGAACATCCTCAATAGTAATAAGTTTATTTACTAAATCATTACTAAATCCGCCAATTGTTGTTTTAATAGGAGTTATAGTTTCGTTTGAGCCTATAGTAAACACTTTGCTATAAAAAACAGCAGGGTCAACGCGGGTAACATAGGATGAATAGGGTGGCATTCCTAATTGCACAACATTTCCATATTTACCAATACACAACCCATCACAGTTAATAGCAAGTTTTGTTCCTACTGGGTATTCAGGGTACAATCCTGAAATATTTATTGAAAAGGTTATACCTCCAGTTGCATCTTGAATATTGAGTTGCTTAAAAAGGTTACCTGATTGATCATTCGCACTAACGGTGCCTTCAATAACAATATTTCCAGTAATATTTAAAAAAGAAGAGGTACACATTGCTTTTAACGCTGCAATTGTTGTGTTTGGAGTAGGAGGGGTCACTCCACACCTTGGAAGGGTAAAATTGATATCCTTTAGATTTCTGATAAATAGCTGTTTGGTAGCATCAAAAGTACCAAGCATTCCTGTAATTGTTCCCTTTAGTGAAGGAACTACAGAATCAGCAAATGTAGAAAATCCGCTAGTTCTTAAAATTAGCATATTTCCTGAGCAATCAACCAGAGTTCGATTTGAGTTTTCACCAAGGATACTAAATTTGTTATAGGGATCTTTAAACTGAACATCTTTAATACAAACGAGTTTTTGGATGTAAGAATCGTTTATCTCACTAATTGTAAGAGTGTCTGGTATAAGTTTTATTCTTCTGCCAGTTCTTTCAATATAATTGTAAACAAGCGTTGAAGGAATACCAACAATTTTATAAACTCCTAATTCAACAATACCTGCACCAACCTGAAAAGTCCCTCTATAGTTTCCAAGATACAGGTCTTTTACCTTTACCATTACTTTTTGCCCAGGCTTTAAACGGTATATTGAATGTAAGTCGCTTGCATTAATTTTAATATCAATACCGCCTGTAGCATCCTGCATTGTAAACACCTCGTAAAAGTTTCCTGTAGAATCGCTTGTTGTTACATACCCCTCTATTACAACTGATGCAGTATCAGCAACACCTTTTGCAAGGTTGCGAGATTTTATGGTTTGCCAAAGTGAAGGGGAGATGAGATCCTTAACCTTAGTAACAGCAGCCAAGTTTGTAAGAGCTTTAAGCTCAGCAATGCTTAAGGTCGAAACAAGGTTTGAGGTATCTTTAATATTTGGAACGGTATCAAAATCTTCTTTTACACAGCCTCCTTGAAATATCAAAATTCCGAGGAGAAAGGTTGAGAATAGTATTGTTAATATTTTCTTCTTCATGGCTTTTCTCATTTTAGAGACATCTTGCTTCAGTGAAATTAATATCGTTTAAATCGCGAATAATGAGTTGGAAAGTCCCATTGTAATAGCTAAGAACTCCTATGACCGAACCCTTTAAGTTAGAGATAGGTTTATTGGCAAAACTTGCATAACCACTAGAGCGAACTACTAGTTTAGAATTATAGTTATCAATACAACCTTTTAGAATATGGTCTAACGATTCTCCGCTAGCCTTATCGGCGTAAGTCAATGGTGTTGTTGTGCCTGGAAAATATAAGGTTTCAAACTGAACGTTCTCAACCTTAACTAGTTTACTTATGTTAGCCGCAGTAAGAAGTGATGGGTTTATAACTAAAGGAGTTACGGGAGCTGGCGTTTCGCCCTTCCTGAAAACGTGTTTATTTATAATTACATCACCTTCCATTCCACCAATTTGCTTGTATCCATTTTCGGTATAGGCAGATCCAATCTGTATTAAACCGCCATAATCACCTAAGTATAGGCTATTGCAATAGATAATTAATCTTTGTCCAAGTTTATAATCATTGCTCAGATTGGTCTTATCTAACTTAACTTCAATTGCGCCAGATGCATCTTGGATAACAATTGTTTTGTAGAAATTTCCAGTCTTATCATCGGATGTAACTATTCCTTCAATGATTATCGAATCACGATTGAAGAATGTTGTATCTGACAGCTGAAATAATGATCCAGGGTACATCGATTTTAGCTCAGCAATCGTAGTGTTTGCATTTAATAACGTAGTATCAACCCTTGGTTCAATATCCTCAAAATCTTGGTCAACACATCCTGAGAAGTTGAAAGTGAGTAGAAATAAAATTGCTAGCCCACTTATTAAATATATAATCTTTTTCATTTTTTTGTTTTTAGAATCGTAACCCAAGTATTAAGTAGTATGTTCTTCCAAAAGCATAATAATGCCTAGGAGGGAATCTCTTTACATCCTCTGCAGAGCCATATCGGAGCTGTTCATATCCACCTGTGCTAAAATCGGTTTTGTCAAAAATGTTGCTTACCGAAAAATTGAGGTTGATGAAGTATTTGTTAATTCTCCATGATTTACCAACGCTCGCATCAACAAGTATAGCACTTGGAACGCTTTGTTGTTCAGTAAGAACTTTGATGTTTGGATCTTCAGGATCAACGACTTCTGGGCTTCTACGATCGGGACTAAAATCTATATAAGTATCGCCAAAATAGCTGACATTAGCACTTAAATACAAATATTTTGGTGCAGCATAATCGAGGCCAATCATAGCCGCTGTTTGAGGAGTATTGGGTATGTAAAAATTCTTAATGTAGATTGATTTTCCAGCGTCAACTACATCGCCACTATTATCTTTTGTAATAGTAACATATGGTCTAGATATAAACTGGTATGTTGCCATTGATGCAGCAAGTTTTACTTTTAGAGCAGCAGTAGCTTTAATCTCAGCCCCCAATTCTAAACCTTTATGAACTTTATCAATGCCAGTCATTGAGTAGTTTACAAAAGTTTTTTCATTTTCGGAATAAAAACTTTTTAGCTCGTTTTGATCCATAAATAAGGTATAGTATGCCGAGATACGAGCTTTAATGTATGGAGAGCGCAAGTTATAGTTAATATCTGCGCTAGCAATTTTTTCATTAATTAACCCATCAACAATTCTATTACTAGTACGTGGCGAGACAAATGAATTTCTAAAGAATGGTGCCATGGTTAAGTAAGCAGCGTTAGCTTCAACAAAGTTTCTACCGTTAATCTTCCAAGTTGTTCCTCCTTTAATTCCAAAGTTATTAAACTGCTGCTTTTCAGAATCTCCTTTAGAATTGGTTGGGAATCGACCGTTGCGCATGTGTCCGGTTCTCCAGAATTGGCTGTAATCAAAACTTGCACCAACGTAGTAATCAAAATGATTGGTCATGTAATTTGCAACAGCCCAAAGAGAGCCCTTATTTACATTTGCAGTATAGTCATTTCCAAAAGTATCGCCCTCTTTAATTTGTCTATCAGGATGATCTAAATCGTTTTGCGCTATTTCGTGGTCGCCAAAATCTCTTTCTGCAAACTGATCAATATCTACCCAATAATCTCCCCCAAGTAAATCGTTCATGGTTTTATAATTACGCCCCTTATATATCGAAGCCTCTAAGCCTGCTTTAATCTTTAGATTGGTTTTTAGATCCCAGTTTAGGGCTGTACTGAAAGATAGTTGCTTCGAGTCAGTTATTCTATTCTCAATAATATATTTTGCAGTATCAAGAGCGTCATAGTTTGTTTGATAAAGCTCATCCCAGTTGATTTGTTGGGTGTTGACGTCATTTTTCCAACTATCAGTAAGGGTTGCAATTCTTTCCTCATCGGCCGATAAGCTATAGTAGCTAGGGAGTTTACGGTAATAATCGGGTCGAGGATCTTGAGCGTTATACCAGTTTAATGCGGTGGTTTGGAACGTTCCGAAAGAATATCCAGCGTTAGTTGTTAAACTCATCTTTTCGTTAATATTCCAGTAATGGTTTAACATAAAAGTAGGCTCCTGCTGTTTGCGAACTCGAGCATTACGTTTTTCGCCATTTTGGTAACCCCAGTTAGGGTTGTAAAAGTTTGAACCGACAAGTCTATTAGCTTCATCAGAAGCAGCGCCTTGCATTCCACGTTTTGTTGGAGCATTAAAGGCTGTAAAGGCCAATGAATGTTTGCTATTGAATTTCTTTTCAACCGAGACAAAATATGCATAGGCATCGTAGAAAGTTCCTTCAACATAACCTTCCTCAGCCCAACGGCGCGATGCGCTTACAGTATATGCAAATCCATTTTCCATCAATCCGGTAGAATGGGTTACCATTAAACGGTTAGTATAGGTTCGATTAGTCGATGCATAAGAGATTTTTGTCCCGATTCTAGCCTGCGAAGCCCTAGTATTAAGGTTGACAACTCCACCAATGCCTCCAAATGAGAAATCGGATGTTAATAAACCATAACGAGATTCTCTGTTCCGCGTAACATCGTTTAAACCACCCCAGACGCTCCAACTTCCAAAACCACTTTCAGGATCGTTTACCGGGATTCCATTCATATAAGTTAATGAATACTCGGAATCGTACCCCCTGATTTTAAAACGAGCTGGGCTAAAAACATAGGATACAGCTGCCTCAAATGGATCAGCGGAAGATTGAAGCATGCCTGTTACCGATTCACTTTTTGAGTCCATATCCAAATCATCAGATGATATGGTTACTTCTGAAAGTGTTTGGTTCTGCGATTCATCTGATTGTGCGTGCTTAAGCAGAACTTCGGGAATAATTAAATCACCATCCTTCACATCAACCTGCATTTCAAAAGGTTGAAATCCGATTAAAGTGTAGTTTATCGTGTAGTTTCCAGAAGGTAACGAGGTTAGTTGGTACTCCCCATTAGCATCTGATAAAACGGAAATTGAGGTTCCTTGAACCTGAATTGTTACTCCTGGTAAGGGATTCCCAGTATCGGCATCCTTTACCACTCCCTTTGCAGTTGTTTCTGCCCTAAGACTTCCGAATCCTGACAAAAACGCTACAAATGTTAAAAAAATAAATCTCTTCATTCGAGGTTGATATTTAGTAATTTGGTTATACTGTTAATTTGTTTTAAATGTTAATACTGGAGGGTACAAAAAAACAGTTTTTTTTTCACTCTAAAGCCTAAAAAAGAATATTTATTAGAATGTTTTTTTTAATCAAATTGAGCGCTATATTTGCCAATTATCAAGGAGTTGCGAGATGATAAACTTAATTTTAATGAGCAGGAAAACCAAAATAAGTTGTTTTTTCCAAGACGAGTTTAAATTGATATTTTTTTTGCTTTTAGCCCTTGATTTTTTGAGTGATAACATTAATATTTTCTAATATGAAAACAGTAAGGTTTAGGCACATTTTAGTTGTAGTGGTTGTATGGTTGATCTTTTTCAGTTCAGGAACCTTGGCTCAAGAGAAAAAACAGTATAAAGTTGGGTGTATTGCTTTTTATAATCTCGAGAATTTATTCGATACTATCCCTGGTCCTAATGATGTTGAATTTACCCCCGATGGGGTAAACAAATGGAATACTGAAAAGTATAGAGTTAAAATTGATCACATGTCGGATGTAATTTCTCAAATCGGAAACGAAATGTTTCCTGGTGGCCCTGCAATACTAGGGATTTGTGAAGTTGAGAACCGTTCGGTTGTTGAGGATTTGGTAAATTCCCCCAAATTAAAGCCATCTAACTATGATATTGTACATTACGATTCACCAGATAAACGAGGAGTTGATGTTGCAATGATTTATAGGAGGGATTTTTTTAAGGTAATTTCGAGCCGTTCAGCACGTCTTATGGTTAGTGATAAACCCGATTGGACTACCCGAAACCAGTTGGTTGTAAGTGGATATTTCGATAATGAATTAATTCACGTGATTGTAAATCATTGGCCTTCTCGTAGCGGCGGTGAGAAGCGTAGCGAACCACTTCGCGAAGCAGCTGCAGTACTTACTCGTTCTATAGCCGATTCAATATTTGCTACTGATATTAACTCTAAAATTTTTATCATGGGAGATTTGAATGACGATCCTGTAAATGCCAGTGTTTATAGCGTTTTAAAAGCAAAAGGCAAGATTGAGGATGTGAAAAAAGGGGGACTTTTTAACCCAATGTGGAAGATGTATAAGGATGGAATTGGATCCTTAGCTTATAGGGATACATGGGATCTTTTCGATCAAATTATCGTTTCGGAACCATTACTTGGGAATGATAAATCAACATTTAAATTCTTTAAAGCAAAGGTTTTCAATGCACCATTTATCACTCAAAAAACAGGTCAATATGCAGGATATCCCTTCCGTACATATGTGGGCAACACTTGGCAAGGAGGGTATGGCGATCACTTTCCAGCATACATTTTTATTATAAAGGAAAAGTAAATAAAAGGCTCTAATCGAGCCTTTTATTTTAATATCATTTTTGCATACTCTTTTACTCTTTCCAAATCCTCAGGAGTATCAACTGCAAGAGATTCCATTTCAGTTTTTTCAACCTTAATACGATAACCGTTTTCTATCCAGCGCAATTGTTCTAACGATTCTGCTAGTTCCAAAGGTGATTGAGAGAGTTTGGTTATTTCCCTTAGCACATCGCAACGGTAAGCATAAAGTCCAACATGTTTAAAAAAGGGGTAGTTGTTCTGCCAATCATTTTTTTCTTTGTTTCTAATATAAGGGATAACAGAGCGACTGAAATAAATGGCTTCGTTTTTTTTGTTTAAAATTACTTTTGGTGTATTGGGGTTGAAAATATCCTCTTTACTGGAAAATTGTTTCACGAGGGTTGCCAACTGCGTTCTTGGTTCAATAAAACAGCCCGCTACTTTTTCCAGCTGTTCAGGTTGGATAAATGGCTCATCTCCTTGAATATTTATAACAATATCAAATTTTAGATTTAGCATTGATTCAACATTGTTGAGCGCCTCTGCACACCTATCGGTACCACTCTGATGAGTAGTAGCAGTCATAACAACTTTTCCTCCAAATCTTTCAACAGCAACCTTAATTCGCTCATCATCGGTGGCAACATAAACGTATTCAAAAACCTTTGATGTACGTTCATAAACCGATGATACAATGGGTTTATGAACGTACATCAAAGGTT
>DQHR01000187.1 GCA_003531155.1 Bacteroidales bacterium | reverse complement strand
AACTCCCAAACACAACAAATACGCGGAACGTTAATTCTTAATCCCCTCAGCATACCTCTTAAAATTATCGAGTATTGCTTGCCAACCCTGACGTTGCAATTCAAGGGTATTTTCGGTTTCGGCATCAAATGTTTCTATTATGTGGGTTGCATTGTTTACTGACTCAAACTCAACGCTAATTTCACGCTCATCGGCTAATTTATAAGCAATTAGCTTATTAGGTTTAACATCTGTGTAAATCCCTTCAAAATCGAAGCCCATTGTGCCATCTTTGGATTCCATTCGGGCAAGGAACTTCCCTCCTACACGTAAATCGTTTTCAGCACGAGGAGTATGCCAATCATCGCTTGCGCTATTCCATCGAATAATATGTTTTGGATTAGTCCAAAACTCCCAAACTTTATCAATAGGCAAATTAACAGTAGCCTGAACAGTAATTTTAGTTTTGCTTTTAGTTTCCATAATCAACCTAATTAGCTTTTTCAGTACAGTTAAACATCCATNNGAGAGCATCGAACAACCGCTTGGTCTCTTTACGAGTATCTGGCTCAAGGTTGATGTAAACATTGTTCCCTTGGTTAACCTTAAATCCCATTGACTCTGGGGCATCGGTTCCCATCAATTTAAACCCTCCAAGAATTGGTAGCTCGATATGCATTACTAAATCTTTATCCGTTTCGGCAATAGGAGGCATTCCATCAGCTGGAGGTATATCTCTGAATCGAGCAATTCCACCACTGCTGAACTCACCACCAAATACTGAACGATAAAAATTAAATACCTCCTCGGTATTTCTCGAGAAATTAAGATAAATGCTAACTCGTGACATGATGTAATTAGTTATTAGTTAGAGTATACTAACAACTTAATAGAGGGTTTGTTTATTGAATAAATCAACATATCTACTTGTCAACTTATCAACTTAAATCACCTTTCCTACCCAATGATTTGATCGCAAGTAAATAAATGAGATAATTGATAGTAGTACACCATATAATATTTCGACAGTCCAAACTACTGTTAATGTTTGTTTTAGTGGAATTGCAAATACAAACGTTGCTAAAATATAAACAACCAAAATTCCAATCTCGAGTATTAACGAAATATTTGTTTTACCCGTTCCTGATACTCCATTAAACAAAACGAATGCAATAGCAAGCATCACTGAGGCAATAGTAATTATGTGCATTATTGGCAGAGCCATCTCAATTACCTGTAATTCATTCGTATAAACTTGAATTATTGCCGAAGGAAAAAGGCTACAAAGAACTGAAAGAACTGCTGAAAAACCAGCAGCAACCAATGCAATTCGCCAAGTTAAGGAAAGTACCTCCGTTGATCTCCCTTGCCCAATTACAAAACTAACCAGCGTATTTGCAGCAGTAGCAAATCCCATAATAGGTATAAGCAAAACCACATAAATGCTCCTAATAATGTTTGATACGGCAAGTTCCAACTCTCCCATCTTCTCAATAATCAGGAAAAACACAAACCAAATGGAGAACGAGAAAAAATTCTGTAGCATTAATGGTAATGAAACTTTCATCAAACGGAGCATAAGCTTAGCATCATACTTAACGAATTTAAATACATGAAAATCTTTTACTTTTTCATTGAAAAATGTATAAACTACAAATGCGGCTGCACCTGAAAACTCAGCAATAACCGATGCAAGCCCTGCTCCGCTAACACCCATCTTTGGGAAACCAAAATGGCCAAAAATCAATGAATAGCCAAAGAATACATTTACAATTACCATTGTTAGAGTAGTATAAGTAATAACCTTAGTTTTACCTATACCCACATAAAAGGCTCGATACGAGAAGTAAGTGAACGCAAAAAATAATCCCCAAATACGATACCTAAGAAATTCATAGCTGGCATTAAACACATTCTGCGACTCAACAACCTTATTGAGAATTGTACGTCCAAATAGTTGGAAGACAATAATTAGAAGGATTGCTAATAAAAGAAGAAAGTACTGGGTATGTTCGATTATTGCACCAATTTGCTTATTCTCCCCTTCACCAAATCGGCGGGCAACCATAATTTGAGCACCTACTCCAACACCCCAACCAAGCATAATTATAGCAAGATAGAATAAGCCGCCAATAGCACCACCTCCAAGTGCAATATCACCCAAGCGTCCCAAAAAAGCAGTATCGGTAACGTTAATCACATTCTGTGCAACGCTACCAATCATAATTGGGAATGCTATATCCCAGACCTTTCGGTACGAAATGGTTGTTTTCAAAATTAATTATTGAAATGATCGGCAAATGTATAACATTGTAGAATCAACAATGAAAAAAGGCAGGAAAAAAATCCTGCCTTTTTTCATTTTACAAGTGTTCATCGAAATATCGAATTATCTTATCAATCAAATGAATTCTATCCTTGCCCGCAACATTATGCTCGTGCTGTGGATACAAGAAAAAATCAACCTGAACATTATTCTTTATACATTCGTGAAGAAAAGTCAGACTATTCTGAGGAACAACTGTATTGTCCATATCATCATGGATGATTAGTAAACGACCTTTAAGGTTTGATACAAAGTTTTTAAGATCAGCATTCTTGTAACCCTCAGGGTTTTCATCGGGCATATCCATATAACGTTCGCCATACATAATTTCATAATACTTCCAATCGATAACTGGGCCACCTGCAACACCTACTTTAAATACATCCGCTTTTTTTAGCATCATCGAAACGGTCATAAAACCACCATAACTCCAACCATGAACCCCAATTCTATTAACATCTACAAATGAAAGTGATTTTAAGTACTCCACTCCCACCATTTGGTCGTCAATCTCATTAACGCTTAAATTTCGATGTATTACATTTTCAAAATCAAATCCGCGGTTTGATGTTCCCCTATTATCAAGCGTAAACATGATATAGCCCTTATTTGCCATATAGTACTCCCAAAGTCTTGCTCCACCCAACCAATCGTTGGTTACAAGTTGTGAATGAGGTCCACCGTAAACATAAACTACAACTGGATACTTTTTAGCAGGATCGAAATCAGCTGGTTTAATTATTCGGGCGTATAAATCATATTTCCCATCATGAGTTTTAAGCTTAACCATTTCAAGATTCGACATATTGTAATCCTTATAGGGATTCTCAGCCTTTAAAATATTATTAACCAGTTTACCTTTTAGGGTGTACAAATCAATTTGGTTGGGTATTTCAGTGCTCGAAAAAACATCAATAAAATAATCCTGATCTTTTGAAACAATTGGATAATGTGTTCCACCTATTGAAGTAAGTTTTAACTCCGTTCCTTTTTTTACATCTAAACAATAAAGGTGCTTCTCTATTGGACTTTGTTGGGTTGATAGGTAGTAGAACTTTTTATCCTGTTTATCAAAACCAATAACTCTAGTTATATCCCAATTTCCTTTAGTTAACTGCTTAACCAAAGTTCCATCGATATTATAAAGATATACATGATTCCATCCATCGCGCTTGCTCAACCAAATAAACTGACTAGGATTGGTGTTAAGAAATTCGATTGGCTCTTGAGGTTCTACATATTTATCGCTTTTCTCCTCAAACAAAGTCTTAACAAAATCGCCAGTTTGAGCATTGTATTGATTCATTTTAAGATGATTTTGCTCCCTATTCAATACACCTATAAATATCGATTTCTCATCGGGGCTCCATGCAATGCTGGTTAAAAATTGTTCCTTAGGTTCCCCGGTTTTTAGGAATGTTGTTTGTCCATTTTGAAGATTATATACTCCAAGCGTAACCTCATGGCTCTTCATACCTGCCATAGGGTATTTAGTGTTGCTTACGGTTGCAATTCTTGTAGTAATATCTACCAATGGATAATCAGTAACCATCGTTTCATCCATTCTATAGAATGCTAAATAATTCGATTTTGGCGACCAAAAAATACCCCCATTAATACCAAACTCATTACGATGCACCGATTTTCCATTTACTATTCCGGGGTTAGAATCGTTGGTTACTTGCATCACCTTACCATCTTTATTAGCTATTAATAAATTATTAGCGATAGTATAAGCAACTTTCTGATTATCGGGACTAATTTCACGATTCTCGCCATCTTTATCATATGCAACTACAGATAATATGGTCTTTTGCTTAATATCAAAAATGACAACATTTGAATCAACCGAAAAACGAATTGTACTTTTCGAAACCCAAACAATACCCGGAAAGTTCTTAAGTGCTGTTAAACCTTTCGAGACTACAATTGAATTTAAATCATCTAAAGTTAATATTGTAGATTGTTTTTGCGTTTTACAATCGTTTTGTACTAAAGCATTATCCTTAACATACGTATAAGATGGCATTTCGGGAATCCACGAAAGATTACGAAGTGTTTGTGCACCAAACTCCGATCTTTGTCCTAAAACTGCCTGCTTTAGCGTTAACTCCTTTTTCTGAGCGTTAACACATACAATCGAAAGGAAAATGAAAATAGATAGTAAAGATATTTTTCTCATAATCAATATTTTAGTAAAACAGTAAAATAACAAATTTTATGAACATTCAAATATATCTAATCGAATTAGACTCTGGCTAATCAAAAAGGTTTTTTGCTAAATAAAAACTTATTCATTAATCGATACGGATAAATCAAAATAAAAAAGAAGCTCAAAACAACGATAACCTTCAAATACTTTGAATTTTCATGTTTTTTTCATTACTTGCATCAACCAAATGTAAATGAAAAAGTAGATGTCATCAAATATAGCATTCAAAAGATTTCCAACAATTATCAGTGCATTTTTCATTGCAGTTACAATACTAAACAGTTGTGGTGGTAGAAGTAATAAAGAGCAATTAACCGAATCTAAAGAGAGTTTTGTCCCCGACACTCTCTCTATGCTAGTCAAATTTGAAAACTCTCTCTTTCCTTTACCTTCACCTTACCAAGCATCAGCATTAATAAAAAAGAAGAATATCTCTTTCGATGAGAGTATAGTAAGTTCAATCGATAATTACCAAAATTACACAACGGCCTTTAAAAAGGCATTAAACTTGGGCATTTACGGCACAGATCTTAGCTATCTTAATATTTACGATCGAACACCTGAATCAATTAGTTATCTGAGCGTAATTAAAAATTTAAGCGATCAACTTGGAATATCAGCTTCTTTCGATGAATCGTTTTTTTCATCGGTTGAAAAAAACATAAATAATAAGGATTCTATACTTGTTATTCTTTCCAAAACATATAGAAATACCGACTCTTACCTAAGAGCAAATGATCGTAAGAACATAGGCTCATTAATTCTTGCTGGTGGCTGGGTTGAAAGCTTATACATTCTTACACGAATTTGTAAGGTTACCGGTGAACGAGAAATAATAAACCGTATCGGAGAGCAAAAGCACCCGTTGGATAATCTAATCGAGATATTAACCCCTTACTACTACAAATCGCAGGAATTCTCAACCTTAATCGATGGTCTTATCGATTTGGCTTATGAGTTTGATGGCATAATATACTCGTATTCATATAAAGAACCCAAGATTGATGCAAGTAATAAGATTATTTATATAAACAGCGAATCGCGGGTTGTTATGTCGGAATATCATATCCAAACAATAAGTAAAAAGATAGAGGCAATTCGTAATCAAATAATTGGTTAATCGGTTGAACCATTGAACCTATGAAAACAAAAGTTTTTTTTTATATAGTCCTTGTTACTACACTTTCTTTCACTGCGAAATCTGCAAAATCGCAGGTTGATCAGCTTCAAAATATTTGTTCGTTGTATTTTTCGCCCGAATACATTTCGGATGGGCAAGAGTATTTTGCTTCGTTAAAACCCGATCAAAAAGTTGAATTCAGAACTACCTTTTACGGCGATAACACATACAGAATTGTTGCTTGCACAAATCTAAAGAAGGGTGATTTGGTATTTACAGTATTTGACACCGAAAAAAACCTTCTATTTACCAATGCTAGCTACAATTACTCTCAATATTGGGACTTTAAATTCGCATCATCAATTACCTGTATAATTCAAGTTGATGTTAAAAACACCAAATTTACACCTGGATATGTAATGCTTCTTATAGGTTACAAGCCATAATGCCCAAACTATTATTGTAAACTACAAACCATTTGATGCATGAGTGAGTCGATTCTTAAAGCGCTAATGCAACTTTTTGCAATTATAGCTCACCCCGAGGATGAAGAAGTTGATGTTGAGGGAGGTGGGAAAGGCGATCGACGTTCAGTTGTAGAGAGTTTTCTTAAAAATCAGCTAAATCAAGAACTTGTTAGGGAATATCTTAAAGTTTTTGATTACTACTATAATCTTCATCAAGAGAAGCAAAGCGAGAAGAGTAAAACAAAAAAGCGTACATCATCAAGTTCTGTTCGTGTATTAAAGATTTGCACTCAAATTAACGAAGAGTTAACTCAACAGCAAAAAATTGTTGTTCTTTTCCGTCTTCTAGAGTTCGTAAAATCTTCGGATGGTGAAGTAACCGAACAAGAAATGGCTTTTATTTCAACCGTTTCGGAATCGTTCCACATTCCCGAAGATGAATACAATCAGATTTGCGATTATGTACTCTCCCCTTTCGATAAAATAATCCTTGACGATAATATTCTTGTTATTAATAACGATCGGGAATACTTCATTAAGGGGATTCGTCATATCTACTCTGAATCATTCCAAGGTGAGCTGAAAATTATAAATATACAATCGGCAAACATTCTTTTCCTTCGTTATTTAGGTGACCACGAACTCTACCTTAACGGACATTTGCTGCAAAAGGATAAAACGTATGTTCTAAATAACGGCTCATCAATCCGTAACAATAAAATCAAGCCTATCTACTATAGCAATATTGTAAGTAGGTTTGCTATTGACCGAATTAAAGAAAAAATTCTATTTGAGGTCAAAAGCGTTGAGTTTAAATTTAAAGGAGGTAAAATAGGTCTCCACGATATCACTTTCACTCAGGAATCGGGACAACTGGTTGGAATTATGGGAGCATCGGGAGCAGGAAAGTCAACTCTATTAAATGTTCTAAATGGCACAGAAATTCCTTCGGACGGAAATGTCCTTATAAACGATATCGATATTCATCATCAAAAGGAGCAAGTAGAAGGGCTAATAGGTTTTGTTTCTCAGGATGATCTACTGATTGAGGAGTTGACGGTTTTCCAGAACCTTTACTATAACGCCAAACTTTGTTTCGACAACTACACAGAACCACAGATAACAGATGTAGTTAATAAAATGCTTCTAAGCCTTGGTCTTCATGAGATAAAGGATATGAAGGTTGGTTCACCGTTAAATAAAAAGATAAGCGGGGGTCAACGCAAAAGGCTTAACATTGCTTTAGAGCTAATCCGTGAGCCAGCAATTCTTTTTCTCGACGAGCCAACTTCGGGCCTAAGTTCAAGGGACTCTGAAAATATACTCGACTTACTAAAAGAGCTAACACTAAAGGGTAAGCTTGTTTTTGTAGTTATCCACCAACCCTCTTCGGATATTTTTAAGATGTTCGATAAGTTATTGATTCTTGATACAGGTGGTTATCTTATTTACGATGGAGATCCTATTGAATCAATCATTTACTTTAAATCTCGTGTACAGCAAGCAAACTGGAATGAGAGTGAGTGTACTCTTTGTGGCAATGTAAATCCCGAACAAATCTTCAACATTGTTGAAGCTANNACATTAGCTTCAACAATGTTGAAGCTAATGTTATTGACGAGTATGGTAACCCAACTCGTTCACGAAAAACAAGTCCGTTAGAATGGACTGAGCATTATAAAAAATTAGCACAGAATCAAGAAAAAGAGACATTTACACCATCCGATTTACCAAAAATTCAGTTTAAAATTCCTAACTGGATTAAACAGTTAAAGGTATTTGTTCAGCGGGATGTGCTTTCAAAATTAGCAAATACTCAGTATATGATTATCAATATACTTGAGGCTCCAATTTTAGCACTACTTCTCTCATACATTATTAAATTCTATAACGTTGATATAGCCAACGAAGTAGGTTACACACTCCTCGATAACGATAACCTTCCCGTTTACCTTTTCATGTCAGTTATTGTAGCCATATTCATTGGGTTAACTGTAAGCGCCGAGGAAATAATAAAGGATAGAAAAATTCTTAAACGTGAAGCATTCCTTAACCTAAGCTGGTCGAGCTACCTGATGTCTAAGGTCTCGATTCTTGTTGTTATATCAGCCATACAAGCGCTGTTTTTTGTTTTAATAGGAAATACTGTGCTCGAAATAAAGGGAATGTATTTCGAATATTGGCTAGTACTATTTAGCACATGGGTATCGGCAAGTTTACTTGGATTGGTAATTTCCGACAGTTTTAAAACTGTTGTTACCATTTACATTTTAATACCATTCTTAGTAATTCCTCAAATCATCCTAAGTGGGATTATCGTAAAATACGAAAAGTTAAATCCATCTATTTCATCACCCAGCAATATCCCTATTTATGGTGAAATTATCCTTGCTCGCTGGGCTTACGAGGCTCTTGCTGTTTTCCAATATAAAGAGAATAAGTACCAGAAACAATTCTTCAAGTATGATGAAGCAATGAGTAACTCGGATTACAAGAGAAATTACTGGTTGAAAACGCTAAATAATAAGGTTGATCTTTGTGAAAGGTATATTAAGGTTCCTGAAAAGAAAAAGCAGGTAGAAAATGCTTTTAAAGTTATAAAGAATGAGATAACAAAGGAGATGTTTTCGGTTTCTGGCTCACCTATTAAGTTTGCAAAGTATAAGCAATTAGACCGTAATTATCCAAACGAAGCTCTTTTAAAAGATATCAAGGAATACTTTGAAACGCTTCGTAGATATTACATAATACTTTACAACAAGGCTAGCAACGAAAAAGATCAAATAATATCGAATCAACAGAAAAATGAAGAAAGTCGAGAAGCATTCCTTAACCTAAAACGGAGTTACTTCAACGAAAGCCTTTCTGAACTAGTTCGTAATTCTGGCGAGATTGATAGGATTATTGAATACAAAGGTCAACTAATACAGAAGGTTGATCCTATCTACGTATACTCCGATTCAAAAATGATTCGTTCACATTTTTATGCTCCATCTAAGCAACTATTTGGGTACTTTATAAGTACCTATTGGGTAAACATTTTAGTAATATGGATATCGAGTATTATTCTTTACTTAATCCTTTACTATAGAGTTGTAAAACGAGGGTTGGATTTTCTTGAAAAATTCTCAGGGAATAATGAATCTGACTAATACCAAATAAAAAAGGGGCATAACGCCCCTTTTTCTATTTTTGTACTGTTTTTTAGTCAACAATCTGGATCATCTTGAAAGGTACTTTAATAATTGATTCATAGTCCTCTCCTGCTTCAAGCATATCCTCATCATCCTCTTCATAGTACCAGTTAATAATTACATCTTTTTGGTTCTTTTTGAGGTTTTCGAGTTTTTTAAACACATCAAGTATACACTTAGATGAACTTGTATTAAAGTATTCTAACTGTACATTAACAACCGTTTTTGCAGCGGGCCCTTGACTATATTCCTCAAGCCAATCAACAATTGGCTTATAGAACTCGATAGAGTTCTCAGGAATTGACCGACCCTTAATTTCGATAGCGCCAGATGTAGGGTTCATGGTTACGGTTGGCGTTTTAGGAGTTCCTTCAATATTTATCAATTCCATAGTTCAATTGTCTTTATTCTTTCTCGTTAATAAATACGTTTAGATTAAAAAAGTCAAAATCTGTATTGTAATGGTAAAACCTATAATCCAACTTGTTACCCGTTTTTCGAGCAATATCAATAAGCCCAAGTCCGCCTCCCCCTTTTGCTGAAAACGACTGATTATTGAGAACAAATTTATAAAAATCTTTTAACTCTTCTTTCGAAAGAGAGTTAATCTTATCAATTTTTTCTTTAAGTATTTTTGATTTATCAGAGCGAATAAAATTACCTGTTGAGATTCTAAAAATGCTCTCCTGCTTAGATAGAACAAAAGCGCCAAAGTTAGCCTCAGACTCTCCCATCCCGTTAATCGCATCAACATGATGAAAAAGGTTTTGTAAACTTTCTACTAGCACATTATAAAGTTTTTTCTTAACACCTGTTTGCTCAGATGTCTCTTCAAGTTTGGCTTCAATCAAACTTAAAGTATTAGAAATAACATCAGCGCTGATGGCTCCTTTATAAGCAACAATCACCTCGCCCTGATTCATCCGATCATAACAATCATTCAAGAAAAAACTCATTGAGGAGCCTGTTTTACTCTGATACAAATTGACTTGTTTTCTTGATACCAAAACAAATATATGAAAAAAAATTGTCGTCAGATATTAAAATTCTGGTTTTTATAAAATTAAAGTAAAAAATCTGGAAGAATTGGTAAGTGTTAAAAAAGAAAATCGAAGGGTTATACCTTCGATTTTCTGGATATATCCTTTGGAGCACCCTTGTACATTGGGTAATGATAATATCTGCACTCTAAACCGCCATTAATCAACGACATTGATGTAGCTGGTCGCAATCCAAAACTCTTTAGAGCTTCGGAATTGCTACTAATAATCCAAACATCATATCCAACAAACCGTTGCTTAAAGCAATCTCCCAGCTGCTTGTAAAATGATTCTATTTGCTCTTTTTTAAGTTTCTCTCCGAATGGAGGGTTAGTAACAACAACCCCTTTGCCCATTGGAGGTGTAAAATCAAAAATTGATTCAAATTTAATATCAACTTTTTTCTGAAGGCCTGCATTTCGAACATTTTCTGTTGATATTTCGACTGCCCTTTTAGAAATATCGCCGCCAATAATTGAATAATTAAATTCTCGCTCCATGCTATCATCATTGTACACCTGCTGAAGCAAAGCCTCATCGAAATCAAACCAGTTCTCAAAACCAAAATGCTTACGAAAGATTCCAGGAGGAATTCCATGAGCAATTAACCCTGCTTCAATTAGAATTGTACCTGAGCCGCACATAGGGTCTATAAAATCACTATCGCCTTTCCATCCTGACAGAAGAATCATTCCTGCCGCTAAAACCTCATTAATTGGCGATGAATCCTGTGTAGATCTATAACCCCTACGATGCAATGGCTCTCCTGATGAATCAAGGCAAATGGTGCACTCATCCTCAATAACATTCACATGCACTCTAATCTGAGGATTCTGAGGATCAACAAATGGGCGTTTTCCTACCTTTTCGCGGAAGTGATCTGCAATGGCATCTTTCAATTTTAAGGCAATGTACCTTGAGTGATTAAAGACTTCAGAAGTTATGATACTATCAACAGCATATTTCTGCGAAATATCCATTACACTTGACCAATCATACTTTTTAGCTTGACCATAAAATTCGTCCTCAGTTCTTGCCTTAAAAGAATAAATAGGTTTAAGAATACGAGTTGCTGTACGAAGCTGGATATTCGCTTTATACATCATTTCCTTATCTCCTTTAAACGATATCGTTTTAGGGCTAATTGATATTTCATCGGCACCTATTAGCCTTAACTCCTCGGCTAACACGCCTTCTAACCCTTGATGGGTTTTGGCAATCAACTCAAACTTATCTGACATTCGTAAATATTGATTTTTTTAACGATTTGACTATAGCTGTTGATTTCTATTTTGGTTTTGCTTTAGTGATAAGCGGTTTCCCTCCTTGTTTTCGGCTTGAAAAAGCGTTAAGAATTGCCTCAGCATCAATAAAAGGAACAGTTATGAACGAGAAATCGTCATGAACGCTAATATCATCTATTTTGTTATCTGGTATCTTAACCTCTTTGCGAATAAAATCTGAAATTTTACGAGGAGTCATACCATCTTTACGACCTAAAGCAATGAATAACCTTGAAGTGCCAGTTGAATCAACCCTAATGGTTCTAATCTCTGAATAGTTTTTCACATCAAGCTGAGCTTTATACGCTAAACGAAGCAACGCAGCAAGGGCAACCTCTGGGCTGTTGATTTCGAGCAGATCTTCAGCCATACCAAGATACTCATCATAAGAACCCTTTTTGATAATGTCAGAAATTTCAATTTTTATTCTTTCCCTTTTTGCGGCAACAATATCCTCAGCACCGGGAAGTATCTCTTTACGAATTTTTGATTTTGTAATCTTTTCTACAAACATCAATTTTCTAGATTCTTCCTTCGAAACAAATGTAATAGCAGTACCCTGCTTGCCTGCTCTTCCAGTACGACCTATACGATGGATGTAAGACTCGGCATCTTGAGGTAAACTCATGTTAATAACGTGAGTAAGATCAACAATATCGATACCCCGTGCAGCAACATCGGTTGCTACGAGTATGTTAATATGCTTATTTCTAAATTTAAGTAAAGTTTTTTCGCGTTGTGCTTGAGAAATATCACCATGTAAACCCTCAGCAGAGTATCCACGATCAAGAAGTTTAGATGTAGTTGTGTCAACAGCAACTCTTGTCCTGCAAAAAACTAAACCATAAAATTCTGGTTCTATATCGATAATACGAGTTAATGCATCAAATTTATCTGATTCACGAACCTCAAAGTAAATTTGGTCGGTTAAGCTTGTTGTTGGTTTTGAACGGTCAACTTCCAATTTCTTGGTATTAACCATATACTTCTTGGCCAATTTGGCAATACGATCGGGCATTGTTGCCGAGAAAAGAAGTGTACGCTTCTCCTTTGGAGTAAAGTTCAATATAGCCTCGATATCATCAATAAAGCCCATATTTAACATTTCATCTGCCTCATCAAGAACAAACCACGATATTTTGTCGAGTTTCAAATCACCTCTGTCCAACAAATCTTGAACTCGACCCGGTGTACCTACAACAAGGTCAACACCTTTTCTTAACCTACGTTGTTGTTCCGATATTGATTGTCCGCCATAAACAGTGGATACTGATATACGATTTGAAGCCAGTGAGATAATCTCATCAGAAACCTGAAGAGCTAACTCACGTGTTGGAACCAATACTAATCCCTGAACCATTCCCATTCCACCCTGAATCCTCTCGATCATGGGTAACCCGAATGCCGCAGTTTTTCCAGTTCCGGTTTGTGCTTGTGCAATGATATCTCCCTCCTCGGAAAGGAGGACAGGTATTGTCATCCTTTGTATGGGAGATGGTTGCTCAAAGCCTTTTTTTTCAATAGCAGCCAATGATTGATCCGAAAGACCAAGCTGCTTAAACTCTGAAAGATGTTCCATTTACAATAGTTATAAATGACCCAAATCCATGGGTCAATCGTTAATTTTAAATTTTACCTAATACTTTTCAGCTATTCTTTTACTAGGTACTTATAGTTGTCCCAACTATTAAAAATCTCAATTGCTTTAAGAAAGGCGTTATTATCTCGATTAATTATCTCGTAGTATCTGCTATTTGTAAAGATTGATTGAGAAATGAGACCCTTTAGCTGCTTCTTTATCTCATTCTTAGAAGTTGCTAAGCCAGCATCATCCTTCTTGATTTTCTTTGACTCACCAAGCGCTACCAGCTCTTCAATCATCTGATCTGTGACTTCAAACTTTTTATTGAACTTCTCAAACTTTGGATAATCTTTAATAAGTTGATCCCTATTTTTATCAACCCATTGTAAATAATACTGGTTAAGAACAGTGCNNCAATCTACCATAATAATCTGAATAGTCAGTAGTATCGAGCGGAACAAAAATATCTGGCATGATTCCGCCACCTCCATAAACAGTTTTACCTTTTAAAAGAGTTTTATATTTTAAGTTTTCGGGGAGTTTAATGCTATCCATCGAAAAAAGTTCTCCCTTTGTATATCTTTCATTGATATCATCATAATATTTATCAATTTTACCATTATTGTATGGTCGTTGAATAGCCCTTCCTGTAGGAGTATGGTAGCGAGCAGTTGTAAGACGAATCATTGAACCATCGGGAAGCGGCATTTGATTTTGAACCAACCCTTTACCAAAGGATCTTCGCCCAACGATAATTCCACGATCCCAATNNATCCTGAACAGCACCTGAAAGAATTTCACTAGCTGAAGCCGAGCCCTCATCAATCAAAATGACTAATCGCGTTTTCTCAAGTTCACCCCTTGCTGTTGCAAAAAAATCTGTACGAGGATTTGCTCTACCCTCTGTATACACGATAAGTTTTCCATTATCAAGGAATTCATCAGCAAGTTGGAATGCTGTGTTAAGCATTCCCCCACCATTACCTCTAAGATCTAAAATTAGATCTTTCATTTTTTGCTTTTTTAGATCCTTTACAGCATCATAGAACTCTTGTTCAGTGGTTTGAGCAAATCGGCTTAACTTAATGTAACCAATTTTAGAATCTATCATGTATGATGCATCGATGCTAAAAATTGGTATTCTATCTCGTGTAATAGTAAAATCTAATAATTCGTCAACTGCTTTTCTCTTTACTTTAATATTAACCTTTGTTCCCTTAGGTCCCCTTAAATATTTATATACATCGGTATTTTTTAAACCAATTCCAGCAATATTAGTGCCATCGATGTTCATAAATCTATCGCCAGCAAGAATACCAACCTTCTCAGACGGCCCACCAACAATAGGGTTAACAACCATTAGCGTATCGTTCATGATGTTGAATTCGACTCCAACACCATCAAAATTCCCTTCAAGGGGTTCGTTCATGGCTTGTACTTCATCTTTAGATATATAGACTGAATGCGGATCCAACTTCCCAAGCATATCCACAATAGCCTCGTCAACCATTCGATTTGGATTTACTGTATCAACATAATCACTTGATAAGTACTGTAAAAATCTTACAAATTTATATGCACTAAAACTAGATGATTGTTGTGCTGAAACAACAAAACTACTAACGAATAGTATCAATAATATTAAAGAAATCCTACGAATCATTTTATATGATTTTAATTTAAAACTAATTGCTATCTAGGTAGAAACGATAAAAATGATTTTTTGTTTCTAAATCTACTCCCATTCAATGGTGGCAGGTGGTTTAGAGCTAACATCGTAAACAACTCTATTAATCCCCTTTACCTTATTAATAATATCATTTGATATTTTTGATAAAAACTCGTATGGAAGGGGATACCAATCAGCAGTCATCCCATCAGTTGAGGTTACAGCTCTTAAAGCAACAACATACTCGTATGTGCGTTCATCACCCATAACACCAACCGATTGAACCGGGAGAAGAATTGTACCTGCCTGCCAAATCTTATCGTATAAGCCAAATTCTTGTAGCCCCTGAATATAAATTTGATCAGCCTCTTGCAAAAGTCTCACCTTTTCGGGACTAACTTCACCTAACACCCTAATTCCCAAACCGGGACCAGGGAATGGATGACGACCCAAAATATTTTGAGGTAATTCTAATTCTTTTCCTACCCTACGAACCTCATCTTTAAATAGAAGGCGAAGCGGCTCAACTATCTTAAGGTTCATTTTTTCAGGAAGTCCTCCAACATTATGATGCGATTTAATTGTTGCAGAAGGACCATTTACAGACACTGATTCAATTACATCTGGATAAATTGTTCCTTGCCCCAACCATTTAACATCGCTTATTTTATGGGCTTCAACATCAAAAACCTCAATAAAATTCTTCCCAATGCTTTTGCGTTTCTTCTCAGGATCAGAAATTCCTTTTAAATCGTTGTAAAACCTTTGGCTTGCATCAACACCTATTACATTTAGTCCAAGGTGTTTATAAGAATCAAGAACTTGAGAGAATTCATCTTTGCGCAACAATCCATTATCAACAAAAATACAAGTTAAATTCTGCCCAATAGCCTTGTGAAGCAAAAGTGCTGCAACTGATGAATCGACCCCCCCCGATAATCCTAATACCACTTTATCGTTGCCTAACTGTTTCTTTAATTGCCCGACTGATTCCTCAACAAATGATGCTGGTGTCCAAGTTTGAGCACAACCACAAATATCAACGACAAAGTTCTTAAGCATTCTCATCCCTTCAGTAGTGTGGTAAACCTCGGGATGGAATTGAATGCCATAGGTAGTCTCAGCGTTAACTTCAAAAGCACCAACCTTAACATCATCGGTGCTTGCAGTTATTTTAAAATTTGACGGGATCGTAGTTATAGTATCTCCATGTGACATCCAAACCTGCGATGTTTGTGATAAACCATCAAATAGTCGACACGATTTATCAACAACTTTAAGCATTGCTCTTCCATACTCACGGCTCTTCGATGGCTGAACATCACCTCCATTGGTTAACGAAAGAAGCTGAGCTCCATAGCAAACTCCTAACAATGGGTATTTTCCTTTAATCTGACTTAAATCTGGTTTTGGAGAGTTTATATCGCGAACAGAAAATGGGCTTCCAGAAAGAATAACACCTTTTACGCTCGAGTCAAGAGCAGGATAATGGTTAAAAGGGTGGATTTCGCAGTATACATTTAGTTCACGCACTCTACGTGCAATTAATTGGGTGTACTGTGACCCGAAATCGAGAATAAGTATCTTTTGATGCATTTAACAGAACTTTTTTGAGGCTGTAAAGGTAGCAAATTATTTGGTTGTTCGATTTTTGCAAGTTCTAGTTAGATAACTTTTCACCTTTGTTAACGATTAATTATATAATTACGCGCCACCAAATCACTCCAAACCGCTATCTAATCTTTTTAATGGTATATCAAAAACATCTCCATCTTCAACTGTAAATGAATTTTCAAAGATCGCTCTAGCCTCGATCAGTAACGGTTCAACACTTTTATACCTTGATGAAAAATGACCAATTATTAATTTTTTTGCACCCGACTTTTTGGCAATCATTGCAGCGTTAACAGATGTAGAATGTCCAGTTTGCTTAGCAAGTTTTTCTTCAGCATTAGCGAATGTGGCCTCATGATATAACAAATCAACATTCCTTATTAAACTAATGAGTTTCTCGCTGTAAGCAGTATCACTACAGTATGCGTATGATCTCGGTTCTAAAGAATGGAAAGTCAATATTGAATTTGCAATAACATCACCGTTTGGTGAAATAAAATCCTCTCCATTTTTAATCGCAGCAATATTAGCAAGTGAAAGGGAATATTTTTCAATAACCTCTCTTCTAATATTGGGCAGTTGTCTTTTCTCCCGAAAAAGAAACCCTGTAGATGAAACACGATGTTTAAGTGGTAGCGACTCAACCACGATCTTTCCATCGTCATAAATTACTTGATGCTTTCTGGGTGTAATTGGATGGAAAACTACTTTATACTGCATTTCATCTACATAGAAATCAATATTGAACAGTAAATTCTTCTCCAACTCCTTATGGGCGAATATATGTAAATCGGCTTTCCGCCCCATTAGGTTAAAGGTAGAAATAAGCCCTATTAAGCCAAGCACATGATCGCCATGTAGGTGCGAAATAAAAATGTGATTAATTTTCGACATACGGATTCGCATACGTCGTAATTGCACCTGCGTACCTTCAGCACAGTCTATTAAAAACAACCGCTCATGCGCATTAAGCACATGAGCGGAAGGAAATCTTGTAGAAGTAGGCAGCGCGCTGCTACTTCCAAGTACAGTCACCGAGAATGTCACTTCTGACGTTCCTTTTCGGCTTTATTAATCATTTCCGTTGCCTCGGTTCGTGAGTAAGCAATATTGAGCACTGTATCAAGTTGAGATATAGTGATTAGCCTCTCAACTGCATCAGTAAGTCCCGTTAGTACAAATGTACCATTGGCATTCTTGCACAACCGATTTGCAACAAGAATTGCACTTAAACCTGATGAATCACAGTAGCGGCAGCTGTTTAAATCCAGCACGATGTTACGTTCGCCGTTACCTGAAACCAGAACTAATTCTGATTTAAGGCTTGGAGCAATATTGGTATCGAGCTTTTCTTCAAGCACCTCTATAAAAGTGCAATTTTCCAGCTTGTCAATTTTGAATTCCATCACTATCGGGATTAAATTGGTTCAAACTTGTGCGCTATTTTTAGCTGTTATTATCCTCTTTCCTCTGAGTTTCTTCGAGTTCCGATTTTAAAGCAGCTAGCTCACTTATATCACCCAAGGTAGTCTTTTCTAAGTTAGCTTTCAACTTTTTTACAGCTTTTTGTGTAGTTGATGGCTTAGCTTTTTTATCAGCCTTATCTTCAGTCTTCTTACCATCCTCGAAAATCCTACTATGTGAAAGGATTATGCGTTTTGCAGCTTTGTTGAATTCTATCACTTTAAACGATAATTTTTCTTCAACTTTTGCTGTAGAACCATCCTCTTTCGATAAATGTTTTGGAGTAACAAAACCTTCAACACCATATGGAAGAGCTACAACAGCACCTTTATCGAAAATATCGGTAATAGTACCTTCATGAATTGAATCAACGGTGAATAAAGTTTCGAATACATCCCATGGGTTT
>DQHR01000023.1:1788-3231 GCA_003531155.1 Bacteroidales bacterium | reverse complement strand
TTTGGAATCGTTCATCCCAGCTTGGAACGGAAGATTTTACGATTATTATTCATGGGAAGCATTATCATGAAGAAACGCGTGCAACATTTTCGCATAGTAAAATTCATGGTCCATCACTGATTGTTAGAAACTTAGAAGAAGCAAAGTACCTTGCAGATGTAATCTTAGGTGAAAAAAGCAAAGAAAATTTTTATTCATATTTTGATGGAAAATATTCTGAGGGTTTCGATCCAGAAAAGGATTTGCAAAAAATTGGAGTTGTAAATCAAACCACAATGCTTGCTACCGAAACACAGGAAATAGCTGATCATCTAAAGTCGGTAATGCAAAAAAAGTATGGGATGCAAAATTTAAGTTCACATTTTGCCGATACAAAAGATACTCTTTGCTATGCAACTTATGATAATCAGGAGGCAACGTATGGATTACTAGAAAGTCCGGTAGATTTAGCAATTGTTGTGGGAGGGTATAATAGCTCGAACACGAGCCACATCGTAGAACTGTGCGAAGCTAAGCTGCCAACTTATTTTATATCATCCGCCGATAAGATAATTTCAGTAAATTCAATAAAGCATTTTAATATTCATTCCAAAAGCGAACACGTTACAAAGAATTTTATTCCGCGAAAAGATATGGTTAGTATTCTTCTTACCAGCGGAGCTTCCTGTCCCGATTCGGTTGTTGATCAGGTATTGAGCAAGGTACACTCTTTTTTTGAAAAGGTTAAGAGTATCGAGGAAGTTCTAAATGAAATCGTAAAGGATTAACTAATTTAAATATGAAGTAATTTCAGTTAAAAACATGAGTGATTTCCACTGTTTTGTCACTTTGTTCATAGCCATTTAATACGATATCGAAACGAATCCGAGCATCCTTAATTCATTTGTTATTCAGAAGCGCATTCGGTAATTTTGGGCGCTTTAATTCAAAAATCAACAATATTTTAATATGCGAGCAGTTATTCCTGTAGCCGGAATTGGCACTAGACTCAAACCTCATACATACACCACACCAAAGGTTTTACTTAATGTTGGTGGTAAACCAATGTTAGGTCATATTCTCGAGAAGCTTTTGGAAGAAAAAGTTTACAAGGCAACATTTGTAATTGGTCATTTAGGTGACCAGATAAAAGATTATGTAAAAAAGGAATATCCTTCCATAAAAGCTGATTTTANNAGGTCTTGGTCATGCAATTTATACTGCCATTCCAACGTTCGATGATAAGGAAATTTTTATCATTCTTGGTGATACTGTGTTTGATGTTTATTTGAAAGATGTTTTCAAAGACAAGCAATCGGCATTGGGAGTTAAGAAAGTAGATGATCCAAGCCGTTTTGGTGTTGCCGTTTTGGAGAATGGTTACATAAACAAGTTAGTTGAAAAACCGACTACTCCAATTTCTAACTTAGCATTGGTTGGGCTTTATTACATTGCCAATTCAGA
>DQHR01000023.1:0-1753 GCA_003531155.1 Bacteroidales bacterium | reverse complement strand
AATCGGTAATCGGTCCTTATGCAACAATTGATAAGGGCTGTATTATCAAAGAAAGCGTCATAAAAAATTCAATCGTCGGAACAAATTCGCAAGTAAGCAAAGCTATGCTTAACGGTTCAATAATTGGCAATAATACTATTGTTAAAGGTGCATTTAAAAAGTTAAATATTGGCGATTCAACAGAGATAGATTTTTATTAAATACATTTATCCGTGTGTGAATGAATTAAAATTTTTAGGACTAAAGTCCAAGTTTTTCGTAGTACTTACTAACCCCAGACTTAAGTCTGGGGNNGTTTCCGAAGGTCATCCCGATAAAATTTGCGATGCTATTTCAGATAGTGTTCTAGATGCAATACTTGCAAAAGATCCAAAAGCAAGAGTAGCTTGCGAAACATTTGTAACTACGGGATTAGTCCTTGTTGGCGGGGAAATTACAACGAAAGCTTATATCGAAGTCCCTGAAGTGGTAAGGGAAACTGTAAGAAGAATTGGTTACACAAGCGCTGATTATAAATTTGATGCTGATTCATGTTCAGTGTTGAATGCAATACACTCCCAGTCTCCTGATATTGCCATGGGAGTTGATACAGGCGGTGCAGGCGATCAAGGATTAATGTTCGGCTATGCTTGCGACCAAACTCCCGAACTAATGCCAATGCCCATTATGTATGCTCATAAGCTGGTAAAAAAATTAGCAGACATCAGAAAACGAAATAACGAATTGATGTCTTACCTTCGACCTGATGCAAAATCTCAAGTTACAATTGAGTACGATGGTAAGAATAAACCAAAGCGTGTTGATACAGTTGTAGTATCAACCCAGCACGATGGCGATGCAAAACAGAAGAGAATAAAAGAAGATGTAATCGAAAATGTAGTTAAAAAAATTATTCCCGCAGAATTTCTTGACAAGAAAACCAAATACTTTGTCAATCCAACCGGAAAATTTGAAATTGGCGGACCACATGGCGATAGCGGACTAACCGGCAGAAAAATTATAGTTGATACTTACGGCGGTTGGGCTCCTCATGGCGGTGGTGCATTCTCCGGGNNATAGTTGCAGCTAAGTTGGCAACAGAATGTCTTGTTCAAATTGCTTATGCAATCGGTGTCGCTGAACCGGTTTCGGTTTACGTAAAGACTTATGGAACGGGAGTTATTCCTGATAAAGAAATTTCGAAAATAATAAATAAAGAAATTGATTTAACTCCTAAAGGAATAATTTCCAGGTTAAATTTACTACGACCCATATACCGTAAAACATCAGCATATGGTCATTTTGGACGAAATGAAAAGGAGTTCAGTTGGGAACATTTAGACCTGGTTCCTTTGTTCAAGAAGTACGCATAATAAATTTTAGTAATAAAGTGAGGTAAATTATAATGGCTCAAGNNGTATCGCTGGCTGCCTTCACATGACTATTCAAACGGCAGTATTAATTGAAACTTTGATTGAACTGGGTGCTGATGTTCAATGGTCATCGTGCAATATTTTCTCAACGCAAGACCACGCTGCCGCTGCAATTGCCGCAAATGGAATTCCAGTTTTTGCATGGAAAGGTGAAACTTTAGAGGAATACGATTGGTGCATCGAACAAACTTTATTTTTTGGCGATGATAAAAAATCCCTGAGCATGATTTTAGATGATGGCGGCGATCTTACAAATCTTGTGCTTGATAAATATCCTGAATTAGTTTCGGGAATAAGGGGAATTACAGAAGAAACAACCACAGGTGTTCATCGTTTGTATG
>DQHR01000126.1 GCA_003531155.1 Bacteroidales bacterium | reverse complement strand
ACCCCCGCGGCACCTTGGCGAGCAGCCTCCTCATATTTATAAATCCAACGACCATAGTATGTCATATTCCTGCCTTTGAACAAGGTGCTATCGTAAAAACCAGGATCGTTTACCAAAGCCAAAACAATCTTGCCTTTAACATCTGCTCCTTCATAATCGTTCCAACCAAATTCAGGTGCATTAATTCCAAAACCAACAAAAACCAAATCTAAATCTGAAAGATTGATTTTCTCAACAGGTTGAGGTGTTCCTCCAATAATATCTTTTAAATAATTAAAACTTATTCCACCTTTAGCACCCTTAACCTTTAGTTTGATTTTTAGATCATTCGTAATTTTAATTAAAGGCACTTCCTGAAAATAAATGTTACCATTCCCAGGATTTGCACCAACCTTTTTAAATTGCTCAGCAAGATAATTAGCAGTTTTCTCCTCTCCCTCTGTACCAGGGAATCTTCCCTGAAAATCGTCAGATGCAATAGTTGAAATCCACTCCTTCATCTCGTCTTCATTAATATTTGAAGTGACAAAACTCTTTTTCATGTCGGTGCATGAAGTAGAAAAAATAAATAAAGTCACAAGAATTAAAAGATAGTTTCGGTTCATCGGTTTTCTTTATAAATTTTAATAATCTTTAGAGTAAACAAAAATGACATGGTTTAGCTTACTTGTTGTATTTTATGAAATAGCAAAATGCATAAATTTCTATCTTTGCATCACTTAAAATAAAAATAATGACCAATCGTAGAGTTCGCGTTCGTTTTGCTCCAAGTCCAACTGGGCCATTACATATTGGTGGTGTACGTACTGCCCTTTTCAACTACTTTTTTGCAAAAAAGCATGGAGGTGATTTTTTGCTTCGCATTGAGGATACCGATTCTCAACGTTTCGTCCCGGGCGCAGAGGAGTATATCAACGAATCGCTTGGATGGTGTGGAATTAAGATTGATGAAGGAGTTGTTGAAGGTGGAAAGCACGCACCCTATCGCCAAAGCGAACGAAAAGCAATTTACAAACAATACGCTGATCAGCTAATTGCATCGGGTAACGCATACTTTGCATTCGATACTCCAGAATCATTGGATGAATTACGGAAAAATGCTGAAGCAAAAGGCGAAGTTTTTACTTACAACTATCAGATCAGACAAAATATGCAAACCTCTTTGGCCTTATCCGAGGCTGAGGTTCATGCTCGCATTTTGAGAGGTGATCAGTGGGTTATTCGTTTTAAGATGCCCGAGAATGAAGAGGTAAAAATGCACGATCTCATTCGTGGGGATGTTGTGGTTAATACTTCAACGCTTGACGATAAGGTGCTTTTTAAAAGCGTTGATATGCTTCCAACATATCATTTAGCTAATGTAACCGATGACTATCTAATGGAGATATCGCATGTAATACGTGGTGAAGAGTGGCTACCATCACTTCCATTACACGTTTTACTTTATAGAGCCTTTGGCTGGACTGATAAGATGCCACAGTTTGCTCATCTTCCTTTGCTATTAAAACCAACAGGCAACGGTAAACTAAGCAAGCGAGATGGCGATAAAATGGGGTTTCCTGTTTTTCCTCTATTATGGAAATCACCCGAGGGTGAGGTTTCACGAGGTTACCGTGAGGATGGATACTTTCCCGATGCTTTTGTAAACTTACTTGCTCTGTTAGGATGGAATTCGGGTACAGAGCAGGAACTATTTACAATGGAAGAGTTAATAAACCTATTCTCACTTGAAAGAGTTAATAAATCGGGAGCTCGATTTGATCCTGAAAAAACAAAGTGGTTCAATCATCAATATCTTGTAAAGAAGAGCAATGCAGAACTAGCTTCGCTTTTCAAGGTTAGCCTCAACGAAAAAAGTATAACTGCAGATTCCGCAAAGGTTGAGAAAATTATTGGGCTCGTTAAAGAGCGTGTAAACTTCGTTCATGAGATTTGGGATCAGGCATTCTTCTTCTTTGTAGCCCCACAATCGTACGATGAGGCAACTGTAAAGAAAGCATGGAACTCCGAAACACCTGAACTAATGAAAAAAATTGTTGCCTTTATTGCAACAATAGATTCGTTTAACGCCCCAAATATTGAACATTTACTAAAAGATTATATCAATACAAATAATCTTGGAATGGGCAAGGTTATGAATGCTCTAAGGTTAAGCCTAGTTGGCGCATCAAAAGGCCCAGGAGTTGCAGATATTTGTGAGATAATAGGGAAAGAAGAAACAATCGAAAGGGTTAGCAAAGCAATAAAATCTTTATAAATATTATTCATAAGTAAAAGGAGGTCTGTTCTATTTGTTGAACAGACCTCCTTTTATTTAGTATAGAATTACTCTTTTTTATCAGTAAAACGTCACCTACCTCATTTTTTTCACTCCACGGGGTTCATGAGGAAACAATGCATCCCCTAAGTAGTATATTGGGCAAAGAGCTTATATCTAAAAACAATACGCTCTTTTTTTGAAAGAATTTCTTACAAATTTGGTGCGGGATTACCCGTTATTTTCTGGATAGCATCCTTGAACTTTTGTATATTCTCAGGCGAATCAGGGAAGTTTGCCGCTGACAACGAAGGAATTTTTGTTTCGAAAGCTAACTTCATTCTACCATCAATGCCCATACTATCTCCTATATACTTGTAGTATTTTACTAATTTCTCAGCCATAACTTTAAAATTTAAGGGTTACTATAATAAATTAATAATGGGTAAAAATGGCTTCGCTCTATCATCCCACGCATCGAGATTCTGAATGAGCCATTCGCAATGTGAGTCTCCTTTGCCCATGCATACAGGTTCAACCGCAAGTACTTTTTTCCCAAAAAAAGCAGTGCACCAACCCGATGCATATCCCATAAGCGTCCAACAAACAGGTTCCGTTGCCTCATTATTATAACTTAGATACTGCTGGGCTTCGTAAGAGTTTGACCAAACCCCTGTAAAATAAAACTCTCCTTTTTCGCGATCAAAACGAATTTCACGGGGTGTGGCTTGCACTATTCCCTCCCATGTGTGGATAACAGGACCTGATGCAAGTAAATCCATTTCAGAATCAAACTCATAGTTTGTTTTCATCTGAAGAAAATCAGCAAATCCATGTTGATAGCCAAATTTAAAGAATAACGCTCTTGATTTATCCCAACCCAGCTCTTTTACAATACTCTGTCGCAAAAGCCCTATTGCGTTGGCATCGAATATAACCAGACGAGTGTCTTTAAAGGTAGTCATACCTTTGTGTACGTCATACACAATGTCCTTAGAAAGATTAAAATCGGTTGCTTTCATACTTGAATAGGTGTTAGTTGCACAATTTGAAAAACCTCTTTTACTTAACTTCAATAAAAAAGACAGATTTTGAATTGATGCAATTTACAGCGTGAAAGAAGAAAAAGACAGTTATTGGCTCTAGTATTTACTAGTCAAATTGATGATATGCATCAACATAAAATAAATATTAAATAAAGCCTTGTTTTACTTACTATGGAGACTAATAGTTATAGCATAAAGAATAACTCAATACAAATCAATAGCGGTCACAAATTCCTGAATAAAAAAATCCCGAGCTTAAAAAGTTCGGGATTCTACCTGTATTATTAGACTACTCTTTTTTTTCAGTAGACCAACATCTACTCCTCCACTCTTCTCTCATCTTTTCCCTCTCCTCTGGGCTCATGTGGAAACGATGCATCCTATCATGAACGTGTCCTCGGTGACAGCATTTAAAGCCACCAAAAAGAATTCTTGATAAAATGAGCAATCCAATTCCTTGCCAGAATGTAATTGTATGCCATCCAAACAGATCGGGAAGAATACCATTCCACAACGACATAATTACAAAACCAAGGAGTAAAACTAAAGCAGCAATTCCAATGGGGATTAAAATGGCTCTTGCAATCCAAAATCCCCAACCTCTTTCCTTTCCACAACACATCATAATTTTAAATTTTAATTGTTAATATTCTTTGTATAATGTTTTTAGTCGTTCGCGCAGAAATGCAACAGCATAACGCTTACGAGATATGAGAGTTTTAATATTTTCGCCAGTGATATCAGCAATTTCTTGAAAGGTTAAGTCGTCCAACTCATTCCAGACAAACACCATACGTTGTGCTTCTGGAAGCTCATCAAGGGCGGAGAAAATTGCCTCTCTAAGCGCATTCCGCTCCAACTCGCTTTCGGGATTGATAAGATCTGCCAATAAAGCCTCAGTGTAGTAAATATCCCCATCTTCATCCGTATAGGCAAAATCCTCAAGAGATTGTGTTTGCTTTTTCCTTTGCTTATCCACAATTCTGTTTCGACTAACCCTAAAAAGCCAAGCGCTAATCTGCTCAATGGGTTCGATATCGATCACCTTACTCAGCTGGTACCATACATCCTGAATAATATCTTCGGCATCGGCATCGCTTTTAACGCGCCCTCGGATAAATTTGAATAAATTTTTACCGTATTCCTGTACAGCATTTTTTAACTTCTGCTGTTGTGCCATCGGCAATGCAATTAAATCCTCCATATATTATGGAAGACGAATGATTGTGAAATTTACTTTAAAGGTATGGTGATTTTTTTATAACCTCTCCATTTTAAGCGTTTACAGAACTATCATTAGCGTAATCCGGTAAGCTATGTTATCCTTGAAATCGCTATAGCGGTAGCTGTCGTATCGATAAAAAACTCCAAAACCTGACGCAATGTAACCGTTCGATAGCAGCTTGTTTGCATACACGCCAGCCTCGTAGTAGCCCTTTGTTGGAACCTTTGCTTTGAAGCCTTTTGGAACTACATGTAGCATATTTGGCGATATATCGCCAAAGCTAATATTGTTTACTATTGCAAACTCTGGCTGAAATCTCTTGGAGCCGGTAACCCAAAGAAGTTTCCCAAAATCATGCTTGAAAAAGATGTTCACAAATC
Source organism: Bacteroidales bacterium (assembly GCA_003531155.1). Taxonomy (GTDB): domain Bacteria; phylum Bacteroidota; class Bacteroidia; order Bacteroidales; family Tenuifilaceae; genus UBA8529. The sequence goes on along the minus strand of DQHR01000126.1, from coordinate 12,254 downwards.
TATCGGATATAAACTCGTTCATGCGCATTGCTGCAAAGCTGTGGGCTGCATCGGGGGTAACATAGCCAAAGTGGTTGGCTCTACCAAAGTACATCAAGGTTATAGGTACTTTTCCAAACACTTGTCCCGCATCAACGCTAAAGGTTGTTTTGCCGAGTATTCTCCATTTGTACGTTTTATCTAACCGTATCTCAACTTTATCAAAGTTAAAGCCCTCATTATAGGTGTTAAGCCCTTTTATATATTTAACCCAAAAAGTCATGGAACCCGCATTTAGGGGTAATATCGACCTTGATGTTTGCATAAACCTTTCGCCAGGAGCAATTCTTAAAGCAGTTGTAAACAAGGTCTGATTAAATCCAGTAAGCGTATCGCTTGTGGCAACATCTTTATAGCTAAACCCCGAGAGGAACTTGTACTTTTGATCGGCAGCAGAAAGGTAAAGTTTAAAAGCTTTAAGAAACCTAAACGAAAAGTCGACACGCTGCTCCTCTATTCCATCCATCTTGGCAATCGCCGCCATACGACCATTATCGCCGCCAAAAAGGAAGTTATTATCGCTAATAAACGAGTAAGAGCCTGTTTCCTGAACATCATCCGTGTACGAGTACTTAAGCCTTACCTCGTGCTTTTGGCTAAATGTTAGTTCGGTGAAACCTCCGTATTTTTGGGCTTCATCATCAAACCCATAAGCGGTATAGCCCCCAACTGTAAAGAACTTCGATACCTTTTGGCTTGTTTCAAGACCAATGCCTAAGCGCATTCCTTCAAACTTATTGTAGTTTAATACCTGCCTGATGTTTAAATTTAAATAGCCAAGTGGATATCTGCCCGAACTGAGAGACTCCATAATCCTTATCATCCTATCAAGTTTGTGCTTACGCCCAATACTGTCGATTATTCGATATGTTCGAAGCTCCAACGCCGTTAGGCTGTCTTTGCGGAAAAGCTGCCAATAGGCATTATTTCGTTCACCTGCATGAGGATCAAAAACCGTTTCGATATGGCTAAAGTTTTTAGAACTTAATGCCGGGTTTATCTCAATATCCTTTAAGTACGATTTACCGATACCCAGCATTTGCACCGAAATCTTAGTCTTAGATTTCCTATCGACAAAATCGGGAGGCGTTAAAATCAAATCGGTATTCAGCTCCACAGGGAACCATGCGCTATCGCTGATGCGCTCGTAGCGTTGCTGAATTTTAACCGATAGCATCCCAACATTGATCGATGGCTCTGCAATAACGCTTTGTATCCCATACCCATTTGAGTTTATGGTCAGCTGCCCTACCAGCCCTTCAAAATTTCTATCCTTATGCGGACGATACGAGATAACAAAAAGCGTATCATTTTCAGCGGTAAACAGGGTATCCTCAAGAATAAAAAGATACTTTTTTGTGCTCCCCCCGCTTATTGGGTTTAGGTAGATTTTATCGGCAATGGTTATTTTCTCGTTATAAAACGAAAAGGATTGTATCTGCGTTGCAATGAATGATATTACGGGATCTTTAAACCCTGAAACCCTTGATGCGATAACCTTTTCGAAATTATTATTGGGCGATTGGTGCTCCTTTTGCGTAACCGTTTCGATAAGTAAAAATCCATGCTGTTTTTTAAGGCTATCGATCTTAAAAGCTAGTTTATTATCTTTAATTGCTGAATCAGCAACTGACTCCCTAAGTTTTTTCGCTACAACATTATCAAGCGTATAGTACATCTTATTATAGCTGGTGTATCGATACGAGGCCAGCTTTTCAGGGTTATTTTTATCTCGATTATTATACGCTGCAATTATGATACGATGGGCAGGGTTAATGCCTGGCTTTACAACAACCTCCTTTATCTGATAACTTGTTTTTGTAAGGCCTATTTTAAAAGGTTGTTTATAGCTATTGGCATTAACATCAATAGTTAAGGGCACATATCCAAGGTACGAAACCTTAAGCCAACGAATAGAATCGCTGGTAGTAATTTTAAAGTCGCCATCAAGCCCTGAGGTAAAGCCATTCCCTTTTTCGTTAAAAACCACATTAACGAAGGGTAACGGTTCGTTCGTTTCAATATCAAATATTTTTCCTTTTAAGGTAATTTGAGCTAGTGTAATTTCTGATAATAAAGCAAATACGAGAAATAATAGTTGTTTTTTCAATATCATATTGTTTAACTTTTTTAACACGACGTTAACAAAAAGAATACCAAAATGTAAATTTTAACTAACGGCTAGAGTTAAAACATAGAGTTCCGATGTCTTAATAACATCGGAACTCTATTGTAAAATTATCTGTTTTTTTACTCTTCTTGGGAGGGGCTCTTTTTACTTCCCTTTTTCATCGGATAGGTTCCCGGTAGAATAACATCAATTAACTTTTTACCCCACAAACCCAGCTGAACACCTGCAGCAAGGCAAAGAATACTTAATATGAAAGTCCACAGTTTATAACCTTCCTTGGGTGCAACATACATCATCAGTGAAGCAAGCAACAGAATAATTATACTAAATATTATTTTGACCCTTAATAACGGTGTTTTAAGCGTCTTAAAACGGGTTAATCCATCAACAATTCCCGTGAATATTGCCATAATTAGGGTAAATGGAAAAACAAAAACTGAAAAAATTATAACGCTTTTAATAATAACAGTTTGAAAATCAGGTAAAATAAAGTTAAAAATAATTAAAAGGGGTATAGCAATTACAAATGCCTGCGAAAGATGAATAACTATTGGGTGTAAATCGAGATTAAGCAATCGTAAACGATTTAATGAAACCCTTTCGCGGTATGGTTCAAAAACCTTTCGAGGTAAGCCACAAGCAGGGCAAACATCGCCAAGCTTATCGGCCTCCATCACAAAGCCACAAGGGCGGCATCGTACAAGTTCTTTCATAGCTCAAGTCTTATTGAGATGGTTAATGATTAAGATTTAGCAATATATAAAATCCAATTGAAAATGGGTAAGTCCTTTGGATTGATATTTATCCGTATAGTTAGAGTTTATATCGAACAGCCAATTCAAGTACATTGTTGTATTGCCCTCTATTCCATCGATAGGTAATATTACTATTATGAGATCGAATGGGGAAAAAAGAGTAAGAGTATACCAGATAAAAAGCCCATCGTTCGCTCCTATTATACTCGAGTCCAACAAGTCCAGCAAATTCGAATTTTTTAAACTTTTGAATATCCTCTGGAGGGAATTCTCCAAACTCGTTCATTTCTTTTCCTTTTATGAGATATCCTCCCGACAAACCAACCAACGGGTTAAATCCGTTTCTTAATCGATAACCAAGAAAAAGAGGAATCTCACAGTAATTAAGGCGCATCCTGTAAAAACTTGTTGAGCCTTCCTGCGGATCCTTTGCATAACTTCCCTTTTGCACATACCGGATCTCCATACGTGAATAAAACACCGACGACAACCTACAACCAACCCAAATACCTCCAATGGGACCAATTTTATTGTAACCAGCATGGCTATCGCCATCGACCTGAGTAGCAGTCATTCCACCAACAAAGCCTGCGTCAAAGCGTTGAGCTAAAACGTGGAATGATATTCCAAAAAAAAATAGGATTGATAATAATACTAACTTCATGTTGGTCGCCAAGAATCTCTAATGCTTTTAACACTTAAAGATAACAAATTTATCCTTTTCGGAGTGCTAATTCCGGATGCACGCAACACACAATAGATTTAAGTGCTTTTAATGAGCATATCTAGCATCTTGGGCACACCAACAGATGCATTTTCCTTGATAAAATGAATTTTATTTCGAAGTTGAACCCCAACATCGTTTGGATCTATAAGGAAAATAGGTGAACTTGAAGGTGCATAACCCAATAAACCAGCAGCAGGATAAACATTAAGAGATGTTCCAACAACAGCAAATATCTCGGCCTGACGGGCAATTTGAATGGCGCTAGTCATGGCTGGTACAGCCTCTCCAAACCAAACTATATGAGGACGAAGTTGTGTTCCTTCAGGGCATTTATCACCTAATTTTAAATCGGAATAACCAATATCTTGAATATAAGAAGAATCGACGGTTGACTCAACCTTTGTAAGCTCACCATGTAGATGTAAAATCTTTGTACTTCCTGCCCGCTCATGCAAATTATCGACGTTTTGTGTAATAATGTGTACATCAAAATACTTTTCTGCCTCCGCTAATGCTCGATGACCAGCATTAGGCTCAACATCCTTAAGCTGCCTACGCCTATCGTTATAAAATTTAAGAACCAATTCTGGATTTTCGAGCCAACCCTCATAGCTAGCCACTTCCATAATATCGTACTCCTCCCATAAACCACCCATATCGCGAAAAGTACGTAATCCACTTTCAGCACTAATACCGGCTCCGGTAAGTACAACTAGTTTTCTTTTAATCATTTATTTGCGTGATCACAGAGTATAGAATAATAGTCAATTATTGATTTATCCATTTCGCCATAAAAATCTCTGGCATCTTCTTCGTTAAAACCATCTTTTCGCCATTTAGCAACGAGTTTATTTGTCCGTGCAAGAATCTCCTTTTCCATCTCAACATTTACCTGCATAAAACCATCATTCCTGTTATTCCCTAACTTTTCAAGAAAAATATAACTCTCCCCTTCAGTTCCTTTTTGAAAAGGGAAACATTCTTTTTTCAAAAGCAGTGTAAATGTACATAATAATGAATTTTTCTTTTCTGGAGCTGTTAGCAAAGGAGGTAGCTTTTCACCAGCGCTTACCCACAAAGGAATAGAAATGGATGCTGGTTGAAATCCAATTTTTATCCAAGTTGTAACCATGGCTGGAGATTCTCCGGGTTTTACTCCATGTACAACAACTGTTGATGATGACGAATATCGAACAATATAGTCGCGAAAAGGGTATAATCGATTCTGAAACTCCTCCTTCTTTTTAAAAATATCTGCTAAATCGGTTTGGGTTAACTCATGGCGTAGCGATAACGTTGCTTTTGTTAGAAAAAAATCGGTTGTGATTTCCTTTGCTTGGTAAGCCTCCGCAAGTAGGCTTGTCGCAGTATTGTAACGATTATATCCAGCACCCTCATTCTCTCTTCCAGACATTGAGTAGTTTGTCCTTATTAAATAACCATCAGGTGCACAATTAGGATCGTTTGCGTCAAAAATTTTATAACTAAAATTATTGGTTTCAAAGTATGCTGCTCCGCCAATAGCATCGATAACTCCAAAGTTAGCCTCAACACCAAGCGGTTTTGGTAACGAATCGAGTAGTTCGCGAAATTCCTCAACAGTAGCACATCTTGATAAAGCCAGCTTCATTAGCACTCCCTCTTGATCTTGAAATACTGTTTTGTCATCTGTTGCCTTTAAATTGTATGAGGCAGAGTTCATGATTGAGAAACCAGCACTATTGGTTCCTCCCCATACCTGAAGTGAATCATCCGAATTAATCAACCCAATAAAACTGTATTTCCAGCCTTTAAAAAACATCATTTTATTATTAAAATGGTCCGAATCGCGATGCTTCCAAAGTATAGGTCGACCATCGGGGGTTGCTTTACCGCTGACAATTGCTGTTGTACAGGCTATTCCATGATGTTCAAACAAAAATATTACGAGTAATAATAACCAAAACCTTTTCATATGAGTAGCGGTTGGTACGAAAAGTAAATATAATCGAATTTAGCCTGACTCTGCTTAAACAAATGTGTGATTTAGGTCATTATTAGCGCTATTTTAAAAAACAGTATCCCTGCAAAACTGCAATACAACATCACATTTCAAGATCCTTTAGCTATCTTTACAATCCTTCAAAACCGACCCTGTTAGGCTTCAAAATACTATGATTGACCAACATACCATCGATAGAATTATTGCTGCGGCTGATATCACCGAGGTGGTTGGCGATTTTGTAAGTTTAAAAAAACGCGGTACAAATCACCTAGGGCTTTGTCCTTTCCATAACGAGAAAACACCTTCGTTTACTGTAAGCCCTGCAAAGGGTATTTTCAAATGTTTTGGGTGCGGAAAGGGAGGTAATTCCGTGAACTTTATCATGGAACACGAGCACCTATCTTATGTTGAAGCGCTCAAATTCCTTGCTAAAAAATATCATATTGAAGTTGTTGAAAAAGAGGCTACACCCGAAGAACAACAACAGCGAAACGAACGCGAAAGCCTTATGGTTGTTACCGCTTATGCACAGCGGTACTTCAGTGATACGCTTCATAAGCACTCCGATGGAAAAACTATCGGGATGGCATATTTTAAAGAGCGAGGTTTCCGCGATGACATTATCGAAAAATTTCAGCTTGGTTACTGTCTCGATCAGCGCGATGCATTTACTAAAACTGCAATTCGTGAAGGTTACAAACTCGACTACTTAGTAAAAACAGGGCTAACAATACAGCATAACGAGGATACATTCGATCGTTTTCAGGGACGGGTAATGTTCCCTATTCATAGCATTAGTGGGCGAGTCACCGCGTTTGGAGGAAGAATTCTTAAAACTGACAAAAAATTTGCTAAATACCTCAATAGCCCTGAGAGTGATATTTACCACAAGAGTAGCATATTATACGGAATTTTTCATGCTAAAAAATCAATAACTCAAGAGAATAAATGCTTTTTAGTTGAAGGTTATACAGATGTTATATCACTACATCAGGCTGGGATTGAAAATGTTGTAGCCAGTTCAGGAACATCGTTAACCGTCGATCAAATTAGACTGATAAAAAGGTTTACTCCCAATGTAACAATTCTATACGACGGTGATGCCGCTGGGATTAAGGCCTCGTTACGAGGAATTGATCTTGTACTCGAAGAGGGACTAAACGTTAAGGTTACCCTATTGCCCGAAGGTGAGGATCCTGATAGCTATGCTCGCTCGCATAGCGCTTCGGAGGTACTTGATTTTATTGCAAAAAACGAAACTGATTTTATTACATTCAAAACTCGCCTACTCGTTAATGATGCCAAGAACGATCCCATTAAGCGAGCTGGGCTAATTTCTGATATTGTTAGGTCAATTTCTGTAATCCCAGATAGCATTGTCCGTTCGGTATACATCAAGGATTGTAGCCGACTCCTCGACATTCAGGAAAGCGTTCTATATACTGAGGTTGCAAGCCAACGACGAAAAAAGATGGAACAGGTGTTGGGAAAAATACCTGTCGAATCGGAAATCAAAACTACACCACCTGTACCAAACTTTGTTTCAGATATTTCGTGTGAAGAACAGGAGAAAGAAATTGTTTACTTTATGCTTCGCCACGGGAATGTTGAATTCTGGAAACCTGAAACTGATGATGAGCAGGATATTTCCTCTGTTTCAATTGGTCAATATATCATTAACGAAATATTAAATGATGATTTAGAATTTAAAAATCTTGTTTTTCAAAAAATTTTCAACGAATATCTTTCTCAACTTGAGATTAATCCTGTTGTCGAAAACCGTTACTTTGTAAACCATCCCGACAGCCAGATAAGCCAAGTTGCCGTTGATTTTCTTTCTACGCCCCATAAGCTAAGTAAAATATGGGATAAGCATCAAGCATTTTCCGAAGAGGATGTAGACTTTCTTCACAGGGTTGTTCCAAAGGCAATTATCGTTTACAAAAGTAAAATAATGAAATTAGCCATCAAGAAACTGCACGATGAACTTACCAAACTCAGCCCAAAAACTCAGGTTGAAGAAATCAATGAAATTCTTAAAAAGATTATTACACTTAACGATTTACAAAATACGCTATCAAAAGAATTAGAAAGAATTGTCCTTTAAAATCTGTGGTTTATGGATTTTTCTTACCTTTCAACAAAACAACAATGCCATTAAATTGTTATTTTATGAACGATTTATTAGTTTTAGCAATCTTTAAATCACTATCTTCGTAAACTATTTTTAATTAAAAAATAAATAACCAAACCTATTAATAAGATGAAAACGAGAAAATTAACCATCGCAAGAACTTCTACATTGCTTTTAGCCCTTGCTGTAGTTATGTTCGTTGTTAGCTGTGGCAACAGACAAGCTAAAGAAGCAGAGAACACAACAACTAAAGAAGAAGCCTTTAAAAGTGTTACCAAGTACCCTATCCCAACTTCATTCGAGGTTATTAAACTGTTAAACAATGCTGGAGCAACTTATATTTTAAGTTTAAGCAACCCTATTGAAAACGTTGATAAATATATTCCTGCAAAGAGCAAAGCATTAAATCTTGGTGTTTATGGAGCAGATCTTAGCTATGCTAGTACTTACCAAATGAAACAAGAAACCATGAACTACCTAAAGGTTTCTAAAAAATTAATAGACGAACTACAAATCACTTCAGCTTTCAACGTTGAGTTTGCACAACGCGTTGAGAAGAATATCGATAACAAGGATTCATTAATCCATATTATCTCTGATTCTTTTTATGATACATATGAGTTCCTTGTAAATAATGGTAAAGACAACACATCGATTTTAGTTATGACAGGTAGTTGGGTGGAAGGTTTATATATTACTACTCAAATGGCTATCATCAGCAAAAACGATGCTGATATGATTAAAATTGTTGCTAACCAAAAAGAGCCTCTTTCAAAACTTCTTGATCTAATGAAACCTTACAGCAACGATCAAGATGTTACCGAGATTGCTAACACACTTAAGCCGCTTGTTGACATTTTTGCAACTATTAATGGCGATACATTAACTCCGGAGCAATTTGAACAAATCAATAAAGAAATTTCTTTGGTTCGTGGTGCTATTGTTCAGTAATACAATAATATTGATCAAAAAAAGACCTGCTTTTTAAGCGGGTCTTTTTATTTAATAAAATTTTAAAATCTCTTACAGGGTAGTCGATACTCATTTTTTATATCTTAGTGAATTGATATTTTCACTATGAGCGAATCGATTCTAAATGCATTAATGCAGCTTTTTGCCCTAATAGCCAATACATCAAAGGTGTCGGCAAAAGGGAAGAAAATTGTTGACGCATTCCTTCGCCAGCACCTTACGCGACGTATGGCTGACGAATACCTCGATTTGTTCGAGAACTATGCAGATTTTTTCAATCGTGATATATCTTCCAAATCAGAGCACGACGAAACAGGCCGTATCGCGATAATTGAATACGTTCAAAACATTTGCTTCCAAATACGCAATGGACTTCAACAAGCAGATAGAATTGTTGTGTTCATAAAACTTTTAGAATACGTTATTGAGGATAATAAGATAACCCCTCTTGAAAAGGATGTTGTTGACACGGTTTCAAAATGTTTCAGCATCGATGAGACAGAGGCAAGCAATATCGAATATTTTATTTTCCATAACGATTGTGAAGAAATCGACCCGATTTATTTACTAATAATTGAAAGCCATCCAAAGGTTCGAGAGGATATTTTAGAAGGGCAATGGGTAGAGGAGAATATGCCTGAGTGGCTCGAAGACTCACATAAAATTTACAATGAAAAAATCGATGGCCGACTTACCTTTTTATATATTCCCTCAACCGGAAATTATATTTCGCGCTACTATGGTAAAGCCGAAATATATCTCGACGGAAAACTTATAGTTCCTGGTAAAGCCTACATTGTAGAGGTTGGATCAATCATCAAAGGCCCTACAATTAACTCCATTTACTTTAGCGATTTAATGGGGTGGCTTTCCAAATCGAAAAATCGACAAAAAATAGTTTTTACAGCTGAAAACCTTGATTACACCTTTAGAAATAGTAACAATGGAATTAGACATTTTAGCTTTTCGGAGGAATCAGGGCAACTCATCGGCATTATGGGAGGAAGTGGTGTTGGAAAATCAACACTTCTGAACCTACTTACAGGAAAACTTAAACCAAAATCGGGCCGAGTATTAATAAACGGTTACGATATACATATCGATAAAAGAACCGTTGAAGGGATTATTGGTTACGTTCCTCAGGACGACCTCCTATTCGAAGATCTAACGGTTTATCAAAACCTTTACTATAACGCTAAACTCTGTTTCAGCAACTTCACTGAGTTCAAGGTTCGGCAAACTGTTAAGCGGGTTCTTGACGACTTAGATTTATGGGAAATTAGAGATTTAAAGGTTGGTTCGCCTCTCAACAAAATGATTAGCGGTGGTCAGCGAAAGAGGCTAAATTTTGGACTTGAACTGATGCGCGAACCCTCCATCCTATTCGTTGATGAACCTACAAGCGGGCTATCATCCAGCGATTCTCTGATGGTAATGCGCCTTTTAAAACAACAAGCAAGCAATGGACGGTTGGTTATAGTAAACATTCATCAACCTTCTTCGAAGGTTTTCAAACTATTCGATAAACTTTGGGTCCTTGATAAAGGCGGATACCCTATTTATCAAGGAAATCCTGTCGATGCAATAGTTTATTTTAAAACTATGAGCACCCAGGTTAACGCATCTGAAAGCGGATGCTTCCAATGCGGCAGCATTAATCCTGATCAGATACTTGAAATCATTGAAGCAAAGATTATTGATGAAAGCGGTAAGCAAACTAATATCAGGCAGAAAACTCCAGATGAGTGGAATAGCCTTTATTTAAAACACCTTCAAGAAAATATTAAACCAAAAATTCACAAGGATATACTTCCAAAGAATTTCTTCAACATCCCCAATATTGAGGTACAGTTTAAGATTTTCTCCATCCGAAATATTTTATCTAAAATAGGCAATAAGCAGTATGTTTTAATAAATCTAATTGAAGCTCCGCTGCTCTCTTTTATACTTGCCTACTTTACCAAATACATCCCCGGCAACGAATATTTTCTAGCTGATAATAAAAACCTACCCGCTTATTTATTTATGAGCGTAGTTGTAGCGCTCTTTATTGGTTTAACAGTTAGCGCCGAAGAAATTATTAGCGACCGAAAGATACTTGAACGCGAATCGTTCCTTAACTTAAGTCGATTTAGCTACCTTAATTCCAAAATATTCTACCTCTTTGCCCTTTCGGCTCTTCAAATGCTTATGTTTGTTGCAATAGGTAATTATATTTTAGAAATTCATGGATTAACTCTTCAGTTTTGGCTGATTCTTTTCTCTACATCATGCCTAGCAAATATGATTGGGCTAAATATTAGCTCAGGCCTAAATTCAATTGTATCAATTTATATTAGCATCCCATTTATACTTGTCCCTCAACTGCTACTTAGCGGAACTATTGTTCAATTTGATAATCTTCACCCAACTATCACAAAAAAGATTTATGTTCCTATAGCTGGTGATATTATGGCATCACGATGGGCTTTTGAGGCACTAGCGGTTGAGCAGTTTCAAAATAATAATTTTGAAAAATACTTTTTCAATCAGGAAATGATAATGAGCCAATCGTATTTTCGAACGGCATTTTTAATTCCCAGACTTCAATACAAACTTGAAGAATGTAACCGATGGATCGATAACGAAGGACGAGATAATATTAAATATAATAGTAACTTAACTATCATTTTCAACGAAATCAAAGCTTTGCAAAACTCGGTTCATCTTCCCCCATTCGATAATATTGATAAGTTAAATCCAACTGATTTCAACATACAAATCTCCGAAGAAACAAATGCTTACCTGAAATTTATAAAAGGGCAGTATACCGAAATAAGTAATAATGCAGGTCAACGGCGCGATAGTATTTACCGTAAGTTGGTAGACAGTCTTAATAACGATGGGTTATATACGCTCAAAAAGAAAAATTATAACAAAGCTTTAGCCGATTGGGTTCTAAGTACAAACGAAATAAACAAATATCTCGAAACTGAAACCCGCATTATTCCAAAACACGAACCGATATTTATGCTTCCCGACCATCCTTGGGGGCGTGCACATTTTTATGCACCTAAAAAATTATTTAATGGGCAGTATGTTAAAACGCTTTGGTTTAACCTTGCTGTTTTGTGGTTGTTTACTCTGTTGCTCTTTATTACCCTTCAGGTAGATGTACTCCGCAGATTAATCGATTATTTTGAGGGAATAAAAGTTAGCAGGGTGCTTCAGAAAGAGTCGAGCAAACTAAAAAAATAAACGGCCAGCCGAAATTATTCCTCCTTTTTAAGAAAGTCTACAATTGATTTAAGGTTTTCAAGATACTCTTGTTGCTGTTCGAGTAACTTTACAAGTTCTTGTTGATGAGTTGAGTTCTCATTCTCTGAATCTTGCTTCCCTCCTTTTGTCCTATTGCTTTGAGCAATGCTACTAACATTTATTGAGGACATACCGCCGCTATTGGATGTGTCAATAAACATCTCACCTTCTCCTTCACAAAGCCAAAGTGGAAGGTGAGATGTTTATTGACACAT
>DQHR01000117.1 GCA_003531155.1 Bacteroidales bacterium | reverse complement strand
AATTCAAGAACTGCACTTCCAAAACCACCTTTTAAAACCCCATCTTCAACAGTAATAATATTCTGAAAAGTTTTAAAAATTGAATGAAGCAGTTTTTCATCTAATGGTTTTACAAATCTCATATCGTAATGAGCTACAGATATGTGTTCATTTTCGTCGAGTTGATTGCAAACTTTCACAACAGTATTTCCAATATGTCCGATTGTTAAAATTGCTAAATCCTTACCATTTCTTAGCAAACGACCTTTTCCGGTTTCAATTTCTTTAAATGGCTTTTTCCAGTCAGTCATTACTCCATTACCTCGTGGGTATCTTATAGTAAATGGTCCTTTATCTTGTAACTGAGCAGAATACATCAAATTTCGCAATTCTTCTTCGTTCATTGGCGAAGAGACTATCATATTGGGAATTATACGCATATACGCTAAGTCAAAAACCCCATGATGTGTAGCTCCATCCTCGCCTACAAGACCTCCTCTATCGAGGCAGAAAACCACATTAAGATTCTGAATAGCAACATCATGAATAACTTGATCGTATCCACGCTGCATAAACGAAGAATATATATTACAGAAAGGTAACATTCCTTCTTTTGCAAGTCCAGCCGAGTAAGTAACAGCGTGTTGTTCAGCGATTCCAACGTCAAATGCTCTGTCTGGCATTTTTTCCATCATTATATTCATTGAGCAACCACTTGCCATTGCTGGAGTGACACCAACGATTTTATCATTAATTGTTGCTAGTTCAACCAGAGTTCTTCCAAATACATCCTGATATTTTGGTGGAGTTGGCTTATCTGGCGTTACAACTATTCTTTCTCCAGTATCTTTATTAAATGCTCCAGGAGCATGGTAAAGTGTTTGGTTTTCCTCTGCAGCACTAAAACCTTTTCCTTTCACGGTTAAACAGTGAAGTATCTTTGGCCCAGGAATATCTTTTAAATCTTTTAGAAGTTTTGATAAGTAAACAACATCGTGACCATCTACGGGACCAAAATACCTAAATCCTAATGATTCAAATAAATTACTTTGTTTTAGCAGCGATGATTTTATTGCGTTTTCCAACTTTTGAACTGCAGAACGAGTTTTTGGTCCGAGTTTGCCTAAAAAATTCCAAATGCCAGTTCTGAAACGATTGTATGTTTTTGAAGTTGTAATATCAAGCAAATACTCCTTCATTGCTCCAACATTGGGGTCGATAGCAATATTATTATCGTTAAGAATAACAAGTAGATTTGATTGCTGAATACCTCCATTGTTCAATCCTTCAAAAGCAAGCCCTCCTGTTAGTGATCCATCTCCAATAATAGCAACAACCTGACGATTCTTTCCCTCTTTCTGAGAGGCAACTGCCATACCAAGAGCAGCAGATATTGATGTTGATGAGTGCCCAACACCAAATGAATCGTATTCGCTCTCGCTTCGTTTTGGGAATCCGCTTATGCCTTTATATTTCCTGTTGGTATGGAAAATACTTTTTCGCCCTGTCAAAATTTTGTGTCCGTATGCCTGATGACCTACGTCCCAAACAATTCTATCTTCTGGTGTGTTGAATACGTAATGAAGAGCGACGGTTAGCTCTACCACGCCTAAGCTGGCTCCGAAATGCCCAGGATTCTCACAAACTACATCGATAATAAACTGTCTGAGCTCGCTGCTTAGTTGCACGAGCTGATCGGAGTTAAGTTTTTTTAAATCACTAGGATTGTTAATATTATCTAGTAATGGGTAGCTAACGCTCATATTCATCAAACGATGTTAACACAATGCAAAGTTAAATAATTAACCTATAAAAACTCCTTTTGTTTAACGATGTGTAAATGGTATTATTTTATCTTTGCTCTAATTGAAAAATTAATATTTGTTAAAATTGTTTCTATGTTACGAATAAAGAGCACCTTATATTTTTGTTTAATATTTGCATCCGCCTTTCTTGGGTGTGTACCTGCAAAAGAATTTCAAACCTTACAAGATAAAAACTTGAAATGCGAAGAAGAGCGAGAGAAATTCTCTATTGAAAATGAATCGCTAAACGTAAGGGTCTCTGAATGTGATTCCAAACTTAAGATCATTCAAAAGGAAGTAGAAACTTTAATGGCTGATAGTGTAAGTCGTTCGGTTGAACTAGTAACATTAAAGCAGGATTTAGAGAGAATTACAGAAAAGTATAACGAGCTGCAGCAGTTACAAAGCAATCTAATGCAAGGCAACCAAAAGGAGACTCGCAAAGTTCTAACTCAACTTCAAATAACTCAAAAAGAGTTACAGGATAAAGAGGATGCCTTAAAGGAGTTGGAACGGAAACTTTTGCTTCGCAAGAATAATCTTGACAATATGCAATCAAACCTTGATAATCTTAATAAGGAATTAGAGGCTAGAAATGCTCGTTTAATTGAACTTGAGAAGATTTTAAAAAGTAAAGACTCATTGGTTTTAGCTCTTAAAAAGAAAGTTACCGATGCTCTTTACGGATTTGAGGGGAAGGGCCTAAGTATTAAGATGCTGAATGGTAAAGTTTACGTTTCATTAGAGGAGAATTTAATGTTCAAGTCAGGTAAGTATGATGTTGATCCCAAAGGTGCTACTGCCTTAAAGCAGCTTATCCCGGTACTTGAGCAAAATACTGATATNNGGCTAAATCAATAAAAGATATGGCCGATATCAACGTGATGGTAGAAGGTCATACCGATGATGTTCCTTATAAAGGGAAAGCCGAACTACTCGATAATTGGGATTTAAGTACCAAACGTGCAACAACAATTTTAAGAATTCTAGTGACTGGTACTAAGATTAGCCCTGCAAGGGTTACAGCTGCAGGACGCAGCCAGTATGTTCCTCTCGAAAAAGGCAAAACACCCGAGGCACGTCAAAAAAATCGTAGAACAGAGATTATTCTAACTCCAAAATTAGACGAGCTGTTTAAGATATTGGAAGCGAACTAAGAACTTTGATAAAGCTTATTTTCAACAATATATTCTTGTATTTGGTCATTGATCTCTAACGGTTTATTCTCTGAAATTAAGGTTCGAATATCGGTTGATGATAAGGCATTAAAAGGAGTGTCAAAGAAAATGGTTTTCCCGTTAATCAATGATTTGATATGCTCTTTATTATATTCCATTTTTCGTGTACCCACAAAATGATCGAACTGACAAAGTTCAGAGTAGTAGGGTCGCATCAGGCTATCTGAGCCACAAATAATGCCAGTATAAATATCAATACTGTTAAGTTCTTTGCAAAGGCCTACAAACTTATTGTAATGTGTACCATGTATAAAAGATGTATCTATAATAAACATTCGTTCAGCATGACGAGACAATTCTTTTGCAATACAGATCATATTAACTCTGTGCCTAATATTTTCAAGAATATTTTTTTTATCTGGATGGAGTGAGTGTGGACAAAAAACGATGTAATCGAAAAAAACATCGAGGGCGTACTCAGCCAAAGCAATATGTCCATTGTGAATTGGATTAAATGATCCTCCTAAAAAACCAATTCTGCAAGGAGATAAAGCTTCGAGTTCACTTTGCTTTTTAATAATGCAATTAAATTCCATATGTAATTCTATGCTACATACCCTTTATAGTTAATAAAGTTGTGCGAGCATTTTTTATTTTAATACGTTGTCTTATAAAGATACAATAATTATGCATGTACCGATGTCGTTATAAAAAATATTTGACTTAATTTGGTTCCAAGTTTTGCGAACTAAATTGGTTTTATAACTTAAATCCTACTTTTTATGAAGAAGATTATTAAGATTTCATCAGCGGTTGTTATAATCAGTTTAGCAATCAGTTTAGCAATTCCAAGTAATCATTATATTGTTAGAGCACTAATATACCAGTTACCAAATATTGATGATTATAAAATATTTGATAATCGAGGCATTATAAAAGGGAAAGCGCAACCATGGCATGTTTCGAAAAATTATAATAAGTATAGTTTTTCACCAGAGCAATTATTATACTTTTCAGAATATAAGACAGTTGCTTATCTTGTTATTAAAGATACATCAATACTTTCTGAGACCTATTGGGGCGGCTATAATAAGGATTCTTATTCTAATTCTTTTTCAATGTCGAAAAGCATTGTTAGCTTGCTGATTGGATGTGCTATTCAAGATGGATTAATTATGGATATCAATCAACCAGTATCAAATTTTATCGAAGCGTATAAAGAGGGAGAGAGAGCAAAAATTACATTGAGAGACTTACTTTCTATGAGTTCAAATTTGAGTTGGGATGAATCTTACAGCAGCCTATTCTCAATTACTACTCAGGCTTATTATGGAAATGATGTTAAACGAATTGTTTTAAATCTTCACTCATTGGGTGAATCTGGAAAATACTTCGATTATAGAGGAAGCGATCCTCAGCTTTTAGCTCTCGTAATTGAAAAAGTTACTGGAAAAACTTTATCAGAATACGCTTCTGAAAAATTATGGAAACCTTTAGGTGCTGAGCAAGATGCTCTCTGGAATCTCGACCATAATGGAGGAACAGAAAAGGCGTCATGCTGTTTTAATTCAAATGCTCGCGACTTTGCTCGTTTTGGGCAATTGGTGCTTAATAATGGAATTTGGAAAGGAGCTCAACTTATCCCTAAATGGTATTTAGATGAAGCAACATCACCTGTTACTGAATTAATAGATAAAGAGTTGAGTAAACCGAATGAACGATATGGATATCAGTGGTGGTGCTTAAAGTATAAAAATTATACTATTAAATATGCTCGCGGAATCCTAGGACAGTATATATTTGTCATTCCAGAACTTAATGCGGTTATTGTTCGTTTGGGGCATAAACGCAATGATATCAAGATTGATGGACACCCTGAAGATGTTTACAGATATCTTGATTTTGGATTTGATATAATTGAAAAAACTAAGTAGAATACATCTAATTTCATTATGCTCGAAGAAAACTACTCATTAATGGAAAAACTTAGGGTTAAGCTTTTAGCTTTCCCATCTGCTGAACTTTCAGTTTTTGATAAGGGTAAAAAAAAACTACTCAACATATTTAGTCAGGATAAAGTTGAATACGTTAACGATAAACCCGATATTTTAATGTTTCTGACCGGAGGGTCGGAGCGAATAGCTATTAATTCGGTTCAGGAATACAAATTCTACCTGATTCTCGCTTCGCGCGAAAATAATTCATGGGCATCGGCAACAGAGGTTGTTGCTTGGATGAGCCAGCATAACATATCATCCATGTTAATTAATTACGAGGATGAAAATGCACTTGAGCTTATTAACGATTTTTATAGTGCTAGGAATGGCATTCGTCGCCTACATGGGCAACGCCTCGGTTTAGTTGGTAACCCATCCGATTGGCTTGTGGCATCTGTTGTTAGTCCTTTTCTAATGCAAACGCGTTTAGGTGTTGAGCAGGTCGATATCAGTTGGAATGATATCATTCTTGATGAGGTAAATCAAGTTGCTCCCGATTTTACATCGCTTTTTAATTCAGAAAACACTAGCGAACTTTTTGAGAGCGGAAAGATATATGAAGGGCTTGCTTCGTTAGTCCCTTTTTACAAGTTGAATGCACTTTCTGTTGAATGTTTTTCACTTGTTAACAAGTCGGGCCATACAGCTTGCCTTGCCCTATCGAAGCTAAACCTCGACGGACTACCCGCTGGTTGCGAAGGCGATACTTGTAGTACCTTAGGTTTGATGTTTGGATTTGAAGTATGTGGAGTAATCCCTTGGATGGCCAACACAGCTTTTATAAATGGCAATAAGGCTCTATTTGCTCATTGTACAGCTCCAGCAAATCTTTACAAAAAATTTAAAACTCAAACCCATTATGAAACAGACAAGGGTTTGGCTCTTTCAGGAGAATTGAAAGGAGAAGAGGTTACTGTTTTTAGATTTGATAATAATTTAAACAGAGTCTTTTTAACTCTAGCAAAGGTTACCGATCATCCTAAATGTAAAAATGCTTGTAGAACACAACTTGAAGTTGAGTTAAGTGAAACTGCACAACAATATTTCAAAAACAATCCTTTTGGAAACCATCACCTGATATTGCCTGGAGATTGGAGGCAGCGAATTAAATTGGCAGCGAGGCTAACAAGAATGGAAATTGTAGAATAGAAATGAGAAGGAGCAGATTTCTGCTCCTTTTTTCATACTGTTAATATCTCTTTTTCTTTCTTTTCAAGATGTTCGTCAACCTTTTTGTTGAAACTATCAGTTATCTTTTGAACCTTTGTTTCAGAATCCTTGGCTAGGTCTTCAGCCAATCCGTTCTTTTGTAATTTCTTTATCTCTTCAATAGCATCTCTACGGGCATTGCGAATACTTACACGAGCATTCTCACCTTCGTGTTTAACCTGTTTAACCAAGTCTTTACGACGCTCTTCAGTTAGGGGAGGAACAACAATACGAACGGTTTCGCCATTATTCTGAGGGTTAAACCCAAGGTTTGCAGCCATAATTGCTTTCTCAATGGGTTCAATCATTTTCTTTTCCCAAGGTTGAATTTGAATAGATCTTGCATCGGGGCTACCAATACTTGCAACTTGAGATAATGGGGTCATGGTGCCATAGTAATCAACCATAACTCCTGAAAGCATGTTGGGATTTGCGCGTCCAGCACGTAACACCTTTAGCTCATTTTCAAGATGTTCGATTGCCTTTTGCATTTTATCATTGGCTATATCGATACACAGAATTGCATCTTCTTCTTTCATAGTTGTAAACTTAAAATTCGGGACTAAAATTATTTAATTTTTAACTAAAGTACCAATTTTTTCTCCCAAAATCAGCTTTTTAAGATTTCCTGGAGTATTCATGTCAAACACCACAATAGGTAAATTATTCTCGCTACACATTGTAAAGGCAGTAAGATCCATAATTTTTAAACGCTTTTCGTATGCCTCTTTAAAGGTGATAGTATCAAACTTTGTTGCTGTTTTATCCTTCTCGGGATCAGCTGTGTAAACGCCATCAACTCTTGTCCCCTTAAGCAGTACATCTGCTTCAATTTCAACACCACGTAATGCTGATGCGGTATCAGTTGTGAAGAAAGGGTTACCTGTTCCACCAGCAATAATTGAAATATATCCTTGCTTAAAGGCATCGAGTACTTTTGCTTTTGAATAAAGCTCTCCTACAGGTTCCATTTTGGTTGCTGTAAAAACTTTTGCTTTTCCTCCTTGCACCTCAATTGCGCTTTGAAGCGCAATGCTATTGATAACAGTTGCTAACATTCCCATTTGATCACCTTTAACACGATCAAAGCCTTTTGAAACACCACTCAGGCCCCTAAAAATGTTACCACCACCAATAACAATTCCAATCTCAACCCCATGCTCGGCGGTTTCATTTATTTGTTTTGCGTAGCTATTTATAATTTGGGTATTAATTCCATAGCTATCGTCGCCCATAAGCGATTCGCCGCTTAGTTTTAGAAGAACTCTTTTATACTTCGACATAATCTTAAAATTGTGGCTATAAAGATATAATAAAAAAGCCTCGGGGATACCGAGGCTTTTTATGATTTATTGTATAGTTATCCGTTTAAAGAAACTCTCTTGAATGAGGTAACGGTTAACTCTTTATTAACTGATTGTAGATATTGACGAACGGTCATCTTACCATCTTTTACGAAATCTTGGTTAAGAAGAGTGCTCTCTTTGAAGAATTTTTGAACTTTTCCTTCAGCAATCTTATCAAGCATATTTTCTGGCTTACCTTCTAAGCGAGCTTGCTCACGACCAATTTCGAATTCTTTCTTGCGAAGATCTTCCGAAACATCATCTTTATCAACAGCAACTGGGCTCATAGCAGCAATTTGCATTGCTACGTCTTTACCAACTTGTGTGTCAACATCAGCCTTGTTTAAACCTACTAAAGTAGCAAGTTTATTACCTGGGTGAATGTAAGCAACAACCTTAGCTGCTTCAACTTTATCGTAGAATGAAAGTTCGAATTTCTCACCAGTAACACCAGATTGATCCATTACAAGGTCACCAATCTTTCTGCCGTTAATCTCAAGTGCTTTTAAAGCCTCAAGATCTGCTGGTTTTTTCTCAATTGCTACATCAAGAATGCTAGTTGCTAAACCAACGAAGTCGTTATTTTTTGCTACGAAGTCAGTTTCGCAATTAAGAACTACCATTGCTCCGTGGTTACCTGCAGCGTTAACTTTTGCAAGAGCAGCGCCCTCACCAGCTTCACGATCAGCACGTTTGTTAGCAATAGCTTTTCCACGTTCGCGGATAAGTTCAATCGCTTTTTCGAAATCGCCATTTGATTCAACAAGGGCATTTTTGCAGTCCATCATACCTGCACCGGTTGCTTTTCTTAGTTTCGCAACATCAGCTGCTGTTACTTCGGCCATTGTATTATGAGTTTAAATAAAAATCAATTGTTGTTATTCTTCTTTTGTATCGTCATCAGCAGCTTCTTCTTTTGCTTCAGCTTCTGGTGATTTTTTGCCTTTACGAGCACGTGTATGGTGTTGGTGTGCACCCTCATCGCTCTTCTCTTTTACTGCAGGTTCTTTTTCTTTCTCTGCTTTGCGCTCATCTAAACCTTCAGCAATAGCTTTTGACATAATGCCAACGATTAAAGAGATAGATTTTGAAGCATCATCGTTTGCTGGGATTATAAAGTCAATTAACGATGGGTCGCAGCAAGTATCAACCATTGCAAATACTGGAATGCTTAATCTTTTAGCTTCACGAACTGCGATATACTCTTTTTGAACGTCAACTACGAATAGAGCAGCAGGAAGTCTGTTAAGATCTGCGATTGAACCTAAGTTCTTCTCTAGTTTAGCACGTTGACGGGTTATTTGAAGTTTTTCACGTTTCGAAAGGTTCTCGAAAGTACCATCGGTAGCCATTTTGTCGATTGAAGACATTTTTTTAACCGCCTTACGAATAGTAGGGAAGTTGGTTAGCATACCACCTGGCCAGCGCTCGGTAACATATGGCATGTTTACAGCTTTTACTGTATCAGCAACAATCTCTTTAGCTTGCTTTTTAGTAGCAACGAAAAGAACTTTACGTCCTGATTTTGCAATTTGCTTAAGAGCAGCAGCAGCTTCATCAATTTTTACAGCTGTTTTCTGTAAATCGATAATGTGGATACCATTACGCTCCATAAAGATGTATGGAGCCATTTTGGGGTTCCATTTGCGCTTTAAGTGACCAAAGTGTACTCCAGCGTCGAGTAACTCGTTGAAATTTGTTCTAGACATTTTGTTTTAGTTTAGAATTATGGCAATCGCTCAGTAGCCCCGTTGCCGGGAGTCTGGGCAATTTAGTACCTAAACTGCCTGCCAATAATTATAATTAATAATCGTTTAACGTTTGCTAAACTGGAATCTCTTCCTTGCTTTTGGTTGACCTGGTTTCTTACGCTCAACTTCACGTGGATCGCGGGTCATAAAACCTTCTGCTTTAAGAGCTGGTTTGTATTCAGCATTGTGCATTACTAGTGCACGAGCTATGCCTAAGCGTAGTGCTTCAGCTTGTCCTTTAACTCCACCACCATCAAGGTTAACTGTGATGTCGAAATTACCGGTTAGGTTCAATACCTGAAGAGGTTGGGTAACTACATATTGCATCAACTCTGAAGGAAAATATATTTTTAAGTCTTTTCCATTGATGGTTATGTTGCCTTTTCCTTCGTTAAGGTATACACGAGCTACAGCAGGNNATAAACTTTTAAATCCTTTCCGTTGATGGTAATATTGCCTTTTCCTTCATGAAGATAAACACGGGCTACAGCAGATTTTCTTCTACCTATTGTGTTAAGTACTTGCATACTCTACTATTTTATTGAACTTAAATTAAGTGATTTTGGTTGTTGAGCCTCATGTGGGTGCTCATTACCAGCATAAACGTATAGGTTACCGTATTGAACAGAAGCTAATCTGTTTTTAGGTAGCATACCTTTTACTGCATGTTCGATAACCGCGATTGGACGCTTATGAAGCATCTCTTTTGGGGTCGAAAATCTTTGGCCTCCAGGAAAACCTGTATGACGAACATATACCTTATCGGTTAACTTTTTACCAGTTAAGCGAATTTTCTCAGCATTGATGATAATTACATTATCTCCACAGTCAACATGCTGGGTATAATTTACTTTGTTCTTTCCGCGAAGCATATTAGCAACTTTAGTCGAAAGTCTTCCTAATACTTCGTTTGAGGCATCGATAACTACCCATTCCTTGTTAACAGTGGCGTTATTTGCCGAAACTGTTTTGTAACTCAAAGTGTCCACGTTTAAACTCCTTTGTTTTTAATTAATAACTTGTTCTTTCCTATGATACAAGTGGTTATAATAAGCGGGATGCAAAAATACAACTTATTCTTTAAACCGCAACAGTTATCAACAATTATTTTATTTTTTAACAATGCTAGTTTTATAGGTAATGTTGATTGACTTAAATCTATGTTTTATGCTATAATAAAAACAAATTTTTCTAGTTTTGAGGGTATGAACCCGATGCTTACTATGTATATAAAGAATTTTCTCTCACCTAAAATTCATCGAATATTATTTTTGATTGGCTGTGCAATATCATTGTGTTCATTGCCATTCTCGAAATTTACGTTAAGTATAGGTTTGTTTTTTTTAACGATAAATTGGTTGTTAGAGGGAAATTGGAGATGTAAAGCGTTAACTTTTATTAATCGAAAATCGCTTTGGATTTTTTTATTGGTTTACTTATCTGTTTTAATAAGTTTTTTTTATTCTGATAATACAAGTTTTGCGCTTAAAGAGTTGAAACTTTGGTTGCCAATACTACTTATACCAATAGTTATTGGCACCAGTAAACCAATAACAAATAATGAGTTGAAATATTTGTTTTTAGCATTTTGTATTGCAGTTTTTGTATCATCTATTATAAGTTTGACTCTTTTCATTAGAGATTACCAAACACTAGGTCAAGATCTTCGGTATTTATCTCCTTTTGTTTCACATATAAGGTTATCCTTAATGGTTAACCTCTCTATATTCATTCTCATCTTTTTAGCCCTTAAAAAAAGTTTATTTATAAGTGTGAGAATTCGTCTTTTATTGATTTTGTTAGCATTTTGGTTTGTCCTATTTCTATTTATACTTCAATCTGTTAATGGGATCATTATTCTCTTTAGTGTAATTATAATTGTAGCTACTAGTTGGGTTTTTAAAATCAAAAGTCTAGTTGTTAAAATTTTGGCAATTACTATTTTTGTGTTTTCACTCTTGGTTACAACCATATATATAACACATGCTGTTAGTTCTTTTTATCATAGGAATACGGTTGATTTTAAAACCTTACCTCACATAACTCAAAATGGTAATCCCTATATTCACGATACTTTACAAAGACAATATGAAAACTCAAATTTAGTATGGATTAATATTTGCTCAAAGGAGTTAATTCAAGAATGGGACAGGCTTTGCAAATTATATCCAAGCATTAAAGGACGGGATTATACATCGATTGAATTTGGGTTAATTAGGTATCTCACATCTAAAGGTCTTAATAAGGATTCAATCGGAGTTTCCAAACTTGATTCAGTTGATTTTAAATTGATTAACAACAATGTTTCAAGCGTAATCTTTCGTGAACATAAATTTGGTGTTTATCCTAGACTCTATCAGTTGCTTTGGGAGATTGATAAGTACAGAAATACAAACGATCCTAATGGTAGTACCTTACTCCAGCGATATATTTATTTTAAAGCCTCATGGGCTATTATTAAGAAACATATTCTTTTTGGTGTGGGCGTTGGAGATGGTCAAGATTTCTTAATGGATTATTATAGCACATCTAATGTTAATCTTGATAAACAGTTTTGGTTTCTTTCTCACAATCAATATCTAACTATATGGATTGCATCTGGGCTAGTCGGGTTAATTCTATTTATCAGCGGATTGTTAATTCCCTCTTTTATTGAAAGAAAAAGCTTCAATATACTTAGTATTGCTTTTTTAAGCATAATTCTCATATCTATGTTAACAGAAGATACACTTGAAACGCATGTTGGAATTACATTTACTGCTTTATTTTATTCATTTATTATATTTGGAGACAATTTTTCTCTCGATAAAAAAGAATGAACTCAAGTCGTTTAGCTGCTAGTTTCTTTTCTCGTGATGTCCTCATTGTTGCCCCTGAACTTGTTGGAAAAATTCTTGTTCGATCTTTCGAAAATGGTTCTGTTGAGCGTTTCGTCATTACCGAGGTTGAGGCTTATCGTGGCGAGGAGGATCTTGCTTGCCATGCAAGCAAGGGACGAACTGCTAGAACAGAGGTGATGTATCATCGCGGAGGTTTAGTTTATGTATACCTTATATATGGCATGTATTGGATGCTAAATTTTGTGACAGGTGAACCAAACAACCCGCAAGCAATTTTAATCCGAGGTATAGCAGGTTATTCAGGTCCAGGGCGTCTTACTAAAAGATTATCTGTTGGAAAAGATTTTTATGGAGAGGATCTTATTATATCATCGAGGATGTGGGTTGAAGAAAATAATGAGGAATATAATATAATGACTGGTTCAAGAATAGGTATCGATTATGCTGGAAACGAATGGGTATCAAAACCATGGCGTTATTATATCAACGATAAAATAAAGATAAAATGAATATTGTTTTTGTTGAACCAATTGGGTTAGACGATTCGACTAAGATTTCCTTTTCAAATGAAATGAGGGATCTAGGTCATGTTGTTTGTTATTTTGATCAAATGCCAACCAATCAAGAAGAGCTCTTAACCCGTTCTATTGATGCTGAAATACTTGTTGTAAGCAATTACAATATATCAAAAGAGGTTGTAGAGAAATTAAATAGATTAAAGATGATCGCTGTTGCTTTTACAGGAGTTGATCATATTCCCTTAGATTATATTAAAGAACGTGGAATTATTGTCTGTAATGCGGCTGGTTACAGCACCCATGCAGTTGCTGAACTTACTATTGCTATGGCAATAGATCTACTTAGAAAGATTACCCCCTTTGATAAAATTACTCGAGAAGCTAAAACCCGAAATGGGTATCTAGGAGCTGAACTTCGAGGTAAAACTTTTGGTATTTTAGGTTATGGAGCAATAGGTGCTGAAGTTGCAAGTATTGCAAAGGCTTTTGGTTGCAATATTATTGCATGGTCGAGAAGCGACAGGAAGATTGAAGGTATAGAATTCGTCAAACTAGAAAATTTATTAAGTGCTGCTGATATAGTATCATTACACATACCACTTAACGAAGCAACAAAAGAATTAATTGGCAAAAGAGAACTAGAATTAATGAAACCAGATGCTATTCTAATCAATACTGCACGAGGACCAATTGTTAATTCTGATGCACTAAAAGATGCTTTAGTAAAAGGTATAATTGCTGGGGCAGCAATTGATGTGTATGAACACGAGCCACCCATAGAAACGAATCATTCATTATTTGATGCTCCAAATACTTTATTGTTGCCTCACATTGGCTTTGCTACACGCGAAGCAATAGCTGAACGAAGTGATATTGTGTTAAGTAACATCAGAAACTGGATGAAAGGAAATCTTACAAATACTTTATAAGATCTTTTTTGAATAAAAAATAAGTTTTTTTTATTCAAGGTGATATTGGAAATAAAAAAAATATTACATTTGCACCGCTAAACCCAAAAGGGAATTAGAAAAAACACTCCTCATTAGCTCAGTTGGTTAGAGCACCTGACTGTTAATCAGGGGGTCCTAGGTTCAAGTCCTAGATGAGGAGCAAGCCCCGAAGAAATTCGGGGCTTTTTTATTTCTACAATTTGGGTAATTTTACGCAAAACAATAATCAAACAATTTCACGATGGTAAAAGTATTAGGACTTGGCAATGCTTTAGTAGATGTGCTTATCAGCATTGAGAACGATAATATTCTTAATCAGCTTAATCTTCCCAAAGGAAGCATGCAGTTGGTAGATGAAAATTTTCTTAACCTAGCAACCAATGCTACTCAAGGATTGAAGCAAAGTGTTGCGGCTGGAGGAAGTGCAGCAAATACTATTAATGGTATAGCCAATCTAGGTGTGAAATGCGCTTTTATTGGTAAAATCAATGACGACAAGTATGGTGAGTATTACAAATCCGATATGCTAAAAAGCGGAATTGAACCAATCCTTCTTAAAGGAAAAGCACAAACTGGTCGAGCTACCGTTTTTATTTCAAAAGATTCTGAACGAACTTTTGGAACTTACTTAGGATCTGCTATAGAAATGGTTCCTGAAGAAATAACTCCGGAGTTGTTTGATGGCTACAACTATTTTCATGTTGAGGGTTATTTGGTACAGAACCAAGGTCTTATTAGAAAAGCTATGCAACTTGCACATCAAAAAGGAGTTAAGGTGTCACTGGACTTAGCAAGTTACAATGTAGTTGAGGCTAATCGCGATTTTTTAAATGAAGTAATTGAAAAATATGTAGATATCGTTTTTGCTAACGAGGAGGAGGCAAAGGCATTTACGGGTAAGACTCCTGAAGAATCATTACATGAATTAGCCAAAATAGCGGATATCGCAGTTGTTAAAATTGGTTCGAAAGGATCGATGATAAAAAGTAAAGATGCTGTCGTAAATATTGGGATAATTAAGGTTAATAGTATTGATACTACTGGTGCAGGTGATTTATACGCATCAGGATTTATTTATGGTTTAGCCAAAAATTTACCACTTGATAAATGTGGACAAATTGGAGCAATTTTATCGGGCAAGGTGATTGAAGTTGTTGGACCAAAGATGGACGAAAAAGCATGGTTGGAAATAACGCAAATGGTAAAAGAGGTTGAAGCCAAATAAATAATAAAAAAGACCCGACATCAAGCCGGGTCTTTTTTATTATTTATTTCTTATAATGTTTCAACGAGAGAGAGCAGGCCAACAGCAAGTCCTGGTTTGCCATCTTTAAATTTGAAAGATAAATGGTAGGCTCCTGTTTTTTGGCAAATGAAATCAATTGAAGGGAAATCTTTGCCTGTAGCAATTACATAAGTTGTAGCAATTAGTCTGTTATTATCAAAAAGTTCAAGAATTACTTTTCCTTCAAGATCTTTTGAGTTACAAACCGAGAACCTATACTTAATATCTTTCTTAAGAATTACAGAGAAACGTTGTAGTGGAGGAGGATCACCAGCATCTAAACGAATTTTAAAATCTTTTAAATATGTTGCCTCTTTGGCAATCATCCCACAAATTTCAACAAGTTCATCCTCAGTTTGGGCAAATGCTGTTCCCGAGAAGCCCAAAAAGAAAAGAAATACTGCAAATATCAGGAACTTATTTTTCATATATATAATATTATCCTTTTAAAAGTTTAAGCCTAATCTCCTTTACCTTATCAATTATTTTAGCTAAAGTTTCATCGCTTATATCAATAGTTTGAATGTCATTCGATTTAATGGTTAATACTCCATTCTCCTCAACTGCCGTTGGTTCACCAACTTCAGAGGTTATTTTAACCTCATGATAAAGAACTTTAATTCCTTCAAAGTCTTTAATTAACTTAGCCATGTTGGGATCTTTCTTATAATGATTAAGCAAAGGCATCAGTAGGTTTATGATCTCCTTTTGCTCACCAACCGCTTCTCTCATTCTTTTGTGACCCGATTCCTGAGAAACCATGCTAGTAATATAAAGACCCTCAATCCAAACACCTGCTACAATAACTATGCTAAGATTTGATCGATTATTCTCCCTAAGATAGGTATCGATGCGAGTCATACTTTGTTGAGAAATAAGAACGAGGGAGTCAATGTTCTCGTTATTAGTTGCCAATCGTTTTAATGTTGAAAAATCGAAGAATTGACCAACCTGTATTCCATCAGCCAGATTCCGGATTGTAGAGATATAATCGATTACAAGTGATGTCTTTCCATACATGTTCAAATACCCAAGATCGCAACCATACATACCCAAGCCTAAAGCTTTATGAAAATTGGTGTTAAAGTTATCGGCATAGTCCGTCTTTGCAATTAGATCTTTATTAAAACCAATATTTAATCCTTTAATTACAGCAGCAGTTTCAATTGGCGAGGCAATGTTTCCAATCATATTATCAATTACAGCCGAAGAAATAGGAATAGGATTATCTTCTTTAAGGGAATCTGGAATATCGAATTCTTTGCTCAACTTCTTGTTCTCCTTACAGGAGTTACAAGAAGAAAACCCAATAGCTAAAACGACTAATAAAAAAAGTAAACTCCTCGTCATGGTTAAACCCGGGATATAATACATTTTACATAAAAGCAATCAAGTAAAGATAGAAAAAATATTTATTTAGATAAAATTGGCACCTTAATTTTCGAGAATAGCTCAATAAACTTCTTAAGCGATTCGTAGTATAGTGTTATGTACAAGACAATAGTCATTATCCAGATTACTGTGATATTGAACCAGAATGTATCAAAATACGTTCCAAGAAAATACTTTCGAGGTGATAAGAAATGTGTTCTGAAATCTAATAGATGGTTTGGAATAGGATCACGATAAACAGGATCAAACTGTTGTACTAGTTCATCTTTATACTGAAGAATCTTATTTTTCTCGAAAGCTTTTGTAGCTAAATCAGCTAAGCTCTCATTATGGTAAGCTTTACGTTTTGCTTCGTATAAATCTTTGTCCTTTTCAATTAGATAATTAACAATATTATCACGTTTTCTATCAGCAGCTTCATTAATTTTAGTGTAGTGTTCTTTTAGCTGTTCAATGTAACCAAGAACAATGAATCCCATATCACTAGTAAATTTATCAGTAGTGAGATCGTCTATGTTTTGCTCGAAAGTTACTTCAGGAGACTCCTTGGTTGTTTCTTTAAATATTGCTTTACGAATAACAGCGAGATTGTTTTCGAAAATTGCCTGGTTTTCAGTTTTTCTATCCGATAGCTCAATGCATTGGTTCAGCCTCTTTTCTATTTCTGGGATATAGTATACTGTTTTATAATTTGCATTTCTAGCAACTTTTTCATAATCATAGAATGTCTTTTCAAACTTATTATCCTTGAACTGATGAACAATTAGCGCCTCATAACCCCATTTGGTTACCATGAACTCAGCAATTAGGGGAACTTTATTAATGCTTCCCACTGCTCTGTTGAGTTTTTCGAAGGTGAACATGGCTCCAGATAGCACCATCATAGGAATCATTATTAATGGGATAATGATGTAAATCGTTACAGCAGAGTTAAATGTGGCTGATATATTCAAACCTAGCATATTGGCAAACACCGCAGTTGAAAAAAGTACAAGCCAATAATCGAAGTACATGTCGCGGATATCTAAAATACCATTGGCTATAAGCACAAAGGCTAACGATTGAATTGCTGAAAGTACAACGAGGATAAATATTTTTGAGAATAAATAACTTGAACGACTTAAGTTTAAGAAAGCCTCTCGTTTAAGAATTTTTCTATCGCGGAAAATCTCCTCGGCGCTAACTGTTAAACCAATAAATAGTGCAACGATTAGAGACATGAAGATGTAAATGTTGATATTCTCGTTCTCCCTAAAGATGTATATGTTTGAGTTCGGATCGGCTATATATCGAATTACGAATGCTAGAATGAATGCTAATAATGGAGTTTCAAGCAAGTTCAATACCATATACTGGGTATTACTTGCTTTCGAAAAGAAGTCACGTGTTGTATAGATAAATAGTTGCTTTAACCTTGATGGGATGTTAAGTGATTTTGGTGGTGGATTAGTTTCGTCGGGAACTTTATCAAGTTTTATGTTCTCGGTAAAATATTCCTCCCATTTTGGAGGAGAAACTTTGCGTATTGGAGTATATCTTCCAAACTCATCAACCACTTTAGCTTCAACGATGTTGAAAATAAGTTCAGGGTTCACCGTTCCGCAAGTAGGGCATTCACCTGTTTCGCTGTTTACTTGCATATCGAGTCGTTTGAAATACATAATTGACTCAACAGGGTTACCATAGTATATCATGTAACCACCAGTATCAAGAATCATCATATTGTCGAACATCTTATAGATCTCCGATGATGGTTGGTGGATTACAACAAAGATTAATTTTCCCTTCAAAGTTAACTCTCGAAGTAAATCCATTACATTTTCCGANNATGAAAGGCCTGAAGTTGGTTCATCTACAAATAGGATAGAGGGTTCGCGGATTAATTCTAGGGCTATGTTTAAACGTTTCCGCTGTCCCCCAGATATCATCTTGTTTAGAGGAGTTCCAACTTTAAGATCTTTACGTTCAAGTAAACCGAGGTTATTGAGTGTTTTATGGACTAATTCAACGAGTTGCTCCTCTGTTTTATCTTTAAAGCAAAGTTTTGCGTTATAGTAAAGGTTTTCAAAAACAGTTAATTCTTCAATAAGGAGATCGTCTTGTGGAATTACGCCAATTACACCTTCAAGTTTCTCTTTATTATTGTGGAAGTCAATTCCATTTATGTGAATAGTTCCTTCTGTTGGTCTTTCAATTCCTGAGAGTACATTAAGTAGCGTGGTTTTTCCAGCACCACTGGCTCCCATAATTCCAATTAACTTGCCATGACCTTCAGAGAAGTTGATGTTACGAAGACCTATTCCACCAGTTTTAAAGCGATATTCAAGGTTTTCTACCCTATAAGATATTCTTGTTGAGGTTGAGTCGGCAAGGAAATGAGATACTACATCGGTATAGTAAATTGGCTTACCTTTTGGAAGCTTTATCGAACTTCCACTTGCAAATAAATAAATTCGCGTTTTGTTGATAGGTAAACCATTGAGATTTAAATCCTCGGAACCGGTATAGCGTAGGAAGTATAGGTCAACACTTTTAATTTGCAGGATAACAATAAAACCATCAAGAGCTTCGGTATGGATATGCTTGCACTGTTGTCCCTCATCACTCTTATCGTGAATTGTTAAGAAACTCTGGTAATCAAGTTCATTAAATTCATTCTTAACAATAAAGTTCTCAACATCGGTAATCTCTTCTTTCGTAAGTTTAAATACTTCTGCAACGGTATTGATAATTGCCATACGTTGCTCTGTAAATTTACGATCTGCATTGATAAGTTCGTACAAACGAACAAGAACAACGATTTTCTGCTTTTGGGTAAGCGTTTTATTAATCTTTTTACAAATACCCAAAATCTTAACTGAATCCTTTACAGAAGTAAGTTTAACCTTTTTTGGTTTATCCTCATCACCCAATTCCTCTTCTTTCTCATCGAGAAGCCCAGCATGTTCATCGAATAACTTGATATACTCATTTACTGCCTCATCATTAAGCTGTTGAGTGAGAAAATTAACAACATATTCCCGTTCGTTAGTAACAACGCCTTCATCCTGTTTTGCAATAATTGCAAAAAGTTGCATCAACGCTTTGAGAATCTCTTCACTCATCGCTTAACTTATTATATTATTTAAGGTATAAAAGGTACTAGTTTAAAGTATAGCTAACTTGCTCAAAAGGAACATCAACAATGTCAGCATACTCTTCACCTGCTTCTTGCATATCTTCATCATCCTCTGGATAGTACCAACGGATAAGCATTTCTTTACCATCCTCATGCATCTGCTCAAGTTTCATAAGTATATCGAGCAAAAGTTTAGAACTTGCAGTATTGAAATACACCAACTTAAAAGTGAAGATGGTTTTTGCATTTGGACTAGTAGCGTAATCGTCTAACCAACGAATAATCGGCTCGTAGAAAGCGGTTACATCTTCGGGCAGAGAACGTCCAGAGATTTCGAAAACCTCATTCTCAGCATCTAGGATTACGGTAGGGGTGTCATCAGTCCCCATTATTTTTATAGTATTCATAGTAGAATTATTTACTCGGTTCTAGAAATGGTTGAGGTAAGGATAAAGAATGAGTTCTCTTCATCAATTGAGAGGAAGTGGAAATCGAGTTTACGACCAGTTTTCCTAGCAATATCGATAAAACCTAACCCCGCACCACCCTTTTCAGAAAGCCTGCCTTCACGCATTTGTGTTTTGTAAAGTTGTTTAAGGCCTTCCTTGTCTAAAAGGTTAATATGTTCGAGAATTCGGGTTAGCTCTTCTATTTTTGTATTCTCAATCACGTTACCAGTTGTTACGTGATACTCAACATCTCCCTTGCTTACCATAAAAATTCCTCGGCCAGCAAACAAAAAGTCATCCGAACCAAAGCTGTCGGCATGTTTGCTGATATTCTGAAGGCACTCAACCATTACATGGAAGACTTTCTTCTGAACAGTATTGGATTCTTCCTCCTTTGCCATGTTCGATTCGGTAAGGGAGGTGAAGGCTTTGGTGATCTGATGGGTAATTTCTCCCTCATAAACAAGGGTAATTTCATGAGCCTTCATCGATTTATAGAAATCGTAAACGAACTCAAGAAATCCTCTGACATTTTTTTTATCCATAGCCCGTATAGTTATATAATTTACAAATATATTAATCTTAATTAGAACTCGATACCTATTAACAAAACGTCGTCAACCTGTTTGTTATTTCCTTTATACTCCTCAAAATCTTTTGCAAAGAGTTCAGCGTATTGAGGCATCGAAAGTGTTTGGTTGCCCATTATTATATCCCTTATCCTCATTGGACCATACTTTTTCTTCTCTTCTCCTCCAACTTGATCAGGTAAACCATCAGAGAAAAAGAATATTTTGTCTCCAGTTTGGATGTCGATATGATGGTTTGTAAATTCCTCCTCACCCTTTTTAGGGTGGGGAATTCCGCCAATAGCCTTCCGGTCGCCCTTAAATTCAAGTAGTTCACCCTTGCGAAGTAGAAATAAAGGACGGTGGGCTCCTGCGTAATGTAAAATATTATTTTTATTATCGATTTTACAAAGAGCAATATCCATACCATCGCGTGCCTCAGCATCAGGCCGATCTTGCTTTAATGTTCTACGTACACCGTAGTGAAGCAAATCAAGAATCTTGCTGGCAGAATACGATGAATCATGGTCAACCACATTATTTAATGTAAAGTACCCAATAAACGATAGTAAAGCACCAGGAACTCCGTGACCAGTACAGTCAACAGCAGCAATGTAAATAAAATCATCTTTTAAGAAGAACCAAGGAAAATCACCGCTAACAACATCTCTTGGATGATAAAATACAAACGACTTGGGTAGATGCTGCCTGATTAGCCTATTGTTTGGAAGTATAGATGTTTGTATACGCTGAGCGTAGTTAATACTTTCTGTAATTTTTCGGTTTTTATCCAAGATTTCCAACTCTATACGTTTAGCCTCAGTAATATCGTGGCTAACGAAAAGAATAGTTTCCAGTTCATTCTCGTTCATCTCTGGAATTGCATTGATGTGCATAATCCTTTCACCCATTGGAGTGGGGAGGGTTAATTCACCATCAAGTTTTTCTTTTGAGGATTTTATCTGCTTAATTGAATCTTTAAAAAAGTTAGCAAGACCCTCATTTATCTGGATAGAACTGAGTGTTTGGTTTATTAACTCCTTAGCTGGAATATGTAAGTATTGCTCAACCATTGGGTTAGCATAGAAGAACTGACCTGCAGTGTTGAGTCGGATAATAATATCAGTTGAGTTTTCGGAAAGCGACTGCATTTTACTACGCATGCGTTCCTCTTTTTCTGCACGCTTCCGTTCGGTGATATCCTGTGAATTTAGTATTATCCCATTTATTGCTGCATCGTCCAACAGGTTACGACCGGTTACTTCAAGGAATATTTTTTCACCATCCTTTTTCATAAAGGTATATTGGATGGTAATTGGGACTCTGGGATTAGAGTTTAAGCTCTCGAACATTTGATTCAAATCGATTTCACCTTTTCGGGTCAATCTATCGATATCTTTACCAGACATCATTTCTTGAGGAGTGTAGCCCAATATCTTTGTAACAGATGGACTTACATAGGTTAGCTTTAAATCTTGATTATATATTGATATTATCTCAGATGCGTTCTCAAGTAAAGAGTGTAATCTTTTTTGTGCATTTTCAACCTCAAGAATTTTGTCCTCAAGTTTTTCATTTGATTTCTCTAACTCATCATGTGTTGCACGCATTTCCTCAGCATTCTGACGAAGCTCTTCTTCGTTCTCCTTAAGTTCTTGGGTCATCTGCTGAGCTTCCTGTAATAGTTTCTCAGTTTTTTGGTTGATGCTGAGATTAAATATTGTACGAGCAATGATTTCTCCAACTTCGCGAAGGAACTGAATTGTTAATTCGGGAATTTCTTCTTCAACTGATGCAAATTCAACAACGCCTTGCAATTTCTCATTAGTAATTAAAGGAATGAGTAATATGCTTCTAGGTTTCGTATCCCCTAAAATTCCCGAAGTCATTGTAGCATAGTCATCAGGTATTTCGGTACGGTAAATAAAATCTTTTTCGTAAGCGCATTGTCCAATTAAACCTTTGCCAATTTTGAATTCTTGATTAACAAATTTCTTCCGATTGTATGCATAAGTTGCAAAGTTAACTAGAGTTTGTTTTTCCTCATTATAAATATAAAGTGCTCCTTGAACTACATTGATATACCTAATTAATTTAACAAGTACATCGTATGATAATTCGTTAAGGTTATTATGGAGACGAAGGATGTAGGATATGTCATCCTTACCTTTTGCGATCCAGTTTAATTCTGCTTCTTTTTTCTGATTTGCAAGTAGGTTATCGCGCATCACAAGAAGAGACTTTCCTAAAATATCATCATCATCAGTTGCGTCAAAGGGAGCATTGTATTCTCCCTCACCAATTTTTTTTGCAAAAAGGGCATTTTTATTTATATCGAAATCGCGTTGCTGTAATTCACTTTCAAGAAAAATGGTTTTTTCGTAGTGTTTCTTTATCTGAAACCATGAAACGGAAGCGAAAAGAATTGGAATAACATCGATAAACCAATGCGTTGGATTAATACCATGTATTTTAGCAATACCCAAAAGAGAGAATGGAATATCCTTTATTGAAAAGTCGATAATCCAAGCGGTTATAGGGAAAAGTAATCCAAAGGCTGCAGCCAGAATAACTCTTTGGCGAATAACATTTCCGCTAGAAGTGTCTGATATTTTGCCGATAGATGTCATGCTTTTTCGCTAATTTTTCGATGTTTGATCTAATTTCTCGCCAAGTTTTTTCCCAATATAAGCAAAAAGTTCTTCATGTTCACTGCTGAACGATTTAAATGATGCTAATTCTACGATTCCTATGCTCTCATTGTTTTGCGAAATGATTGGAAAAATCAATAAATGATTTGGCGAACCTTCGCCCAATCCTGACATAACTGCAATATAGTTTTCGGGAACTTTGGTAAGGTTCAATACGGCTTTATTTTTTGCAACCTGTCCCGCAAGGGTTTCTCCTTCGTGATAGGTAATAGGTTGGCTCTCGGAATAGTATGCATATCCAGATTTGAAACTGAAAACCCCATCAGCAGGATCTTTCATATACATTAATCCTTGAACCAAATTGAATCTTCGCGCAAAATTTTGTAAAAGTTGTTCTCCAAATTTCTCTATATTCTCAAAAGTGTTTGGGATTATTGCTTTCAATTCTTTATCAAAATCAATTTTCTCGGTTAAAACAGTTTCTTTTATAGACTCTTTCTGAACCTTAGTGTCCTCATGCCTTTGCACTAATATGGATATCTCGCGTTCTAATGATTTAGTGCGGTTGCTCATATTTAAGGCAATTAAATAATATGCAATTCCTACAAAGGCTATAAGGATTAGAAAAAATATTCCCCACACCGAAGTTGTTTTTGAACCTGCAGCTAAAAGGGTGTTATGAAACGACTTAAAAACCAATAATACCATTACAAACAGGAGAATTAGCAAAACTCCCGGTATTTGTTTTGAGTATGGTTTGAACAGTCTCATAGAGCAGTAGTTTTTATGTTTTGTAAAAACTTGATAATCTCTTGAGTTGAGTAAATATGATCTACTTTAGTCAATTTCAACGAGGCTTCGGTCATGGTTTTAACCTGACATTCAGCAGGATCTTGAACAATCACAGTTCCGCCTAGGTCCTTAATCTTTTTTAATCCATAGGCCCCATCCCTATTTGCACCCGAAAGGATAATACCAACAAGTTTTTCTCTGTATACCTGGGCCGCTGTAATGAATGATAAATCAATACTTGGTCGTGAATGGTTAACCGACTCCTCTGTTGAAAGTGCAATTTTATTTCCCAACTCAATATACATATGGTAATTGGCAGGAGCAAGGTAAGCTTTGCCAGGTTTAATCTGCTCTTTATCAAATGGCTCAACGATTGGAATCCCTGCTTTTATTGAAAGGGCTTCAACAAAGCCACTGCGAATGTGTTTCAATCTGTGCAAACTCAGCAGCACAGGTAGTGGAAACGTAGGAGGCAACGAATGAAGTATTCGGGTTATTACCTGAAAACTCCCTGCAGAACCACCAATTATGACAGCTTTATAGTTCAATGTTATGTTGTTTTTTTCTTATAAATCTTATCCAAATCGTTGAACACAGTAAATTTATTACTTGAGTTTGTGTTTTCCAAAGTTTCTTTTACGCCTATAGACAAATACCCTCCAGGAACAACGCTATTTGACAGCTGGTATAAAACTTTATCCTGAAGAATCTGGTTGTAATAAATCATCTGATTTCTAAACAGAATAAGTTTAATTCCTCCAGGAGCGTTATCGTATAAAGTATTCAGTTTAACAAAGTTTACTCCTTGTACTAGACTTGTATCGAGAACAATTTGACCATTCTCATTATAGTAATAATCAGAGAAATTTTTCTTGCCAATGAAACGAAGGTAATTTGCATCATTAACTTCAAGTTCTTTAGCATCTATTCTTCCGCTCTTTATTTTTTCGATGGCTTTATCAGATATAACTGAAGCGTAAAGTTGTACCTCTGATAAGAAACCAGCCTCTTTTAGAATGATTGCTAACGAGTAGAGTTCTTCGCCTGAGTCGAAACTTGCAACCCAAAGTTTTGGTTTTGTAGGTCCTCCTTTCATTAGGTCAGGGAGGATTTCATCACGAACAGTTCGCCAAAGTGAAGGATCCCTGAACATCTCAGTTGTCTCAGGGGTTATTTCGTGAAGAAAAGATTCAAAATAATCTTTATTGCTTGTAAGTCGATTAATGAGCCCATCAGCATCCTTGAATCCATTGTTCATGATTACCTGTTCAAGTCTTCGTTTAAACGAGGTAAGAGCATAATCCCTGAAATCATATCCATAGGTGTCAAGGATTGCTTTAACAACATTACGGGTTTCAACTATGCCTATTTCGTATCTAATTATCATACAAAAAAATACTTTACTATTTTTTCTTTCTTAGGGTTTCGAGTTCAGCTATTAGCGCACTCATCTCTTTCTCTTTTCTCTTAATTTCTGAAATGTCGAATCCAATATTTATAATTTTAGTAACCTGACCGTGTTCATTAACAATTGGAGTGTAAACTTCGGAAATAGTGACTTCCTTGCCATCGATAGTTAACATAAATTCGCGGCTTTGCTTTTTCCCTTCAATTAGGCTATCCCAGAATTTCTTAAATTCTTTAGGTTTATTTTTTGCAACAAAATCAAGATCTGAAATAAGTTTACCTTCAATCTCCTCTTTTTGTCCGCCTAGTGTTTCTGTATTTTTGTTATTGATGTAAGTAATTGCTCCCGATGGATCGAGTTCCGTTACTAAGCAGGTATGATCAAGCGCTTGTAGTAAGGCTTTTATTTCATCCTCGCGCTGCAAGTTAAGCTCCTGCTCAACTTTAATCTCAAGAAGTGATTGTTCCAACTCTTCAGCCTGCTTATGAGCGCGAATTTCAAGTAGTTTTGATTCAGTTACATCTTGTCCTAGATNNGTAGATCTTGAAAATCATACCAAATTCATCAAAAGCAGGACTTATGCTGGAAAGAATATAGAATTCGTTGCCACTTTTATCAACCCAATGCAAGGTTGATTTATGTGTTCCCCCTGATAGTACGTCAGCCAAAATTCCTTTGAATGCTGATTTTTCATCGGAGTGTAAGAATTCTGTAAGGTATTCTCCATCGATATCGGAACGGGTACTGTTCAGTAACGCAATAAGATTATTATTTGGATTGCTGATGCATCCATCTTCGCTAAGTTCGAAGTAGAGCAATGCTTCGTTAATGGCTGCTGATACTCCCTCCATTTCGAGCGATTTACGAGCCATTTCCTCTTGAGTAGCTTGCATCTCTTCCATGTTCTGACGCATCTCTTCTTCTTGAGCCGACATTTCTTCACGCTGTTGCTGCGATTGTTCAAGAAGCTGATTCGTACGTATGCTATTTTTTACAGATGATAATGTGGATGAGATGCTAACTCCAATTTTTTCAACAAAGTCAATCTCAAAATCCTTAAATTCCTTAAATGATGCCAACTCTATTGCACCAAAAATAGCATCTTCAAGTTTTAGGGGTACAATTAGCAGTGAGGATGGAATAGCTTCACCTAACCCCGATGTAATCCGGATGTATTCTTTTGGAATTTCTTTAAGGTGAATAGTTTCTTTTTCAACAGCACATGTGCCCACTAAACCTTCGCCCATAGCAATTCTTTTTTCAAAGTGCTTCTTGCGATTGTATGCAAATGCTGATAAAAGTTCGAGATGTTTATTTTCAGGGTCGTCATCGTTGTAAATAAATAATCCGCCCTGATTGGCGTCGAGATAGTTAACCAAATTTTGGACTACGTTATCTGCTAATTTGTTGAGATTGTTGTTGTTCTGGCGAAGTATGTCACCAAATTTTGCAAGTCCAGCTGTTGCCCAGTTCCGTAATTCATCCTCGGCTTTACGTTTAGCCTCATCAAGATTAGCTTGTTTAAGGCTTTGTCTCATGTTAAGTAGCGAGTTGCCAAGAACATCGTTTTCATTTACAGCTTTTAGTTCGGCATCAAGGTTGTTTTTTCCAATTTCATTCGCAAAATCAGCTTTACTCTTAAGGTTATCGATTAATGAATTTATAGAGTCAACAATTAAACCAAGTTCATTATTTTGATTGAAGTTAAGTTTTTCAGGAGTTTCTCCTTTTGAAAGTCGTTTAATAGATTCTGTAATTTGATTCAGAAGTTTTACAACAGGTTTTAATATCAGTGTAATAGTAAGAAGGAAAATAAAACAAGCAAATATTACGAAAACTATTAAAACCACTTTATTTTGCGAGAGATTTTCAAGAATCTCGGCTTTATTTACTGCAATTCCTAGGTAAGCGTCATATGTATCAATATATTTATAGTAAAGAAGCATAANNTAAAGAAGCATATTTTGCTTGCTTCCATTCTTGTAATCTATATAGTTTATGACACCTTGCTTACTGAATGACGATTTTATTTGTTGAAATGAGTTGCTTGGAATTCTTTGTCCTTCCTTGTATGCATGAATAATTAGTTGTCCTGTTTTGTCAAAAATAAAAGGAAAATCAGTTTTATAATATGCATTTTGATTGAAGAAAGGTTTAAGGAGCTGATAATCGGCATTACTAAATCCTGTACCTGTTTGGGCTTCGATAAGTTGAATTGAAGAGGATAGGTTGTTGAGGTAAACCCTCATCTCACGTTGAGCCGAAATAAGTACCCTTTTTTTGGAAAGCGTATAAACTGAAAAACCAGAGGCTGCATACAAAATCACTACTATAGGGATGGTAAATAGTAGAATTTGTTTATTCAGGTTCAGGTTTTTAGTGTACTTCATCTTAATTTATTTTTTGGTACGACTTAACTATTTTTTAACGTAAGCTTGCCCAATTTTTTCAAACTTGTTTGCCCAGGGACCAAGAATTGTTTCGTGCATTCCAAGTAGTAAGCACCCTTTAGGATAAAGGTTGGAGTGGAAAAGTTCAAAAACTTTATTTTGAAGGCTATAGTTAAAGTAAATAATTACGTTTCTACAGAGAATAAGATCGAATTTTGCAAAAAACAGATTGCCATCATTCACTAAGTCATGTTTCCTGAAAATTGGACGCTCAGTGAGATGTTTCTTCATGGTAATTGTATCCTTTAGTTTGTCGATGTCAAAGTACTTTTCGTAAGGAACATCGTTATACTCTTCGAAGTTAAGAGGATTTTGCTTAATTACCTTATCGAAATTATCGAGATATCCGATATTGAATCGATACTTATAGACTCCTTTCTTTGAGGCGTCAAGAACATCTGTATTTAGGTCAGTGGCAAAGATTTTTGCCTTATCGAGCATGTCCATCTCGTTAAGTAGGATCATCATTGAGTAAACCTCTTGCCCTGTTGAGCAACCAGCATGCCAAATGTTGATGGTTTTGTTATTCTTAAACCGAGGAAGTACCCTAGAGCGAAGAAGATGCCAAACGGGTGGATCGCGAAAAAGTTCAGTAGTGTTTACGGTTATCTCTTTAACAACATTTTCAGCAAAACAAGTATCTTGCTTTACGTTAGTTATTAATCCTACTAAATCTAAATTCAGATCGGTTAAAACCTTAAGTAGACGCCTCTTCAATGATTTATCGGAATATTCCGTAAAATCGTATTTAGTGACATTCTTGAGTGTCGTAACAAAGTATTGAAGATCCTGATCCGTTACATTCATAAAAACAAGCCTGAAATTCAATCAGGTTACCATCCCCCTGATTCAATACTGTAATTTTATAAAGCCCTAGTTACTAAACCCTAAAAAATTAGAATTTGATATAGCTTTAACTTGCTAAAAATATAAATACTTTGCAAATCTGCAAAGGTCTTAGGACGTTTATTTTTAAACGAATGACTAATATCGCTATATTTTAGTGTGAAACCTGACTTTGTTTTGATTAATGCTACTAATTTGTCAATTAAACAAATTTTGGATCTGCTTCAAATATCAAACATTTCTAGCATTGTTATTGTATTAGTTTAAAGATAAGCGAAATAGGGTTATGATCAGCGTTCTTAAAATTTAAACTAAACGTTTGACTCTCTATCGCTTCAATGTTTGGTGATATAAGGAAAATATCTATTATTGAACAATACGTTTTGCCTAGTTTAAACGATTCGTTTAGGAATCGATTGGTCGGATTTTTTTGATCGTATACCCATCTCCAATCACTTGGCATAAAGTCTGCATCAATATTGGTGAGTTTAAAGAATTCAACTTTATAATTTTCCCCAAAAGTGTTAAGTTGGAAAGTAGGAGGTGACTGGTTCCAATCGCCACCCACTATAACATAATTTCCCTTTGAATACTCAGCAATAACAAACTCCTTAAGAAACTCCATTTCCTGTTTTTTTAAACTTCCATCATCAAAAGCGGAGTTGTGGGTGTTGACTAAGATGAACTCTTTACCATTGTTAGTTGGATATCGGTTTACAAGCATACATCTTCTTAAATTAAATAATCTACTTGGCCAACTAAATTGTCCAGGATAGGCGAAGCGAGTAAATGATACTGGTTGGTATTTACTCAAACTCATTACTCCAGAGTTAACCTGCCCCATTGGAGATGTGGGTGGAATTGGAACAAATTTAACGACATAGTTTTTTGCTAACGCTGAATGGTAATCGCTTAAGGCTTGAAAATACTCCATTTCGTTGATATAGTGACTTCGTTTAGAGTAGATATCAACCTCTTGAAGGAGGATGAAAGGGTAAGATGATTTTAGTTTTATGAATTTTGTGATTGAATCAAAGTTGATCATAGTTTGTTCATATGTATCACGAACTTTCTCACCATCATCGTAAAAGAAATCCATATTTTCACCCAACCCTGCATAGCCAATGTTCCACGATAATAAATTAAGTTCTTTATTACACTCAATTGTATCAGGCGTTGAAGATTGAGAGATTA
The DNA here is from genome assembly GCA_003531155.1 of Bacteroidales bacterium. Taxonomy (GTDB): domain Bacteria; phylum Bacteroidota; class Bacteroidia; order Bacteroidales; family Tenuifilaceae; genus UBA8529. The sequence continues at coordinate 1,273 of DQHR01000117.1, read as the reverse complement.
TTAACTCTTTAGGTGGATTGTAGTAGGTTAGCGTTGCATAAACTATAAGAAGGGCAAATGCAAGAAATAAAACCAAAATGGCTAACCCGAGGTATTTTAATATCTTCATATAAATTTAATTTTGATAAAGTTAAGTAAAATCACCCTACTAGCAAGCGAAAAATATGCTTGATAAATCATGGTTTAAAAACTATAATGAAGAGGTTACATTACCAAATTAATACTCTAATGAAGCAACCTGATGCCGTACCTGTCGTAGCAATGCAGTTAACAGTGAATTGAGGAATGTTCAGAATAACAGTTAGTTCTTAAGTAATATCAATAAATAGTATTGTTACTGTATGTTAATAATGGGTTGGTTACTTTGTACGAACAGACCAAAACAACCTTTGGAAGCTAATTTTTTATATCTATCTTTGAGCCGAAATTCAAATATCTACTATGAAATTTGGCGTTGTAATATTCCCCGGTTCAAACTGTGACCGTGATACGGTCTATGTTTTGAGAAATGTCCTAGAGCAAGAAGTTGTTGAACTTTGGCATAAGGATACCGATATTCAGAATGTTGATGTAATTGTGCTACCCGGTGGTTTTTCGTATGGTGATTATCTTCGTTCTGGAGCTTTGGCTCGTTTCTCGCCGATTATGAAAGAGGTGATTGAATTTGCTAACAAAGGAGGATATGTTTTTGGGATATGCAATGGTTTCCAAATATTATGCGAAGCAGGTTTGCTGCCAGGTGCGTTACTTCATAACAATCATCGTAAGTTTTCATGTAAGAATGTTTATTTAATTCCCGATAGCAAAATAGCCCCAATTACTTATCACCTTCCACGTAACAGAGCGCTTAAGATTCCTATTGCGCATGGTGAAGGAAAATATTATGCCGATAAAGAGACCATTGCACAGATGCGTTTAAACGGTCAAATTCTTTTCCGTTATTGCGATGAGAATGGAAATGTGTCGGAATCGGTTAACCCTAACGGGTCTTTGGAGAATATTGCTGGAATTTGCAATAGTACAATGAACGTTTTTGGAATGATGCCTCACCCTGAGCGTGCTGCAGATGATGAACTTGGCAATACTGATGGTAGATTAATTCTTGAGTCGCTTATCCGTTCAATTCAGGAAAAAGTTTAATCGTTACAGTTGACGAGCATCTAAAAGTACATCCTGATAATTTTCAGGTTTATCAACCACTTCGAGGATTTTCTTTGCTACAACCTCAGTTGAGGTTAGTTGTCCTTTTGTTTTGTAGCCAATGAACTTTTCG
>DQHR01000060.1 GCA_003531155.1 Bacteroidales bacterium | reverse complement strand
TGTAATAAACTGTACAAACGTTTTTATAAACGTTGTTTGAAAAAACGTTTGTACAGTTTATTACAAATAAACTGATAAAACTCAAAGCTTATCCGAAATCATTTTTTTAATTTTACGCGATTTTTTATTTAACCAATTTATTCACAACATAAAAAACCATTTATAATGATAACCGACTCTTTTGTAACACGCCACATTGGTCCTCGCAACGAGGAACTCAACGAGATGTTGAAGGTTGTTGGTGTGTCGACGCTCGACGAGCTGATAAATCAAACAGTACCCACCTCGATTCGCTTGAAGAAGCCTTTAGATCTTCCTGCCCCACTTAGCGAGCATGAGTACTTGAATAAAATCAACGCGCTAGCGTCAAAGAACAAAGTTTACCGTTCGTTTATTGGTATGGGTTACTACGGAACAGCCACTCCAGCAGTTATTCTCCGTAATATCTTCGAAAACCCAAGCTGGTACACATCATACACTCCTTATCAAGCTGAGATTAGCCAAGGTCGTTTAGAGGCTTTGCTTAATTTCCAAACTATGGTTATGGATATGACTGGCATGCAGATTGCCAACGCATCGCTTCTTGATGAGTCGACCGCTGCTGCCGAAGCTATGATTATGATGTTCAACCTTCGTAGCCGTCAGGCTGTAAAGGATGGCAAGAATGTAATCTTTGTTGACAAAGATATTTTTGCACAAAACCTTGAGGTTATCATTACCCGTGCAAAACCACTAGGAATCGAAATTGTAACTGGATGCTACAGCGAGTACGCTTATACTGGCAGAGAGTTTGGCGCAATCGTTCAATACCCATCGGCAAAAGGAACAGTTAGAGATTATGCAGGTTTTACTGCAAAAGCTCACGAAGCTGGTGTATTTGTAGCTGTAATTGCAGACCTTTTAAGCCTTGCATTAATAACCCCTCCAGGAGAATGGGGTGCCGATATCGTTGTAGGTTCAACCCAACGTTTTGGCGTACCAATGGGATTTGGTGGACCACACGCAGCTTTCTTCGCAACTAAAGATGAGCATAAACGCAGCATGCCAGGTCGTATTATCGGTGTTTCGATCGATAGACATGGCAACAAAGCGTTACGAATGGCACTTCAAACTCGTGAACAGCATATTAAACGAGAACGTGCAACCTCAAATATCTGTACTGCACAAGCACTACTAGCTACAATGGCTGGAATGTACGCTGTTTATCATGGGAAAGATGGTATCAGAAGAATTGCATCTTACACCCATAGTGCAGCGGTTATTGTAGCAAACGAGCTAACCAAACTAGGTTACACTCAAAACGTTCGTAGCTTCTTCGATACACTTGAGATCGGTCTTCCTGCATCAGTAAACATCAACTCAATTAAGGAAAAAGCGCTTGCAAGCAAGATAAACTTCCTATACAAAGAGAATGGTACTATCGGTATCACCTTTGATGAAGTTACAACTGTTAGCGATATCAATAATATTCTAAATGTATTTGCTGAGGCTGTTGGTAAAAAGGCAACTGCTATTAACAAAATAGATGAGACAAGCCAAATCCCAGCAAACATAAAGCGTACAAGCAGTTATTTAACTGAGAAAGTATTCAACATGTTCCACTCCGAGTCAGAGATGATGAGGTATATCAAAAAGTTGGAGCGTAAAGATATCTCGTTAACCCACAGCATGATTTCTTTGGGTAGCTGCACCATGAAGCTAAACGGAGCTGCTTTAATGCTTCCGCTTAGCCGTCCTGAATTTGCTAATATTCACCCATTTGTACCAGTTGATCAAGTTGCTGGTTACATGGAGATGATTCATGATTTAGAAAAATATCTTGCCGAGATAACCGGTTTTGCTGCAGTTTCGCTACAACCAAACTCTGGTGCTGCAGGTGAATATGCAGGTTTAATGGTTATCCGTCAATATCATATAAATCGTGGTGATTCACACCGTAACGTTGTGTTGATTCCTGCTTCGGCTCACGGAACTAATCCTGCAAGTGCGGCTATGGCAGGCATGGAGGTTGTTGTAGTTGCTTGCGATGAGAAGGGTAATATCAACGTTGATGACTTAAAAGTTAAAGCAGAACAGCATAAAGATGATTTGTCATGCTTTATGGTTACTTATCCATCAACTCACGGTGTGTTTGAATACAAAATCCGCGAGATGATGGATATTATCCACAAAAATGGCGGCCTAGTTTATATGGATGGCGCTAACATGAACGCTCAGGTTGGTTTAACTAGCCCAGGCGAGATTGGCGCTGATGTTTGCCACTTAAACCTTCACAAAACCTTTGCTATACCTCATGGTGGCGGCGGTCCTGGTGTTGGTCCTATTGCAGTTACAAAAGAATTAGCTCAATTCTTACCTTCACATCCAGTTGTAAAAACAGGTGGTGACAAGGCAATTACCGCTGTTGCAGCTGCTCCTTACGGAAGCGCTAGCGTACTTCCAATCACCTACGGTTACATTTTAATGCTTGGTAACGAAGGTTTAACCAGCGCAACAAAATGGGCTATTCTAAACGCAAATTACATGGCTACTCGCCTAAAAGGTTACTTCGAAGTTCTTTACACAGGTGAAACAGGACGTGTTGCTCACGAAATGATCCTCGATTGTCATCATTTCAAAACATGCTATGATGTTGAAACTGGCGATATCGCTCGTCGTTTGATGGATTATGGCTACCACGCTCCTACCCTTTCGTTCCCAGTTCACGAAACCCTAATGGTTGAGCCCACTGAGAGTGAATCGAAGCAAGAACTAGATCGCTTTGTTGATACCCTAATAACAATCAGAAAGGAACTAGATGAGATTAAAGAGGGTAAAGCAGATAAGGTGGACAACGTGATTAAAAACGCACCTCACACTGCAACGGAGGTTACCGCTGATGAATGGAAACACGTTTATGGACGCAAAAAAGCAGCGTTCCCGCTACCTTGGATTGCTGGAAACAAGTTCTGGCCTGCAGTTGGTAAGATTGATTCAGGCTATGGCGATAGAAACCTAGTTTGTTCTTGCGCTCCTATTGAAGATTATCTATAACAAATCTCTTACAATAAAGAGGCACAATCAATTGGTTGTACCTCTTTATTATTTGTATTACCAAAAAAGAAAAGGTCTACTTACGCAGACCCTTTCAGCTAAACAACTAATTAACCACCGGAGATTTAAGCATAAATGCTTTTCTCACAACTCAAAGTTAATTCTAGTTTGTCCGCATGATCTTTTGTTTTGACCAACAAACCTATAATCGTGACTAACAACACGTTTTTGGGTGCAGAATGACTAGCTTAGCTATTGTTTTATATCTCGTCTTATTACACTATTTTTGTCAAACTGATTAATTACTAAAACAGATTGATTATGAGCGATAAAATCAACATTAGCATTAACTCTGAGGTAGGAGAACTTGAAGGGGTTATACTTCATACTCCAGGCGCAGAGGTTGAAAACATGACTCCGCAAAATGCTCAACGCGCACTGTATAGCGATATTCTCAATCTGTCAATTGCCCGTAAGGAATATTCCCAACTTAGTGGTGTCCTTTCAAAGGTTTCTAAAACTTATCAGGTACAGGATCTTCTTTGCAAAGTCCTCACGAACGATGCCTCAAAGCAGGAATTGGTTACAACCATTTGTAAGCACGAAAATGCCATCTATTTGATTGACGAACTTTTAAATATCCCTGCTAAAGAACTAGCTAACTTATTAATAGTAGGAGTACCTTTAAAAAGAAATAATTTAACCAATTTCCTTAGTCACGAAAGGTTTTCCCTTCCGCCACTCTACAATTTCTATTTCACTCGAGATGCATCAATATCCGTTCGTGATAAAGTATTAATTTCACGAATGGCGAACAGAGTTAGAGATTTAGAGTGTATTATTATGGAGGCCATATTTAAATACTCTGGAGTGTTTGAAACTACAACAATAAATCCTCTTGATTTTGAAAGTACTGATAAAACTACTATTGAAGGTGGTGATGTACTCATTGCTCGTGATGATATCCTTTTAATTGGGAGCAGCATTAGAACAACTACATATGCCATCGATTTTGTATTAAGTAAACTTCTCGCATTGAAAGATAAGGGCAAGCGATATATTCTTGTTCAAGAACTACCTGAATCACCTGAGTCGTTTATTCACCTCGATATGGTTTTTACATTACTTGATGTCGATAAGTGTATGGTGTTTGAACCTGTCATACTTAAACCAAATCGTTATCAAACAGTACAAATAACAGTTCAGAACGGGAAAGTACTTGAAATTAAGACCGTTGAAAATCTGCTAACCGCATTAAAAGGATTAGGCATGGATCTTAAACCAATTATATGTGGTGGCACACGCGATCCTTGGGTTCAAGAGCGAGAGCAATGGCATAGCGGTGCTAATTTCTTTGCCATTGGCCCCGGCAAAGTGATAGGATACTCAAGAAATACCTATACAATGGACGAGATGCATAAAAACGGCTTTGAAATTATTAGAGCAAAGGATGTTCTTGCAGATAAAATTAACCTAAACGCATATAAAAAATATGTCCTAACCATTGATGGAAATGAACTTCCTCGCGGTGGTGGAGGCGCGAGATGTATGACGATGCCTGTTCGACGAAAAGCAATAAACTGGTAATGAACATTTTTCTTTTTTTATTTGTTTACATATTAACTATTTAAACTTTAACAAATGAAAAAGAATGTAGGTAAAGTCGATATGATTATAAGATTAGTCATTGGTGTTATCGCAGCTTCTATTGGAATTGTATATCAAAGCTGGTGGGGTTTAATTGCTATAATCCCAATTCTTACTGCTTTTATTAACTACTGCCCGCTTTACTCTATTTTTGGATGTACTACATGTTCTGATAAGGAAGCAAAATCACTATAGATAATAAAAAAACCGAGGATTTACCTCGGTTTTTTTATCAATTTAAACAACTGCCTGTTTAACAAGGTTCGCAGCCTCCTGCAACGAAATTGCTGACGAAACATGTAAGCCTGATTGGTCTATTAAATCCTTTCCTTCTTTAGCATTTGTTCCCTGTAAGCGAACTATTACAGGGACAGATATATTACCAATCTCCTTATAAGCATCAACAACACCCTGAGCAACTCTATCGCAGCGAACAATACCACCAAAAATATTTATCAAAATTGCTTTTACATTGGGATCCTTTAGAATTATTCTAAAACCAGCAGCTACCGTTTTGGCGTTTGCTCCGCCACCAACATCTAAGAAGTTTGCTGGGTCGCCTCCAGATAATTTAATAATATCCATTGTTGCCATCGCCAATCCGGCACCATTTACCATACAGCCAACATTTCCATCAAGTTTAACGAAGTTAAGGTTGTTCTCACCTGCTTCAACTTCAGCAGGATCCTCTTCATCTTTATCGCGGAAAAGTTCAAGGTTTGGATGACGATACAAAGCATTATCCTCAATAGCAATCTTTGCATCAACGGCAAAAATATCATCATTTGCAGTTTTAACAAGAGGGTTAATCTCTAGTAGCGATAAATCATTTTTAATGTATGTATCGTACATTGCGAGTATGCATTTAACCATCTGCGAAAGGGCTTTATCCCTTAATCCAAGGTTGAATCCTATACGCCTAGCCTGATAGGCTTGTAGTCCCACGGGATGAATCTCTTCCTTAAATATCAACTCTGGGGTTTGTGCAGCAACTGCCTCAATATCCATTCCTCCCTGAGATGAATATACAACCATATTCCTGCCAATCGCTCTGTTGAGCAATATGCTAACATAGTACTCCTTCACCTTCGAAGGACCTGATTGGTAAATACCTTGCTGAACAATTACCTTACGCACCAACTTCCCAACAGGGCCAGTTTGATGGGTTACGAGAGTCATTCCAATAATTTGGCTTGCATATTTTTCAACTTCTTCGAGGTTGTGAGCAATTTTTACTCCACCTCCTTTACCTCTTCCGCCTGAATGAATTTGGGCTTTAACGGCAATTTCATCTGTGCCAGTTTTTTCAAAAATGTCTTTAGCGGCCACAACCGCTTCTTGTGGAGTATAAGCAAGGATACTCATCGGAACGGGAACTCCCGACTCCTGCAATAATTGCTTAGCTTGGTATTCGTGAATATTCATATGATTTATATTTGTTTGGGCTGCCTCTAAATTACAAAAAAAGGATTATCTACCTTTGCAAAAAACAAAAACAATGATAGATAATCGCAAACTCGAGAATAAAGAATTGAATCGTAGAACATTAGATGAATTTAAAGAATCTAATAAAACCCCGATTGTTGTTGTTCTCGATAATATCAGAAGCCTAAACAATATAGGTTCAGTTTTTAGAACTTCAGATGCACTACTAATAGAGAAGATTATACTTTGTGGAATAACTGGGACTCCACCAAATAAAGAAATCCACAAAACAGCGCTCGGAGCAGAGGACTCAGTTACATGGGAGTACTATGAAAAGAACACTGAAGCAATCAAAAATCTGAAAGGAAATGGTTATAAAGTGATTTCTCTTGAGCAAACAGTTGGTAGCATCGATTTAATGAAATATAAGCCAAATATAGATTGTAAATATGCTTTGGTTTTTGGAAATGAGCTAAGGGGAGTTGAACAAGAAGTAATTAATTTATCAGATGAATGTATTGAAATACCTCAATTTGGAACCAAACATTCCTTCAATATTTCAGTTTCGGCAGGGATTGTTCTATGGGACTTTTTCTCAAAACTGAATAAATAATCTTTCCCTCAGCTTAGCATGAAATAAAATAGGCTGCTCAATGAGCAGCCTATTTTATATTTAATACTATAATTATTTACTCAACAATAGCTTTGAAAGCATCGTTTTGGAAATAGTTACGGAATTCTTGATCGTTCTTAGCACGAGCTTTTAAAGTAGCATCTTTACCAACTGCAGTGCGTAAATTGTTTAGAGCCATTGACTCATCTGTCATACGAGCACCTACAATTGCTAAGCCATAGAAACCTTTTGCTGATTCAACTTTTGAGAAAGTATTCTTAGCTGCATCAGTTTTACCAGTTAATAATAAAGAAAGACCTTGGTTGAAAGAATCTGAACCAGCAAGATACTCAACAGCAGCTGGGTATTGGTTCTTAATAACAGCAATGATACCTAGGTTATATTTTACATCTGGTCCAGCATTGGTTGCAGAAGCAAATAATTTCTCAGCACCATCAACATCGCCTTCTAATAAAGCAACACAACCACGGTTGTTAAGAATTGAAGGCTCATTTGATTCTGCAGCTTTAGCAAGAGCAACCTTAGCATTAGCTAAATCTTTCTTAACTAAATATAGGTAAGCAACATTATTGATGGCACGAATATCGTTGTATTTCTCAGCAACCTTATTGTAAACCTCAATTTTCTTGTCAGCGTCAGCAATCAAAGTAACACCGTACATTATCTCTTCAAGTTTAAGGCTATCATAAGTATTACCTTCAATCATAGATTTTAATTGATCATCAGAATAACCAACTAAATTGATATTAGCAGTCATTTTTGAACGACGTAGCTGAGGAAGAATTTTTTCAGCAAGAACTAAATAAACTTTTGATAAGTTTTTGATTTCTTTCTCACGAACAGCAGGATCGGAGTACATAGAAAGAACGCGAAGAATAAGCTCTTTATCTTGTACGTCAGAAGCAGCAATTAAAGATTGGAAACCATCCCAGTCTTCTGAAGTAGTTTGAACACTTACATAGTTATTAGCTTTAGTGTCAATCTTTGCTTTCTTGAAAATATCAGTTAACCATTTTTCAGTGCTCTTACCACGATCAACTGAAAGTTTAGCGTTGTCAGCCTCTGGACCATCTGGGGAAGCATAAGCCGAAACGTTAATTCCTTTAAACTCTTTAGTAGAATCAACAACTGATTTTGCAATAAAATCTTGAAGCATTTTAACCTCTTCTTTGGTTAGTTCAGATTTACGAACATCAGCCTTAGAAATAACAAAATTGATTTGACCTTCTTTCTTCTCAGGAACAATACGTTGGAAACTATTTTCCTTTAACATTGTTGGTTTTGGATCGATATCAACAAGTTTGTAAGTTGCTAGAATACCATCACATACTTTATATGGAGCATCGAAAGGTATTTTCTTATCTTTATAAGTAATAACGAAGCGTAATTCAAGGTGAGATTTAAACATTTCATCTTTATAATCAAACTCAACTTCGTGCTTAAAACTACCACCTGCCTCGTAGCCAATAACTTGGTTGTTCGCTTGAACCTCTTCACCTTGAAGAACTTTAACTGCTAAAGGAAGTTCACCACCTTCGTAAACTAGAACTGGAGTTACATCAACAATAGCTTTTTTGTTAAAATACTTACCTGGAATTGTGCCTTCGATAGCAACTTTAACTTTGTTGCCATTTACTTCCATCGGAGCGGGAGTTGCTTTAAATTTAACTCCTTCTGGGAGTTGTTTCATCTTTTCAGCACCACCGCAAGCAGCCAAAATAAGAGCTATTACAACGATGAATGTAAGATGTTGGAACCTGATTTTTTTCATAATCTACGTATTTTTTTGTTTGGTTTTTTATCCTTAAGTATACAGACTTACAAACATACTACTCTTTTCGCAAAAAAAGAAAGTTTATGTTTTAAAAAATTGTAATCATCACTAAAAAGTGACCGTATGCATTCCTTTTGGATAGGTTTTGTCAAAAATCTCATTCTTAAGTTTAAGATAATCAGCAGAATTTGAAACAAAATCGATGTTTGAGGTGTCGATTATCAGAAAGGTGTATTCTGGATGCTGCCTAAAGAAATCGAAATAGCCTTTTTGTATTTCTTCGAGATATTCAGCTGTTATTGTCTGCTCATATTCCCTTCCTCTTTTATGGATATTTTCTAAAAGTTTACTCGTAGGCAAATGAAGGTA
>DQHR01000065.1 GCA_003531155.1 Bacteroidales bacterium | reverse complement strand
GGCTTTATCATGATAGATCGTGGTATTCCTCGTCAGCATTACCCAATTTTTGATGCTCAAGGTGTTGAGATTGGTGAGGTTACTTCAGGAACCATGTCCCCAATGAGTAAACAAGGTATTGGTATGGGTTACCTAAAGAAAGGTTTCTGGAAAGAAGGAACTGAAATCTATATCGGTATTCGCGATAAGAAACTTAAGGCAAAGGTTGTTAAACCACCTTTCCATTTAGCAAAATAAACAAAAAGGGCTCAAAAGAGCCCTTTTTTATTTCCATATATCTGTGTTCTATTCCAACTTCTTTTTCATAGCGAAAGCCACTAAGATGCTAATCCCAACTGAAACTACTAGCTGAATTACTAACGATGTGCTTACTAAACTATCATTTATAAGCAAAAATTGGATGAATACGAACTTAAGCAAGTAGTATATAGCTTTGCTTATTACTATTGAAAGAAACGAAGCAAAAAACAAACTTTTAATCCTATTAGCAAATAGGTAGAATAACCAAACGTTTATTATCAGTTCTGTCGAAATCAGGAAAACCTTGTAGAAGTATGGATGCGACGAAATGATAAAAGATACAATTGGCAAAAGGAATGCGATAACGAAGGCGTTCTTTCGATTGGTTAGAAGAATAGCCGCGAACAACGCTAATCTCATTGGGTCGAGTTGGTACATTGCTATTCCTGTTAGATGCGAGAATGAAGGTAGCAGGAATATTACGGTTACAGCCACAATATCAAATAATACTGATGGAAGTAACGACTTAACGCTTATCGATGCTGTTCTCATAGTTCTCTATGTTATTTGGCTTTGAAAAGAAGCTTAAGATGACGATCGAGCAGGTTGTGCTTAACGTTTTTCTCTATTATCTCTCTGTTTGTGTCTAGCGCCTTTGCATATCTCTCGCCAAGTTCTGCTGCAATTTTATAGCCAACATGGATTAACTGGCGAAAACTTGGATTGTAATTTGGGCAACTTTGATCGTGAGTCAACGCTTCGGCAAATTGTTTGCTTGTCCACGATTTTACAACATCTACCGAAGGTAGTTTGCTCTTGTCGATGTTGAGCACTGTTGCATAAGGACCAGTTAACTCATCGTAACGACCCATAGATTTTTCGTAGATAATCTTTGCTATTTCTAGTCCTTCTCCATCAGATTGAGCCAAGCCAATAACTTCCTCTAGCCATGTTGTGCCAGCAGTTTTAACGTGAATTCCAGCATCGAATTTCTCGATTGCACTTTTCATAATTGGGTAAATTGCAAACTTATCGCTGCCACTATGGACGCTTAGTTTAAGGCTCTTTGGAAGACCAAACTTTTCAATGGCATATTTTACAACAGCAACATCTTGCTCAAACTCTTTGGCAAACTGATCGATATTGCCAAGGTAATCAACGCCTTTTGCAAATAGTCCCGAGAACTTTGGGGCTATGGTCTGTACTTCAACACCTCGATGCTTTAGTTCTGCAAGAATGAAAAATAGTTCGAGAGGTGATTGTGCATTATCGCATTCATCCATCGATACTTCAGGAATGAAATTGTCTGCACCTTTCTTTGCCGCAATGTGATCGTAAATTGCCTTAACCTCTTTAATTGCTGTTAAGAATTTATCGGCAACAAGTTCAAGTACAGTTTCTGTTACAATAAAATCTTGCTCAATGCCTTTAATGGATAGTTTCCCAATGTATTTACTATACCTGCTCAAGAACTCATTTTTCTCTTCAATACTTGGAAGTTTGCCAATGAAATGCGCAACATCAATGGTGAAGAAGTTGCTATGATCGATAAATTGATCGACTATTGCAAGGCCAATATGGTCGGCATCAACGTAATAATTACCTTTCCAACCATTTGCCTTAACTGCATCTGCAGCTTCTTTGGCTACCCAAGAGTGGTCGGTATGCACGATTGTGTGCTCACGATACGATTTGTTCCAAACAGGAACAACGTTAAATCCTAGTTTATTGATTTCTTGTATTGCCGATAGCTGGGCTTGTCCCTCTTTACCAAAGCGATCGCCCATTCCGAATGAATATTTTTCAATTAACATATCTTCTCAGTTTATGATTTCTTTAATTCTTTCACAATTTGTATTACCTCTTTAACCTTACTTTCAAGAGATTTAAAATCAGCATTATCAATCAATTCCTTAGGAGTTAATTGAGAACCTAAACCAACACAGGTAACACCTGCATCGAACCAAGCCTTTAGGTTCTCTCTATCAGGAGTAACACCCCCCGAAGGCATTATGTTTGTCCATGGGCAAGGAGCTAGGATTGCTTTTACAAACGATGGTCCGCCCACCTCTTTCCCCGGGAATATTTTCACAATCTCACATCCAAGTTCCTCAGCAGTATTAATTTCGGTTAAAGTTCCGCAGCCGGGCATCCAAGCAATTTTCCTACGATTACAAACCTTTGCTAAGTCTGGATTAAGTGATGGGGATACTATGAAACTTGCTCCAAGTTGAATGTATAACGATGCTGTACCAGCATCAACAACAGAGCCGACTCCCATAATCATTTCGGGACATTCTTTGGCGGCCCATTTATTAACCTCTGCGAAAACCTCGTGTGCAAAGTCGCCCCTGTTGGTAAATTCGAATACTCTAGCACCTCCTTTATAGCAAGCAGCGATAACATTCTTTACCACCTCTGGATCTTTATGATAAAACAAGGGAACAACTCCCGTTTCGACGAAAGTGTTTAGCACTTGTAATCTTTTAAATCGAGCCATATTGTTCGTAATTCGTTTTTTGTTGTTCGTTGATTGTAATTCTTAATAAAAGTCCGAAATCTGATATTTTACCTACTTACTCTACCTGATGTATCGCCTTCCATCAGTTTCAGCACTTCATCAACGGTAACTCTATTGTAGTCGCCGTAAATGGTGTGCTTTAAGCACGATGCTGCAACAGCAAAGTTTAGGGCCTTTTGAGAATCGTCTTTAAAGGTTAACAAGCCATAAATTAGCCCACCCATGAACGAATCTCCACCGCCAACTCTATCAACTATATGCGTTATCTGATATGTGGGAGCTTCGAAAAGCTGTTTACCATCGTAAAGAACTCCAGACCAGTTGTTGTGGTTTGCATTGATTGAGCTTCGTAAGGTTGTAATTACTTTCTTACACCTTGAGAATTGTTTCATGATTTGTTCAGAAACAGATAGGTAGGCTTTAGAATCAACATGACCGCCTGTAACATCAACACCTTCGGGCTTGATGCCTAAAGCCATTTCAGCATCCTCTTCGTTTCCAAGTATAACATCGCAACCTTTAACCAGTTCGGGCATCACCTCTTTTGCTGACTTGCCATACTTCCAAAGGTTTTTGCGATAGTTAAGGTCGGTTGAAACGGTAATTCCTTTCTGATTCGCTATTTTGATTGCCTCTGCGCATGCTTGCATTGCACTCTCGGATATTGCAGGAGTTATTCCAGTCCAATGAAACCAAGTTGCACCATCGAAAACCTTATCCCAATTGATATCTCCCGGCTTAATTTCGGCAATTGATGAGTGGGCTCTATCGTAAATAACTTTACTTGCTCTATTTACAGCACCAGTTTCGAGAAAGTAAATTCCAATTCTTTCGCCCCCTCGTACGATGTGCGATATATCAACACCAAGCCCACGAAGTTCGCGCATGCATGCTTCTGCAATATCGTTTTTAGGTAGGCGGGTTACAAAACGAGTGTCTATTCCATAGTTTGCAAGGGAAACTGCTACGTTTGCTTCACCTCCTCCGAAAGTAGAATTTAGCGTATTCGATTGACCAAAACGTTCAAACCCTGGTGTTGCTAAACGTAGCATTATCTCTCCAAAAGTGACAACTTTTTCCATCAATTATTAAGTGTTTATGAATTGAACTTAAAGTAGTTTTTAGCATTGTTATAACAAATATCCTCCACCATAGACCCAATAAAATCTATATCGTTTGGGAGCTCTCCATTCTCGATATCTTTTCCAAGAAGATTGCAAAGTATCCTGCGGAAGTACTCATGACGAGGGTAGGAGAGGAAACTCCTTGAGTCGGTTAGCATTCCAACAAATCGACTGAGTAATCCAAGTGTAGAAAGAGCATTGATTTGCTTTTCCATTCCATCCTTTTGATCGAGGAACCACCAGCCTGATCCAAATTGAATTTTTCCAGCAATCGAGCCATCTTGGAAATTACCAATCATAGTTGCAATTACCTCGTTATCGGCTGGGTTTAGATTGTAAATGATGGTTTTGGCTAGCTTGTCGTTTTTATCTAAACGATCGAGGAAACGAGACATTGGAATTGCAATCTGAAAATCGCCAATTGAATCGAAACCTGTATCGGGACCTAGCTTATTAAGCAAACGAGAATTGTTATTCCTAAGCGCTCCAATGTGGAACTGCTGAGCCCAACCCTTTTCGTGATCTAATATTGCCAAATCGTAAAGAGCAGCAGATTTAAACTTAAGGATTTCAACATGAGTAAGCGGCGCTTTTTTTCTTGCTTTGGCAAATATCGATTCTATCTCGGAGATAGTGTAATCTTCGGCATAAAAGTGCTCAATTCCATGGTCGGATAATTTGCATCCCAAAGAGGCAAAGAAATCGTGACGCTTTCTGAGCGCATTGATCAGAGCCGAATAGCTATTGATTTCGATACCTGATACTTCGCAAAGTTTATCTAGATATTCATTGTATGCTTCGAGATTCTCAATTGCCATGGACTTATCGGGTCTCCAAGTTGGAAAAACCTTAAATGGCAAGTTTTGGCCTTTTATTTGACTATGAAACTCAAGCGAGTCAATTGGATCGTCGGTGGTGCATAACGACTCCACATTCATCATGGTGAGTAACCCTTGAACCCTGAACTCGTCGTGACTCAATTTTTTAGAGGCTTTATCGTATATCTTTTTTGCAGTTTGTTTGTTTAGTATGTCTTCAACTCCAAAATATCTCTTAAGCTCCAAATGAGTCCAGTGGTAAAGAGGATTTCTCATGGTGTGAGGTACCGTTTCAGCCCATTTCTCGAACTTTTCCCAATCGGAAGCATCTCCTGTACAGAATCTTTCATCAACACCGTTGGTGCGCATTGCCCGCCATTTATAATGATCTCCATAGAGCCAAGGTTGAGTGATATTGTCGAATCGCTTATTTGTAGCAATTAGTTCAGGGATAAGATGGTTATGATAATCGATAATTGGCATCTTCTTAGCATGCTCGTGGTAGGACCTTTCGGCTGATTTGCTTTGAAGTAAGAAGTTATCGTCTAGAAAAGTTTTCATTGTTGTAAATTTTTATGTTGCTAATCGGCTATAGGAGTATATTTGGGTACTAGCGACTTCATTACAACCCATCCAATTAGATATACTACTGCACAAATTGAAAAAATGATAAAGTAGCCTGATTTTATCCCTTCGAATCCCATAAACTTTAGGTTGGAATTTTGAGCAAAATCGAATAGTATTCCCGAACCTTTATTTATTAAATATGAGCCTACTCCACCTGCCATTCCACCTATTCCGGTAATTGTTGCAATTGCTGATTTAGGGAACATGTCACCGACAGTTGAGAAAATATTTGCAGACCACGATTGGTGAGCTGCTCCAGCTATCCCAATGATTATTATTGGGAACCAATATGAATAGGTGCCTAGAGGTTGAGCCAAAAGAACCAATAGTGGGAAGAAAGCAAAGATCAGCATCGAGCGCATACGCCCTGCGTAAGGATTCATGCCTTTTTTGTTCACAAAATATGATGGTAGCCAGCCTGCTATAATAGAGAGTAAGGTTATAGCATATAGCACAAATATTAGAACTTGGGCCATTGTTGAATCGGATGTAAGTCCGTATACATCGCTTAAGTATGCTGGCAGCCAGAAAAGATAGAACCACCAAACGCCATCGGTCATAAATTTGCCAAAGGCAAAAGCCCATGTTTGCTTATATTTGAAGCTATCGAGAAACGATATTTTCTTTTCCGTTTTTTTCTCAGTACTGCCCGATTCGGTTGTTGGTGCAGTATCTTGATGGATATAGTCGAGTTCTGCCTTGTTAACCAGAGGGTGCACGTTTGGTTTTTTGTATAGAAATAGCCAAAATCCCATCCAAATAAAACCAAAACCACCTATTACGATGAACGCCATTTCCCAACCAAATTTGGCTGCAATAATGGGTATTGTAAGTGGAGCAATTAATGCTCCAACGGTTGCTCCTGCGTTGAATATACTTGTAGCAAAAGCACGATCCTTTTTTGGGAAAAACTCGGCAGTTGCTTTAATTGCAGCAGGGAAGTTTCCAGCCTCACCAATGGCAAGAATCAGTCGTGCAAAGATGAATAGCGATACGCTAACACTGATTATCAAACTAGCATTATCAACGGTTTTGATGATATCTTTAGCTCCATGAAACCCTACAAACCAATGATCGGCAACAATGCCTGATGTTGCAATACCGCAGAATGCATGTAGCACTGCACCTACCGACCAAACTCCAATGGCCCATAAAAATCCTTTTTTCGTGTCCATCCAATCGATAAACCGGCCAGCAAACAAAAGGCTAATAGCATAAAAGATTGAAAATAGTGAGGTTATGTTACCATAATCGGTGTTTGTCNNTTGTAAGCGAAAGAACCTGACGATCCATGTAGTTAATAGTAGTTGCAAAAAACAGCAAAGTGCAAATTACCCAACGGTAATTTGTCATTTTTTCCATTAAAGGTTTAGTATTCATATTGTAGGGGTTAAGTAGAGTTAAACATTATAAGTTGATGATGCTGTATCGCCTCCTCTTCCCGTCCAATTAGTGTGGAAGAATTCTCCTCTAGGTTTATCTATTCTTTCGTATGTGTGGGCACCAAAGTAATCGCGTTGAGCTTGAAGAAGGTTTGCTGGCAATCTTTCGCAGCGGTAGCCATCGAAGTAGGAGAGGGCTGTCGTTAATGCAGGAACAGGTATGCCATTCTGAATAGCTGCGCTAAGTACTCTTCTCCAGCCATCTTGGGCATTAACAACCTTATCAGTAAAGTAAGGATCGAGTAAAAGGTTTGTTAAATCAGGATTTCTGTCGAAAGCCTCTCTAATTTTTCCCAAAAATACTGAGCGTATAATACAGCCACCGCGCCACATTAGAGCAATTCCTCCATAGTTGAGGTTCCAGGTGTACTCTTTGGCTGCTTCTCTCATTAGCACGTAACCTTGAGCGTAAGAAACGATTTTAGATGCAAAGAGCGCTTGCCTTAAATCTTCGATAAACGCTTTTTTATCGCCAGAGAATTTAGGTGCAGAGCCAGTAAGGATATTTGAGGCAATAACCCTTTCGTCCTTTTGTGCCGATAGGCATCTAGAGAAAACGGCTTCGCCAATTAATGTTAGCGGAACACCTAAATCGAGAGCTGCTACAGCAGTCCATTTTCCTGTTCCTTTTTNNTAATTTCAATCAGGTACGAATCCAGATCGCCTTCATTGTATTTTTTGAATACCTCGTACATTTCGTCGGCGCTCAATCCCAACAGCTCCTTCATTACCTGGTAAGCTTCGCAGATAATCTGCATGTCGCCATACTCAATTCCGTTGTGAACCATTTTTACAAAATGACCTGCGCCATTTTCGCCAACCCAGTCGCAGCAAGGAATATCTCCATTAACTTTGGCTGCAATTCTTTGGAAAATTGGTTTTACCGATTCCCATGCTTTGACAGAACCTCCGGGCATGATTGATGGACCAAGTAAAGCACCCTCTTCGCCTCCCGAAACACCTGTTCCGATAAAGAGTAATCCTTTGCTCTCAACGTATTTTGTTCTTCTATTTGTGTCGGGGAAATGGGTATTTCCTCCATCAATGATTATATCGCCGGGTTCAAGGAGTGGTATAAGCAAATCAATAAAATCATCAACTGCTTTGCCTGCCTTTACCATAAGCATAACTTTACGAGGCCTTTCGAGTGAGCCAATAAACTCTTCTAATGATTTTGCTCCTCTAATATTTTTGCCTTTGGCTCTGCCATTAATAAAATTATCTACTTTGTCGGTAGTACGGTTATAGGCCGTAACAGTGAAACCCTTACTTTCCATATTTAAAATAAGATTCTCACCCATTACTGCTAATCCAATTAATCCAATATCTGATAATACCTTCATATTTTGTGTGTTTTATTAGAAACTAATTAAACCTGTCTTTGTGTGCCCAAAGGCCAAGTGCAGGATTTGAGATAAAAAAGATTTCTTCTCCATCGACGGTATTGTAACCATCTTTCAGAGAGTTGGGATTATATCTATTAACTATCTCATCAAGTGGTTGATGGTTATAATTAACGGACTTGATTTCACCTTCGGATAGTTTTGATGTACAATAGGTAATTGAAAATCGATTTTCAGATGAGCCATGTATTAAGTGTGCTGCAGCACTCAAGTTGCTTGCTAATTCCGGATCGTTTTTAATAAACTCAAGAATCTCAGGAGTGGTTTTATAACCAAATTTTCTAATCAACTTGTCGATTTGCTTATCCTCTCCAAATTCTCTTACACCTGGAGCGATAACAATCAACTCGCCATTATCTTCAATGGCCATTCTTGTTCGGTAAATACTTTTATTTCCTAACCAGGTACTTTTAAATTCTTCGGGCGGGAGATATACAACTACTTTTTTAAGAGGCTTTTCGAGCATTTTAAAATTCACCTTTAACGAAAGGTCTGAGGCTTTTTCGAAACATTCAACACCATTTCCGATGTAAAGGCCCCTGAGTTTTAACTTGTTGTCTAGGCTATCTTTACTAAGTACTGTTTGAATATAGACTATTGGTAAATGATTTGAAAATGCTTTAGAGGCGTAGTTAAGTACTTTTCGAACAGGAGTATCCGCACGACCCATAATACGCTCCATTCCATAAACTGCTCCCAGAAAATGACTTTTGTTAATACCCTCTGCTCCTCCAGTACCAACAAAAATATTTTTATTAAAGTTGGCCATTCCAATCACTTCGTGAGGAACAACCTGACCTACAGATAGGATAAGATCATAATTTCCTTGAACAAGTAGTTTGTTAACTTGAGCAGGCCAAGAGTAGTTGAGTTTCCCTTCAGAAACTTGATGAATAAAACCTGATGGGACATCTCCCAGTTTTACTATATCTGTTCGCCAGTTGTGCTCTCTGATTAATCCTGATAACTTTTTCCCAAACATTATCTCAATTTCCTGAGGAGACATTGCAAAGTGGGTACCAAGCGCTGGAAGTATATCTGTAACAGCATTACCATAATATTCACAGATATATTGGGTTATTTCACCAGCTCGCGAATGAAAGCGTGTGAAATCGGGTGGAATAACAAGAACTTTCTTCCTTGGACCTAACTTGCTAAGTGCAGCATTTATGCTAATTTGTAAATCTAACGATGTTAAACTGTCGGTTTCTGAACCTCTTTCAAAGTAAATCATAATGTTTGTTTTTAAGCGTTTCGGGTATTTTCTCCCCGAATCGCTAATTCACATTAACCTATTTATTTTCAAAACCTTAAAAAGCCTTATCTTTTAACTCTCGCATTTCCTTCCCATATACTCCAAACCATTTCCTCATCGGCAGGTTGAGCATAATCGGTTAAGAAGGTAGTAGCTAATGCACCACTAGCCCAGCCAAATTGCATACACTTTTCGGATGTCCAGCCTTTTAGAATTCCATAGAGCAAACCACCCACAAAACCATCGCCTCCACCAATTCGATCTAACACATTGATTTCGCGAGGCTCAATGGTGTGCCAATTATCGCCCTCAAGGATGATTGAACCCCAAAGGTGCTTGTTTACGCTGATAACTTCTCTCAGCGTTGTGGCAAAGAATGTTGTATTTGGGAAGTTAACTTTTACCCTCTTAATCATCTCTTTGAAGCTGTCAATCTGTGCTTCAAGGCTTTTACCGCCAGCTTCTGGACCTTTTATTCCAAGACAAAGCTGGAAATCCTCCTCGTTACCAATCAGAATATCTGAGATTGAGGCTATTTCGGTAAAGATATCATGGAGTTCCTGTTCTCGTCCTTTCCAAAACGAAGCACGATAGTTAAGATCGAATGAAATCAAAGTGCCTGTTTTCTTAGCATATCTTGCTAGTTCTAAGCAGAAGATGCTTGTTTCCTTTGATAGAGCAGCAATAAGACCAGAAAGATGAATTACTTGAACTCCCTCCACATCAAAAATTTTATGCAGATCGAAATCTTTAACATTTAGTGTCCGACCAACTTCACCTGCCCGATCGTTGTGTACCCTTGGTCCCCTAGAACCAAAGCCACTATCGGCAATGTTAAACTGATGCCGGTATCCCCAAGGACCACCTTGCTCAACTTCCACACCTTCATAGGCAATATGTCGACTTGCAAGGTTGCTCTTTATGAATTGTGCTATAGGGCTCCCTTTTACAAAAGTGGTTAAAACCTTCACAGGAAGTCCAAGATATGCAGGGATGCTTGCAACGTTTGTTTCGGCACTAGTAGCCTGCATTGTAAATGTATCGCTGCTATGAACCGGCTGTCCATTGATAGGAGTAATGCGAACCCCCATGCTTGTTGGAACAAGCAATGAATAGGTGAAGTTTTTTCTTAGTTCAAGTTTCATCCGTATAAAATATTTAGTTAGCCAACTATCAATACTCTCTATTTTTAATTCTTACAAACCTTATGAGTGGATGGAACACCCATATTCTGTTCATTCGTGCTTGTGCAATCTGTCTTACATGGGTGTTTCATATCCTTCAGTTCTTTTTATTTATAGATTGAAACACTTTATATCCATTTATTTATAGGTTACTCCGCTTCGCTCAATTCCCATCTCAAGGCCTCTGAGTTCAGCCATTCCTCTTAGTAATCCAATGGCTGAATAGCCCGGATTTGTTTTCTTTTTTAGATCGTCGAGGATTGTATGTCCATGATCAGCTCTCATAGGAATTTGTTCATCTCTTCTGTTGGCTGCATGTCTGCGTCTTTGCTCTTTCAAAACGGCAACAATTACGTTATACATATCAACATCGCCTCGCAAGTGGCTTGCTTCGTGGAATCCACCAAGTGGGTCGCGTTGAGTACTGCGCAGATGCAAGAAGTTTATTTTATTACCAAGACGTTCTATCATGCCCGGGAGATCATTGTCGGAACGAACGCCCAATGAGCCTGTGCAAAAGCATAACCCGTTGTAGATGGAATCGTATATGTTGATTATATAGTTTAAATCAGCTTCGGTGCTAACCACTCTAGGCAAGCCAAAAAGTGAAACAGGAGGATCGTCGGGGTGAATAGCCATGCGAACACCCGATTCTATTGCAACTGGAATTATTTGATCAAGAAAGTATTTGAGGTTTTCACGGTATTTAGTAGTGTCAATATCTTTATACTCAAGAAGCCTGTTTTGGAAATCTTCAAGCGTATAGCCTTGCTGCCCCCCTGGTAAACCTGCAATAATGTTTTTTTGGAGCAAGTACTGCTGCTCCGATGACATTGATTCGAAGCAATCTTTTGCAGCATTAATCAACTCTTCTGAGTAATCCTTTTCTGCATCGGGTCTGTTAAGAATAAAAAGATCGAATGCTGCAAATTCGGCAAAATCAAACGACAGAGCCCTAGCTCCATCCTCGAGTACTAACGAAAGATTTGTTCGTGTCCAATCAACAACTGGCATCCAGTTGTAGGTAATAACTGGAATGCCAACCATACCAACATTCCTAATGCTTTCTTTATATTTTTCAATCCAAATATCGCGTGTAGGCTTACCTTGCTTAATGTCTTCGTGAACAGGTATGCTCTCAATAACCGACCAAACTAATCCTCTTGGTTTTGGTGGTGTAACTGAGTTATCCCATTCGATATGTCTTTTTCTTTCAACAAGCGCTTCAACGCTCCAAACTTCGCCAATAGGTATTTCGTGTAATGCATTTACAATCCCTGTTGCTCCTGCCTGGCGAATATCTGATAACGTAACTGGATCGCTAGGCCCATACCATCTCCATGTTTGTTCCATTCCCATTTTTCCAAAAATCAATTTAAAAGTTAAACACCTCCATAAGCGCTATAGCCACCATCAACAGGAATGCATACTCCAGTAATGAATTTTGATATATCTGATATTAAAAACATTACTGTGCCATTGAGCTCTTCAACCTCACCGTACCTTTCCATTGGTGTACTCGAAATGATTTTTTGACCTCGAGCCGTTGCGTTCCCTGTTTTCTCATCTACAAGTAAGAACCTATTCTGGTTTGTAAGGAAAAAGCCAGGTGCAATCGCATTTACCCTAATGCCAACTTTAGCAAGATGCACTGCTAGCCACATCGTGAAATTGTTTACCGATGCTTTTGCAGCAGAGTAAGCCGGGATTTTTGTTAAAGGCTTGTATGAGTTCATCGATGAGATGTTGAGAACTACGCCTTTTCCAGTTTCGAGCATGTCGGTGGTGAAAACCATGGTTGGANNCATGGTTGGCAGCAGAGTACCCTTGAAATTAAGGTCGAAAACAAAATCGAAACCGTCAACATCTAGTCCATAGAAGGACTTCTCTAGCTCATTTAAGTTTTCTTTTCCTAACTTCTCAAGTTGAGTTGTTGCTTTTGGTGAATTTCCTCCGGCCCCATTGATAAGTATGTCTATTTTGCCTAAATCCTTATTAATCTTTTCTTTCACTAGAATAAGCGATTCCTTATCCAGTACGTTGGCCTTGTAGGCCTTGGTTTTTGTTCCAGTTTTCTTCTCGATGCGGTCGGCCAAATCATTTGCTTCCTTTTCGTTTAAATCGAGAATAGCAGTCTTTATCCCGTTTACAGCAAGCGCTTCGGCAATTGATGCTCCAATAATCCCTGCACCCCCTGTTAGAACGCATACTTTACTGTTTAGATCGTCAAACGATAATTTGTTCATTGTTTAGTATTTTAAACTTTTATTCGTAATACATTAAATTCTCGCGAGTAACAATATCAATAGGCAAGAGAATCTCCTTCGGAACATCCTTTTTGAGTACAATCTTGTTGAAAAGCGCAATTAACCCGCTGTACGATTGCTCAATGGGCTTTTGATTGATAAGAAAGCTGATAGTTCCTTTTTCTAGATATGGGATATTCTCAGTGGTGAGATCGTAACCAATTAGGTTAATATGACTTAGTTTTTCAGATTCAATAAATCGGGCAACATGGAAAACCCTTGAGTTTGTAACGAATATGCCTTTAATATTGGGCTTTTCCTTTAGAGTTTTTCGAAGTTCGCTATAAATATCACCATCGTTAAAACTGTTAATTTCGAGTGAGTGTAGTTGCTTTTTTGCCCCAGATTTCGTTTCGTAATACTTTATAAAACCTTGCTTTCTGTTCTGAATATGAGTGTTGTTCTTTAGGAAACTATAGATTGAGACTACAAGAATCTCGCAGTTTGTCCCAAGGCAATAGTCCATTAGTTTAGCCCCAACAATACCGCTTTGGATAGAATCTTGTCCAACATAAGTAATTTGATTAAGCTCTGCTATGTTTGAGTTGAAGAAAGCGTAAGGTATTTTCCTCTCATCACAGATGTTGGCGAATTGCAGTGCTTCTTCCTGTACGCTTGGTGCAATGAGGATTCCGTCAGGATTCTCATCCAGTGCTTTTTGGGCAACTTCTAAGAAAGAGTTTTTCTCAAAAACCGAAAAAAAGTAAGTTTTATTAGTAATCCCATAATGTTCAATTTCCTTAATCGCTTTCTCAATTCCAGATAACGGAGCCTTCCAAAAAGAACTTTCTTTATCGACTTTAGGCATTATTGTTGCAAAACGCACATTCTTTTTAGATGCAAGTGTACTTGCCAAAACGTCGGGTTGATAGTTTAGGGTTTCTGTTATTCTAAGAATTTTTACTCTTGTCTTTTCAGATACTTCACCTCTATTATGTATTACCCTATCTACAGTACCTATAGAAACACCTGCTAGGAGAGCAATGTCTTTAATTGTTATTTTTTTATCTGGCTTTGCCATTACGTATGAGGTTTTTGAGAGATTCCCGTTAACGAAAACGGTATATATATTAATAAGGTGTGCTATATTCAATATATTAGGCAAATATATAAATTTTTTAGTTTTCGTGTACGTACACGAAAATATTTTTATTAGTTTTGTAAAAACATTTTTGGAGTTGCTTGTTAAGAATTATTCTATAAATATTTTCGTATGAAGACAAATTTTGAAATCAGATACTCTGCCCACCCACAAGATGTAAAAGGTTGGGATACGGCACGACTTAGGAAAGAACACTTAATTCAAAATATTTTTGTTGAAAATCAGGTTAGCATGGTTTACTCGCTTTATGATAGGATGATTGTTGGGGGCGCAATGCCTGTTAGTGAATCATTGATTCTTGAGGCGATAGATCCTGTAAAAGCTCAATTTTTCTTGAATCGTCGAGAACTCGGTGTTTTTAATGTTGGAGGCTCTGGTGTTGTCACTGTTAGTGGGCAAAAGTATGAACTCAATTTCAAGGAATCGCTTTACATTGGCTCTGGCGATAGGGTTGTGACGTTTGAAAGCAACGATAAAGCAAATCCTGCTAAGTTTTATTTCTGTTCAACCCCTGCACATAAGTCATATCCAGATAAAAAGGTTACGAAAAAGGATGCTGTTATTGTTGAACTTGGAGCGTTAGAATCATCGAATCATCGTACAATAAATAAGATGCTTGTTCGTGAGGTTATTGAAACCTGTCAGCTCCAAATGGGGATGACTGAGCTAAAGCCTGGTAGTGTATGGAACACCATGCCACCACATACCCATAGCAGAAGGATGGAGGCTTATTTTTATTTCGATGTGCCTGCAGGCCAATCTGTTTGTCATTTTATGGGTGAGCCAACAGAGACAAGGCATATTTGGATGCAAAACAACGAGGCGGTAATTTCTCCCGAATGGTCGATTCACTCTGCTGCTGCAACATCAAACTATACTTTTATTTGGGCCATGGGAGGCGAAAACCTCGATTACTCCGACCAAGATTTTTATAAGATTGAAGATTTGAGATAATCAACATTAAAGGATATTGATATGAATTCAGAATTGTTTCGACTCGACGGGAAAGTTGCTTTGATTACAGGTGCATCCTATGGAATAGGGATGGCAATGGCTAAGGCATTGGCTTATGCTGGAGCAAAAATCGTTTTCAACGATATTAAAACGGAGGCGGTTGAAAGTGGTATTGAAGAGTATAAGAAATGCGGAATTGATGCTAAAGGCTATGTCTTTGATGTTACAGACGAGGCTGTTGTCGAACAGTATATCAAAAAAATTACTGAAGAGGTAGGAGTAATCGATATCTTGGTAAATAATGCAGGAATCATAAAGCNNGGCTATTGAAATGTCTGCCAGTGATTTTAGGCAGGTCATCGATATCGACCTAAACGGACCATTTATAATGTCGAAAACAGTTGCTCCTTACATGATTAAAAAGGGCGGTGGAAAAATTATCAATATATGCTCTATGATGAGCGAATTAGGCCGCGAAACGGTATCTGCTTATGCTGCAGCCAAAGGAGGTCTTAAAATGTTAACTAAAAATCTTGCCTGCGAATGGGCTGAGTTTAATGTTCAGGTAAATGGAATTGGCCCGGGCTACATAGCAACACCTCAAACCGCACCGTTGCGCGAAGAGGGTCATCCTTTCAATAGTTTTATTGTTGGTAGAACACCTGCAGCACGTTGGGGAACTACCGATGATCTTCAAGGACCAGTTGCTTTCTTGGCCTCCAAGGCATCTGATTTTGTAAATGGACATATTTTATATGTCGATGGTGGAATTCTTGCATATCTAGGTAAACTTCCAAAATAACCCCTTAATTAACCAACCTATGAGAAAACTTATTCTGTTTGCCATTTCGTTAGTATTATTCGGATGTGCATCAAAAAATGAGATAAAAGTAACTGTAAAGAACTCTTTAAATATTAAAAGAGTTAACGAGACTGTTGAGGTTTCCATGGCCGATATAGCAAAAAATATAGGAGGCGATGCCTCGTTTGTGGTTTTAGACCCCAGTGGCGTTGAAATACCATCCCAATTGATTTATGCAGGCGAAAGTAAACCTCAAAAGTTAATCTTTCAGGCTACAGTTAATGAAAATGCTAGCGCTGAGTATTCTATCAAAAAAGGAACACCTAGCAGCTATCCTCAAAAGGCTTTTGGACGATTCGTTCCAGAGCGATACGACGATTATGCTTGGGAAAATGATAGAATTGCCTTTAGAATTTACGGCTTGGCGCTGATACCCAAGGATGGTGCTAGTAATGGTCTTGATGTTTGGGTTAAGCGAACCGATAATCTTATTGTTGATAAATGGTACAGCGATTATCTTTTGAAAAAAATTAGCTACCATAAGGATAATGGTGAAGGTTGCGATTGCTTTAAGGTTGGGCGAACCCTTGGTGCCGGTGGTGTGGCTCCTTATGTAAATGATTCAATTTGGCTTGGTATTAATTTTCAATCTTATCAAGTATTAGATAATGGGCCTATTAGAACATCATTCAAACTTTCTTATCCTGCTTTCTATGTTAACAATCAAAGAGTTGTTGAAACAAGAACTTTTTCACTGGATGCTGGTAGTCAGCTAAACTCAGTGGTAGAAGAGTTTGATAACTCGTTCCAGGTTGCATCGGGAATTGCAAAAAGGAAAGAGGGCGAAATTCTTCTGAAGGATGCTTCAAAAAGCTTAATAACCTACAAACTTGATGTTGGTGAAAACGGAATAACCTATTTGGGAGTTGTTTCTACTGTTAAGGCAATTGAAGTAAAAGAGAATAAAGATCATTTCTTTATTACTATGGATTATAAAAAGGGCGATAAACTCCTTTATTACACTGGAGCAGGTTGGAATAAGTGGGGTTTTGAAACAGATGAATCATGGAATTCGTATATCGAAGAGTTCTCTTTAAAAAATAAAAACCCACTGGTTGTTGACTTAAATTAATTTGGTTTCGTAATTTTTTGTAACATAAAAAATTTGCAATTTGATTTAACTATTTGATTCAGAATTATTCAACTAACCCAATGCTAAACAGATTACTTGCCATAGTAATACTTTTTTCCTTATCAGGTAGTTGTAATAAGCTATACTCTCAGCATGCTTATAAGCCAGTTGTTTCTGATCCATTGCTTGAGCCGTGGCGATGGAAACTGATGCCCGAACTTCGAGGAAAAGGTGTGAGATGTATTGAAAGCAGCAAGGATGGCTCAATTTGGTTTGGCGTTGATAAGGGTATTTGTCGATACGATGGAATAAGTTGGGACTTTTATGATACCACAAACTCTAAAATCGTATTTCCAGTAAACTCAATAGTTGATAATAACGGTTTTATTATTGCAGGATCTGAGAAAGGTTTATCCATATTCCACAATCGTAAATGGAAAGCCCTATTCTCAAAAGAGAAAAATTCGCTTCTTGCTGTGAGTTGCATGAAGAAATTGAGTGATGGTGCAGTGCTTGTTGGGTTCTCAAAAGGTTTGATATATATTAAAAATGATAAGTATACATTTCTTGCTCCTGAAAGGAATATTAAAACTCTAAAGAAAAAATTTGTCACTGAAGAATTTATAGCCTTACCAGATAATTATCTCTTTGAAAATAATTCATCGAAAGTTGACGAGATTTTTGAATATTCTCAAGATGAATTGTGGATTCTAATGTCACAATCAACACGTGGGAAGATCTTCAAATTCAATCTAAACAAAGCTATAGAAGATAAAAGTGTAGCTAAATCTGAGGTTTTATTTGATTTATCTGGAAATAAGCTATACAGGGGGCTTAAGGTTATACGCACAAAGGATAACAAGACTTGGATCATCAGTTCGTATCATCGTTCTGGAATTTTTACT
>DQHR01000197.1 GCA_003531155.1 Bacteroidales bacterium | reverse complement strand
ATGGGATATTATGGAACAAGGTGGAGGGCATATGGGAGCTTACATGAAATGGAAATATGCAAATGCAAAATGGATAACAACAATACCAGAAATTACTATTTCAGGAACCTATTCATTAAACCCTTTAACATCATCAACAAATAATTGCTACAAAATTGCATCACCAAATTCTGATAAGGAATTTTTTGTTCTTGAGTATCGTAAGCAAGGAGGTTCATTCGAAAGTTACCTCCCAGGTAATGGGCTGGTAGTATACCGAATAAATCCAGATTTTGAGGGGAATGCCAGTTTCGATAATGTTAGCGTATTTGATGAAGTATACATTTATCGTCCAAATGGAACTACTACACAAAACGGAATGATAAACAATGCATATTTCAATTCAGCATCAGGTAGAACTAGCATAAATTCTTCGACAAATCCTAGCTCATTTCTATATGATGGTTTGCCTGGAGGCCTAGATATTAGTAACGTAACATCTGCTGGAACCACCATTTCGTTTACAGTTTATATATCAGATGTAAATCCCGCGCAAAATTTTGTGGCATCTGGAGTGAGTGATTCTCAGATAAATCTATCATGGAATCTTAATGCCAGCAATGATGATGTAATAATTGCCACAAACTCAACAGGTACAATTGGCTCACCTACAAAAGGTTCGATTTACACTGTTGGAACATCAATTCCTGGGGGCGGCACTATAATATATGCCGGAAATGCGTTATCATTTAATCATTCTTCATTAACAGCTGGTACAAACTATTACTATAGAATTTGGTCCAAAAACAGTTCCAATGAATATTCGGCAGCTGTTTCAACGAAAGGTTCAACAAATTGTATTATACCCACAATTCCTATTTTACATGGTTTTAATAGCATTGAACTATCGCCTTGCTGGTCAGTAGATGTAGTTGCAACAGGTTCTACAGCCGATCAGCCAGCGGCAATTACACAAGTAAAATCAGGAAAAACTCCAGATGCAAGCCCCTATGAAGGAAGCCATATGATTATGTTTAACTCTACTTATTGTGGTGCTGGCAATATTCTTAGGCTAGTAAGCCCTTCATTCTCAAGTGTTGGAGAATCTCAACTTTATGTCAATTTTGCATGGCATCGAGATACACAGTGGCCAAATTATCTTGATAACATGAAAATTCAATGGTCAACCAATGGAACAACATGGAACGATGGGACAATTTACCAGAGATATAACACAACAACTAGCTGGACTCAACAATCCTATAAATTACCCAATGGAGCAATGAACCAAAGCAATTTAAAGATTGGCTTTTTGTT
This sequence comes from Bacteroidales bacterium, assembly GCA_003531155.1. Classification (GTDB taxonomy): domain Bacteria; phylum Bacteroidota; class Bacteroidia; order Bacteroidales; family Tenuifilaceae; genus UBA8529. The sequence continues at coordinate 40,882 of DQHR01000197.1, read as the reverse complement.
TACCTCGGAATATGGTTATAACTGCTATCTTGATGATGTAAGAATTGAAACAAATCCTCCAACGGGAGTCAATGAAATTAGTTCAAACGATATCATTTTATATCCAAATCCAAATAAAGGATTATTTAAGCTCAAAACCAGTAAGGCATACAAAACCTTACTGATTGAAGTGCATGATATATGTGGTAAATTGGTTTATAAACAAATTCTCAGTAATAGCAATGAGGCTACGATTGAATTAAACAACAAATCAAAAGGATTGTATATTGTTACCATTAATGCAGATAATGAAACTCTAAAACAAAAGATTATAATAGAATAAAAGATATTTTTATAAAAAAGAAGAGCCAACCAGTTGACTCTTCTTTTTTTGTTAACAGTAGGACAAAAAACGAAAAAGCCTCAGATTTCTCTGAGGCTTTTTGCGGTCCGGACGGAACGTTTTTTTTAATGCATATATATTTGATTTTCAAGACTATAATGATTATTTTTATTGTTTGGGTAGAAATATGGTAGAATTTATAAAAACAAAATATTTAACTATTCATATCTACTAACTACCTTTAAATATAACACTTTGCAATCTTATTGATGATAATTTTTACAACTGACTAGGAAAAGGTCTAATGCATTGTAGGTAGTATTTATAAAGGTATAGATATCAATTCTATAGTTACGATTCTCAATAGGGTCATACCCGCAACCTTTTTCATAGTACTTATTAGCCTGTTCGATTGCCTTATTTAATTCTCTAATTGCAATTGTCTTCGTTTCTGCAACCTCAATGCTTTGAGTTTGAAAATTTTCTAATAGTTCAATAGCATTCCTCGCAATCATTCTTGTTTCATTTGCAATATAGCCAGTATCGCCATGCTTGCCTTTGGTTTCCATTTGCTTTAAGATGTCGGCCAACCTAACTATTATATCTTTATTTTCCATATATTATCGATAATTTATATATGTACAAGTATCTCTTAAGAGAATAAAATCGAGATTACATCTTCTATCCCTTCTAAGCCCCTAGGTGTCATTTTAAAAACATAAACATTTTTTGAGCCAACATTCGCCCCACCTTTATAAGGCATATTTTTCATGCCTTTACTAAACATTTCAGTTTCTATAATCTGAGCGTCGTTCATTGTCCCAGCATTAAAACTTTTCCAAAACTCAATTTTAATATCCTTCTTTCTTACATTGTGCTCTGCCTTTCTTCTTTCTGTATCATTGGTTATCCCACAATACCAAAGAGAATATCTAGGGTTTACTGTCCCCATTGAACTTTTTATATGCTTTGTGATAGCCCCTTTTATACTGGCTATCTTTCTAATGTTGTTCGGTTTTCGCTTCATAGGATAACTATTTGTACAAATTTCATAAAAATTTGCTAAAACAATACTATTAACATTTTTTTATTTATTAACTGTATCAATATCCCTATGGCCTAACTCTGAGTTTTGAATCATATTGAATCAAATCCATTGTTTAATGATTTAGGTTCAATCACTGTTAACAAAAAACCAATCAAATAAAAAATGCTTTAAAACTTTTGATTCAAATCGAATCAACTAGATATTAACATCATTTAAAAAAGTAATTGCACTTGTGTCCTTTCTATAGTCTGTTAAAACAAGCCTTTCAATATGTCAAACTACATAAACGCTAATATTTTGATGGTTTTCTGTGTCCTTTCGTTATTATGAGTTTTAATCTTTCTTTGGACTAATTGTCTCTTAAAGTATTTACAAGTTTTCGAAAAAAAATGAACTCCGTTCCATAACAAAGGGAACTAGGTTCCAGCTTAAATAACTAATTGAGTACTAAATTCCGAATACTAATGACAAAACACCCTTTTTTATTGGCTTTGTAAGTGGTGTCCTTTTTTTAGGAGGGTTTAAAGTTGATATTTGACAATATTATTTCTCACAATCTAAACATTGTGATACTTAGTCTAGGCTTTTTCTTTTTAACACTTTGGCTTTAGGGTATTTTAGCTTCTATTGAATATACAAACTTATGTTATTGAGATTCTTGAAACATGAAAACGAAGCACAATAAGAAAAAAACAAAATTTAAAAAATTGATTTGGAAATATTTAATACTTCCAATTATTCGAATTGGCATAGAAATTTTGCTTAAAAGGTATTTACCTTAACATTTTGACATCAAATTACAACTAACAATAGAGTTATAATATACTTGCAATGCCTATGTTGCTACCATGGCAACCTAAAAGGCGAAAATCCATTTTACTGTATTTTCGCCTTTGTCTTTTAACCACTTTTAAAAAGACTATTTTCTCGAATATTTCTACCATTTTTCTACCCAAAACTATAAAATGCTGTATTTCAATATATTTATAAAGTCCTATAAAGACTATTTTTTACTTTTTACATCATTCTCATGGCTGAAGGTAGACATATAATCATTCCATTTTTTTATAATTTGTCTTTTAGTCCTTTTTCTTTGGATAAACTCCATTTCTGTTATAGAACCTTGCTTTTTATCTTCCAATACCTCACTAATCATTGCATTTAAGAAGGTATTAACAATCAAACTGCAATCTCTTATACCTAACCCGCTTTTTTTAGCACTTTCTCTAATATTATCACCCTTTAAGTAGTATTCAAACGCTTCTAAGTTTTCTTTTCCTTTATTTGCGATAAAAAAGCCCCTTTTTTCGGCAATAGAGCCTAAATAAAACTTGGTTCTTATATAGTTTTTAACATTAAACTTCTTTTCAACCTCAAAATAGCATCTAATGGCGGTTAATAAATCGTTTTGGTTAACTTTCATTATTGCGCTGGACGTAAATAGGCGGGCATATCTTAGGTTATTTGCGTTTAAATTTGATTTGTTNNACTATTTGCCCTTTGCTGTATTCTATCCCCTTAAATGCCTCTAAAATTAACTTTGTCAAGTTTAAACGCTTGCCATTAACTGTTATCATATTTCTTGAATTTGGCTTTAATAGCGAACCTTTCACTAGGCTGAATACACTCCCATTTTCATTCAAGTATAGAAAGGAATACCCCTTTGCAACAATAAAGCCATTTGACTTAAGTTGCTTTATTAGTTCAGTTCTTTCAGTTCTATTCATAAGCCTAAATTCTAATATTGTGACTTTATTAACTATTTCTGCTCTCCTTTGCCTCTATTAGATACCTCCAAACCGTTGTACGGCTTATTTCTAAAATTTTGGCTATTTCGTTGTAACTCTTACCCGCTTCGCTTAGTTCAAGTGCCTTTTTCTTAATGCTTTCAGGTTGTTTTAAATCAGTCCATTTTTCGGCTTGCTGCCATTTCTCTAGTGTTCTGACTGGACAATCATCTAGCAATTTACTAATTTCGTGTAAATTAAGCCCCATTATGTAATATTTTCGGGCTTTCTCCCTATGCTCAATTGTGTATTTATTGCGCTGGATTACAACTTTGCCACTTTTTTTAACTTTTATCTTTTCCATCGATATGAGTATTATTGAAACTATTTATTAAAAACATCAACTAAACATTAAACTTATTAAAGTTTCTAAAGGGTATTTGTTGGGTGTAAAAATTGAAACTTTAATAAACCATACCCCCAACAAAAAATTAAAGCAACTTTTTAACCTGTATTGGCGAATATCATTATGAACCTCGTTAAATTCTTCTTTGTTTTCAACAATTTTAAAAATATGAATACCCTTAACTATGTTTTCAACACTCATTTATAGTAATTTTTGAAACACCTCTTTATTATTGCTTAAACTCACTTTAATTTTTTTGATTTTCGACAAATTCTAGAATTTTGATATTTCGTTCTTGATTATGGTTTCAAACAGTCTCATTCTTTGCCTTTCTCCAATTCCTTTAACTCTTTCTTTGCGTTTACTCCTAGATAATTGTTAAAAGTTTTGATACTGATATTAAACCTATCCTTTATCAGGTTGTTATAAACCCAAATTTGGGTTACACCCTTCTTTTTTTGCTCTAGCGTTATATTTTGTATTTCAATAATGCGTGTCAAGAGATTTTTTCTATTGTACGCCATTCATTTTAGTTTTATGGATTTAATTAAAATCGTTTCTTATTTTTTAACCTAGTGGATTTAATTCCAAGCATCAAAACCGATGCTTAAAATTAAATCCATTGGGTTAAGCATTCTCGGAAGTTGAAAACTAGTTTCCGTATTCTTTTCGGGCACTTATAACCCTCCCAAAAGTTCAATTTTTTTAACCATACTTAGTTATTCAAATAGAACTACATGCTTATTTATCTAACAAACAGCACATTACAATATTTCAAAAAACTGCCCTTTAGGGCACATCAAAAAACCTATACAATCAACTAAATATCAATATCTTAAAAGATTTTCGGCTAATTTTAGCTTTTCCCGAAATTCCTTTTCTTGTTCACTCTGAATAAACCTAGATTGCTGCTTAAATTCGTACCAATCCTTTGATATAAATGTTTTTATAGTTCTTAACTGTTTTGCTGTGAGTTCGCCCCGCCTAAATCGCTCAATTTCTCTATTTAATGTTTCTGTTATCCCCTTGCGATATATGTTTTGCGCTATATTTATCTTAATTTGGCTCGTTCCTTTGGGTGCAAGTAATATTTTCTCAAAATCTACTGTCCTCCAATCCGTAAAAAACTTGCTTGTTATCCTTGCCACTTTGGGCGGGTTCATCAACTCACCGAGCGTAATGCTTTCAACCCTCCTATAAGTTGTTTCAATTCGAAGTATATTGCCAATTAGATGAGGATTGTCAGGCTCTAACTCCTTGTTATTATCCAGTATTTCAAATACTTTATCGTAAACTTTATAAACTACCTTATTATCCTTGTGCTTTCGGGTTGTAAATTGTCGCTTTGGCTTAAAATTGCTGCTTTCTATGAAATCTTTATCTAATTTTAATCTTCCAATAGAAAGCATTAAAGCCATGTATTCTCTCGGGTCTCTGTCAACATAAAGGTTTGCCCCAATTTCGTAATATCCTACTTTGGCTTTGTATAAGTCTATTCCAATCGCATACGATAAATAATCAATGGTTTGCCTCGCCATTGATATAGTAAACTCATTATGATTTAGCAATAAGCCAATTTTTCGCTTATTGTATATTTTGTGTGGATTAAAGTCGATGCTAAGTGTTAGAGTGTCAAGTTCAACTCTTATGGTATATCCTATTTTTTCATTTCTCCCATTATGGGTGTTATCAAATATAATTTTGGGCTTTCTTTCACTTGCTAAGTTTACAGGGTGCCCAATAGTATTTTGGTCTAAGTTGTTTCGTAAAACAATCTCGGCCAACTCATCATTGGTAATTAGTAATTTTATTTTAACTAGGTCAATCATTCATTAATATGAGAAACAATGGGTAACAAAAACTTATTTCTAAGTCCATGAAACGGAATCGCGAACCGCTGTTACCCATTGCTATATCTTTAATTTGTTATTAATCATTCAATAGCCTTAAAAACACAGGGTAGCATATACCAATAAACCAAAAAATTAGTACTGAAAAACGGTCGCTTTTACCGCTGCTACCCTGTGTTATGTTCTTATGTTAGAATTTACTTATAAATTCTGTGCTTGGGTGATAGCCTGTATCATCTTTTATCAAATATGGTAACTCTGATAAATAGTTTATATCACCGCTAATGAAAACACCTTTCTTTTCAGCAACTGAATGAATTTTATTTAAACTCTTTATTAATTCTTCAATTGCGCTGGTAATCTCTAGTTGATTAGCATTGGCAAATTTTGAATGCTTTTTAATTATCAATTCGCGATAATTGTCAATTGGATTTATCACTCCTTTGCTGTCAACCTTTAGGTAAGTTCTAAGAGAATGAGAATAGTCGATTGTCAGAGCGGATGCAGTATTTACCAATTGGAATAACTTTTGAACATCTGTTTTGAGTTCAACCATTTCAATAAGTTTCTCTTTATTGATTTCAATGCCTTCAATCTTTGGAGCATCTAACTCTTTAACCCTTAACTCTTTTAACCAAAGAACTAAGGCTTCTATTTTTTCGGTTCTGGCTTTGTAAACCCTCTCAACACCCTCCAAGATATTAGAAACCTTTATTTTCTTAATACCATGCTCAAGGAGACTGTTCGCAATCTCATTCATTACATTTAAAGAGCCATTAATTGCAACAATTTCGCGCCTAGCAGCCTCTTTATCCTTGTAAATTAGTTTTTTTTCCATTTGCTCTATTTTGTTAGTGAATTAATCTTTATAAGGTAACCTAAGTTCAACAGCGTTGTTATTCCTTTTGGGCTGTTCCTTAGAAGTCTTGTATACCAATAGACATAAATCAAACAAGGCTTGTGATATGTCTATATTTGGGTACATTCTTTTAAGTATGGCTATAGTTTCAGCCTTGCTGTAGCCTGTGTCTAATTGACAAATAAACTCATTCAACTGGCTAATTGACAGCGTTCGCTTTTCCTTTAGAATTGCACAACCTAATATTTTCCCTGCTAACTCAATTGTGTATTCACGCCCAACCACATATCTATATGAGTTGCTTAGCCTTATGGTTGTAAATGCCTTACCATTTAACTTATTATTCCAATTGGCTGTAAAACTTATTACTCCCATAGTTTAAAGGTTTTGGGGTGCAAATCCATATTTAACCATGAATAGGCTAATGTATTTTGCCTTTTCATTTTTCCTTAAATACTTCAATTCTGCTTCAGTGTATTCATCCCAAAGTTTCACAGTATGCATGGGAGTAGATACATTTTCGCTTTTAGTGTGTGAATTTTCTGAAATACTTAGATTTACCTTTGGTAATTCATCGTATCTGATGCCATACAACTTAACCATAACTATATAATTAATAATTAGTTACTCCTATTACTTTCGCTGTGTCTTTACAAATCCTACTTACCCTAAAATGCTTTCTCTCTTTTGGGTTCTTTTCTCTAAGAAAGTACTCTACAACACTTGCATTATTTGGCGTTTCGTTTTCTAAATATATTTTTCTATCAACCCTTTCAATTTTATTTGTCCGAGTATCAACTATTTCAACACCCCCAAATAGTATTTTCTGAATCATTGAGCAATCATTTGTTCAGTTCCCGCAACCGCCCTTATTAGAGCAGCCTCTACTAGTTGCTGAATTTGGCTAGTTCCTTCAGTAAGGTTTTGGGTGTTTATTTGCTGTGTTTCAATCAACTTTTGAATGTTTACAGTAATATTTCGAATAGCGTTACCGCCTCCAGCAATCCCATTTAAACCTTCTTGAAGTTTCTTATCTTCTTGTGTAGTTTGCTCACCTAGTCCAGGGATATTAGGTGATATTCCTTTTTCTCTATTATTCTTTGCCACATTATAAATATCAACCAATGTAGCAGCATAGGATTTATAGTAGTTTGCTAACGCTTTATTTACGGGATGAATTGTAGAGTTTTCATAAGGAGCATATTCATTTAAAAGACTCTTAACTTCGGTCATATTGCTTTTTAACCTTGTTAATTCTTGCTTCCATTGTTCTGTTGACAGTTTTGCTGAATTATTTAGCAAACCACCCCAATTTTTAGTTGCTGCTGAAGCACCTTTCTCTTCAAATGTATCTTTAAAGCCCTTTCGTCTAATCTGATCAGCAACTAGTAAACCATTCGCCATGCTTAATAAATCATTTTTCATTGGTAACCAATTATCACCCATTTCACTTAGAATAATTTGCGTTCTATTCTTTAACTGCTGATTTATATAGTCAGTATCCCGCCTTGCTATTGCAAGTGCTTTATTTAATCCAAGTTCGGATGAATCAAAATCGTTTAGAGTCTTTAATAATCCTCCTGTTTGGTCGGTAGCAGCCTGAACAAAAGATATAAGTCCATCACTACCCGAGAATTTATTTTTAAGGTTGACAATTCTCTTATCGTTGTTCCCAAATTCCTTAAATTTTCTGTTTAACTCTATTAGTATCTTATCGGCCTGTTTAATCTTGTTGTTGCTATCAAAAAAACTAATCCCAATAGCATTAAGTGCTGATATTGTTTCCTTTTTTGTTAAATCGTTAAATAGCGACTTTGTTAGAGTGGCTGCCTCATCCGCGCTTTTAGTCTTTAGTGTAAATATTGATAGCATTTTGTTGGCAGAAGAAAAAGACTGCTTTGCTGATGAAGCAGCCCCAGCATATACTGACTGCACTTTAGCCAACTCATCGAAAGTAATGTAAGCCGTTCTGTATGTTGCATATGATGCCTTGTTGAACTCGTCTAATTTCTCTGCACCAAACCCATAGTTTGCCATTGCCTTTGCGGTACCAGCAATCCAACTATTAAAATCTGCCTTACAAATATTAGCAAATTCGCCTTGCTTCTCAACTATTCTTGCAACCTCACCGCCATATTTACCAGCAATAGATTGAACGTCAAAAAACGCCTTTGACGTTAAGTTTTGGTCGAAACCCCCGCTGAATGCTGTATCTCTTACTAACGATTTTAGAGACTTCAATTGCGAAAATGATTTATCTAGGTTTAAGTTTGCTAACTCTCTAAAATTTGAGTTAAATTTTTGCGCTTCTTGTGTTGCCTTACCAATCCCAACTCCAAGCAATGTTATACTTGCAGCCCCTAAAGCAATGGGATTTTTCAAAAGGGATAGCCCTTGATTTAGCCCCGGTATCTCATCAGCAGCATCTTTAAAAGATGTCCTTAAGTTGGATAACTTTTTGCTGTGCTCTGTTAACGCTTCAGTTGCCTTGTACCCAGCACGAGAAACGCCATTTAGCCTATTGCTTAGCCTGTCCTCTCCTATAAGTACATACTTAAGTTCTCTCAGTGTGGTGCTCATGTTTGTTTGTTGTTTAGTTTTACTATTGTTTTGTTACCTCAATTATGCTTATATTTGCATTGTCCATTCTGTATGTACCATATAGAAAAAGGTCAAAAAGGTTAAAGAAACCCTCAAACGTGAGGGTTTCTTTTTTTAGCGGGCAATGGATAAATGTGAGAGCACCGCCCGCTTGTCGTGGTGTTCGCGCACTTCTTTTTATTATAGTATTTAAATAATCCCATTCTTTACAAGTGTTTCAATATCACCTCTTTTAACCAATACTTTTGAGTATTTCTTATTACTTATTCTTGTCGTTGTGATAATTCCCTCCCTTACATATCTGTCGTAGGTTGTGCGCCCAATCTTAAGCATAGCGCAAACCTCTTTGGGGGTTAGCATGTCCTTGTGCGCCTTATCAACTAATTCGTTAACCTTTTCATTAAGGCTCATTAGCAATGCTCGGGCTTCGTTCCATTCATTTGCAGGAATTGTTATTACTGCTACTTCAGTCATGGGATATACTATTTAAATGCTGTTTAAACATCAATTAATATCTATTCTAACTCTTTAATGATTTCAACAATTGGGTTAGGTGTTTTTCTTACTTTTTCACCGCTTTTGAGTTCAAAAAGTGCCTCTCTAAGCAACTCGATTTGCTTGCTGTTTAACTTCTCGGGAAGTAGTAAAGCCTTGTCCGGGCTATATGCCTTGTTGTAGTTCTCTAATTTTGGGAGCGTGTTTTCAAGTAAATTCGAAAGCCAAAACACAGGATTTGGAGTCCTATCCATAGGGTTTAGGCTAGGATTCATAAACTGAATGCTCATTAAAATACTTTGTTGAATACTATTTAAGTCCTCAAAAGGTGTGTCTGATGGGATTTCAACAATGATTCTGTTTTCTGTTAATCGTACCATGTCAATTAAGGTTTAAAGGTTTATTTTTTAGATTCGTATCTTTAAAAGCAAACTCCCTGTATTTAATGGCTACAACCTCTAAAAGGGTTTTGCTTAAAGTACCTATAGTTATTTCTTCGGTTTGCAGTTCGTTTTTGAAGTACGTTACAGTTTCCCATGTTTTCGACATTTCATCAATCATGGTTAACTTTAAGTTTTCGTTTCCAACCTCGATGGATAACTTAAAACCTAGTGCTTTTTCATTTTTATGTTTTGCTTTTTTCGACATACTTCATTTAGGTTAGAATAAACTTAGTTGCTTAAATTCTTGTGTAATGTTTATGTTCTCGAGGGGTTCAATACTTTTCGAAGTGCCTTGCTTCTTAATCTCTCGCAAACGCCTATTTATTTCATTTTTCTGAAGGGTCAAGGCTTTTACTGTATCGCTTTCAACTTCTTTACTAGGCGTTGTGAACTGCTTCGTTAATGTTTCAAGCCTATTGGTTGGGCTAACCCTCAAGAGTTTTGTAAAATCGTAAATGCTGTAATTAGGGTTTAGGCGTTCACCATCGCGAACTATGGCTTTTATTTGGGCTGCTTCCTGCTCTATAACCCCTTTACACTCCCGAAGCATTAACTTATTAGACGAGTAGCGTTTAACTATTGCTGATTTTATCTGAGTTACCTTTCTTTTATAGCAAAGCGCAATGTAAACGGGGTGTTCACCCTTTCCAATCCTTTTTTCAAGGTAATGCCTTACCATTAGCGTGTAAGTTTTCATTGCGTTTGCTTTTAAGGTTATGCCTCTTGAAGTGCGTTTTCGCCAAACTTTGCAGGGTCTAGCATTATTCCTCTATCCCTTAAAAGTTCTTTGGTAACCTTAAGTACTTTGGGAGTATCTTTAGTTTCTAATCCCTTAAACATTCTTGTTACTTCGGTATAGCCCACGCCTGATTTATCGGCTATTTCTTTTATTGCCCCTCTAGGTGTAACTGGTTGTAAGTCCTTTAGCGTTATCATAATCAGTATTTTAAACTATTACATAATATTTACTTCAATAACTCGATACAAATATATAAAAGTTGGAATACTAAATGCAACATTGTTGGAATATATTTTGCAACATTTTGAAAATAAAAAAAGCGGTAACAAATACCGCTCTGATTATTAGGATTATAACTACTTTAATTCTACAAGTTTTTTTAATTCATCTACTACTTTTCTGTATTCGTTTTCGTTTTCTTCATCTGTTCCAACATAAAAACCGTGATAATTCTTAACAACCTTCATTATTGATTTATATTTATTTCTGTGTAAAAAATCAAAAACAGTCATTTCATACATTTTTAAATCTTTATTGGAGTTAAGTATAATTTCTCTGCTTAAGGCTCTAAGTCCTATCACACAATAGTTGTAATTTTCTGAAAACTTTTGCTCGATATCGCTTTCAGTAAATGCTATTACCTCCTGTATTTCATTAAAACTTTTTAAGACTAACACACTTGGATAGTCATTATCAAGAATTTCGCTTTCCTTTTCGAATAAAATGCTAAAATTTTTATTCAGAACATCCCATAATTTTTCAGTATATTTTTTAATATTTTCAGAAGTAAGCAACTCTAATTCATTAGATTGTATAAGATACTCAACAATTCTTTCAATATCTTTTCTTTCATTTTCATTGATATTCTGAACAAATAAATCTAGCAAGTCTGATTCTCTTAGATATCCATCACGAAAAGGAAAGTTACTTTTAAATCTGTAATTAGTTCTGTTAACTATGACTTGTACATATAATGGATACAATTCAACATCACCCTCTTTCCTAGGTGATAGGCTTTTATTTAAATAATGCTTAACCGTTATCTTTCCCATGTCAGTAGTTTAAAAAGGTTTTAAAGGCGTGAAGTTATTGCAANNAAGTGAAAATGAAAGGGGTTTGACCATTGGTAAGCGCAACACAAAAGCAAAAGCAGGCTCTACCGAAGTAAAAACCTGCTTTTGGGTTCGCCCGAGCCTCAGCCCCGACAGTACAAATGTATAACGCTTTAGCAATAAAAGCAACTATTAAAACTCAAAAGCAGACTTTACCGAAGTAAAAGCCTGCTTTTGGATCTGTCCGAGTCGCAACTCAGACACTACAAATGTACAATTGTTTCAATCCAAAAGCAAATCTTTCTATATCACTCTAAAATACAAATGTTTATACTATGTCCAAGCAACCTTATTAAGTTCGTTAACTATTGTTGGGTCTTGGATTTTGCTGTATATCTGAGTGGTTGCTAATTTTTTGTGCCCCAATATTTTCTGTATTACAACAATAGGTAAACCCTTTGATAATAGATATGTTGCCTGAGTGTGTCTAGCCATGTGAAAGGTAATTAACTTGTTAACCTTTGCTAGGTCGGCAATTTCTTTTAAGCATCGGTTTACATACTGATTTGTTAAATCATCAAAGATATACTGGCGGTCGGGCTGTATGTATGGCTTAACTATTTCGCTGGGCTTATTATTGAATAGGGCATACAGGGGCAAACTAATTGACTCCTTAACCTTTTGCATGGTCAGTTTTAGCCACTCCTTACCATCGATTACTACAAATGAATCCTTACTAAGGGCTGAAACATCCGAGAACCTTAAGCCTGTATAGCACGAAAACAAAAACATGTCCTTTACTTTGATTAAATAGCCTTTGTTCTCGGGAATTTTTACTCTCTCAATTTTGGCTATTTCCTCGGGGGTTAGGCAACCTCGATTAGTGCTAACGCTCTCAAGTTCAAATTTTCGGAACGGATAACTATTTGCGTCCAGCAAGTCCTTTTTAATAGCCAAGTTGGTATAAGTACGAATATGCCTAAAGTACTTATTAATAGTATTGGTATGTAAACCCCTTTTAATCAAGAAGTTTTTAAACGAATCGAGCAAATTATAGTTAAGTTCATCAAACAGGATTTCTGTTTTGAACTCCTTTAAAACGCTTAGCGTTGTTTTATGCCCTGTGATTGTAGAGGCTGCTTTATTGCTTTTATCAATCTCTTTTCGCATAAAATCGATAAAAGAGTTAGTTACCTCGCCATTGACATGTTGAGTAAACATATCGAGGTTAAACGATTTTCCCTTGTTCAACGTCTCGAGTTCGAAATCGTTTAACTGTTTAATGAAGTCTGCTATTTGCTTGTTTAGCCTATTGGCGTTGGGGTGATGGCTCTTTACTTGCCTATGCTTCTTGTCCCATTCGTCTTTTTTTAGGTAGATTTTGGTAGAAAAGTATCTTTTCTTCCCTCTTAGGTAGGTTTCGACTTGTACTAATGCGGTACCATCGGGTAGTAGTTTCCCTTTGCGGTTATAAACCGCTTTTATTAGAGTTTTGTCCATTGTGTAATCAAAAAGGTTACAACAAATGTAAGGGAAAAAACTATATATAAACAAATAATTTGGGTAGAACGAGGGTAGAAAATTCTTGGTTATTCTTGGTTAAAAAAATTTCTTAGCAAAGTTGTAAAATGCATATTTACAGGGTATTAAATAAAAAAAGGAGGTCGTTTAAACCTCCTTTTGCGGTCCGGACGGGACTCGANNTCTAACCAACTGAACTACCGAACCAGTTTTTTAAAGCGATGCAAATGTAATCGATCATTTTGAAATTACAATATCTATCGCTAAAAATTTTTGTAAATATTTTCGAAATATTTTAAATCTTCTGATTATAGGATAATTGCAATTCCTGAAAAAGGAAACTGTTTGACTAACTATTTAAAAAATGAGAAATGAACGCTCCCGTAATGACGTTCCTGAACAAATCGAGAGTGATTTTCGAAGCTATAATTTGAAGAATGTTCCAAAATCAACCAACCCTCAGGTTTAAGAATATTTTTTTCGAAAACTAATTCGGGAATAGTGTCAATGCCATCGAGTTCGTAAGGAGGATCAGCAAAAACAATATCATATTTATAGCTACATGCCTTTATGAATTGGAACACATTACCCTTTATTGTATGAATTTGCTTAAGTTCAAGTTCACGAATTACGCTTGAAATGAATTTAAGGTGATTAAAGTTTAGCTCAACTAAATCTATTCTATTAGTTCCGCGCGAGGCAAACTCAAAACTAATGCTCCCCGTGCCAGCAAAAAGATCGAGCACCTCAATTTCCTCAAAGTCAAAATTATTTTGTAGAATATTAAATAACCCCTCTTTAGCAAAATCGGTAGTTGGCCGTGCATTAAATCCTTTTGGGACAAAAGTTTTCCCTTTAAACCTCCCGCTAACTATTCGCATAGCAAGAGGTTAAAAAGGTTCCAATTACTCTTTTTATATGCAGCAATTGCATAAGAATAACTACTTCCTTCAATGTTGAATCCATTGTTAACTTTAGCAATATATTGCGACAATATCAATTCAATTCCTTTTGCATCATCAAGTTCGCCAGTGAATGATAGGATAATCCTATTCAAATCCAAACCAGTTTGTTTGCAAAAGTTGATCATGTAATATGCTGCGTCATTAATATTTACAAAATTGAAAGAATTGCAGTGTTTTAACTCATCGTTTGCCGAAATTGATGTTGTAAAAAAGTTATTCGTAAATAAAGTATTCACAGCCGAAACATCTTTGGCGCTTTTTAACAAACATGAATAGGCAATTAGAGCCGAAGAAAAACCAATGAATTCGGTATTTGGCTGATAAGTTAACCATTTTGAAGTAATAGAATAAGGAATGGCAAATACAACAGTCACTTTAGAATTCTTCAAATGGTTAAATCTGATTTCAAAAAGATTAGGTAGAGGATGAACTAACTCAAAAAGGTCCTTGACCTTTTCAGCAAGAAACAAATCAGTTGGAACCGTTGTAAAAAGATTCGATTCAAAAGAGAACAACACCCTTTTATATTTTCGCTTTAAAACCTCGTATCTTGAAAAAATCAAACTAATATTTTCGCTCCAATCGTCGGATACGGACATTTCATTTGAAAAAGGGTTTGAAACGTATGCTATATGCATCCCACGTGCGGTGTCGTTAACGCTAAAAGCAATTCCTTGGTATGAAACCTGTACAGACAGAATATATGATTCGCTGCGATCTGGGTCGAAAGTTTCGTCGAATATCTCTTTCTTATCCATTTTCAACTCTTGTTTTTAATTCATTAAAGGATAAACAAAGATAGATATTAATTCAATTTTAAGAAATGCGATAATATCTAAGGTAAAGGCAGGTGCAACTTTAACTCATAGTTGTCGATAAATAAATAATCTCTTAAACTAAATTTTAGGCTATTTAGAGTAAGTTTGCCTTTTCATTTTGATACTAATTGATGTTACGCGATCGCTTAAAAGATATTATCGTTTCTAATATTGGCTTTAAGCCAACACCAGGGCAAGAGGGGGCTATTGAACAACTTTCGGAGTTTGTTACTAAACCAACAAATAATGAATGTTTTCTCCTTAAAGGTTATGCTGGCACTGGAAAAACTTCGTTAATTGCAAGTTTTGTAAAAACCCTATCAACATTTAAAATCCCATTTGTTCTACTAGCTCCAACTGGTCGAGCAGCAAAAGTATTATCATCATATTGTGGGTTTCCATCTTATACAATTCATAAATGTATATATCGCCAAAAGGGGATGAAAGATGGAGTTGGCAAGTTCGACCTAAATATCAACCTGCTTAAGAATGCTATTTTTATTGTTGATGAGGCATCAATGCTATCAAACTCATCGTATGAGGATAGCATTTTTGGCTCGGGAAAATTGCTAAATGATTTAGTTGAATTTGTTAATCGTGGTGTAGGTTGCCGATTAATGATTGTTGGTGACGTTGCCCAGCTACCACCTGTTGGGCTAAGCATTAGTCCAGCCTTAGATGCCTCGGTTCTCGAAACATTTGATTTAAATGTTATTGAGGCAGAGCTAACCGAGGTTGTTCGGCAGGAAGAAGGTTCTGGTATTCTCCATAATGCTACTCTATTAAGAGAAATGCTAGATTCAGATAATATCGAGATTCCAACTTTTAAGGTTGAAGGTTTTAATGATATTAATAGAATATCAGGTTCGGATCTCATCGAAAAGCTAACCTACGAGTACGATAAGCATGGTCGCGATGGAAACGTTGTCCTCTCCTACTCCAACAAGCGTGCAAACAAGTATAACGAAGGCATCAGAAATCGTATTCTGTGGAAAGATGAGGAGCTATCAGTTGGCGATTACCTTATGGTTGTCCGGAATAGCTACTTCTGGGTTGAAGATAAACCTGAAATTGGCTTTATTGCCAACGGCGATATTGTCGAAGTTACAAGAATAAGAAAGCATAAAGAGTTGTATGGGCTTCGATTTGCTGATGTAACAATAAAACTAATTGATTATCAGAATCAGGAAATAGACGTTAAAATAATCCTTGATACGCTTACAATAGAAGGCCCATCGCTTAACTCTCAGCAAAACAAGGATCTTTACACAAAAATATCGGAAGACTATCAGCACATAAAAACACGACCTGCAAGGCTTAAAAAAATTAAAGAAGATCCGTATTTTAACGCCATTCAGGTAAAGTTTGCTTATGCAGTTACATGCCATAAGGCGCAAGGAGGTCAATGGCGAAACGTTTTTATCGACCAAGGTTTTTTTAAGGAAGATATGATTTCGCGAGAATACCTTCGCTGGCTTTATACCGCTCTTACACGAGCAACTGAAAAGGTTTACCTTGTCAATTTTGATGAAAAGTTCTTTTAACACTTCTTTTCTATCTCTTTTCTTGACAAATTGAACTCTTTACCATAGCTTTATATCAAATGATATAACTATGAAACCGAGGATTATACTTCTTCTTACTCTCCTATTCATATTTACAACCTGTGGCACCGATGTAAAATTTGAGAACCCTCAGCCCCTTGGAGGTAAAAATCTTAAATACATCCCAAAAACTTATTATGGTAGATACAAAGCATTAAAGGATAGCACATTAATTATTATTGATTCCATATCTATTAATAAATTATGGAAAAGCAATGAATATATGCATCGAGATAGCCTTGAGAAAGAGCTTAAAGTTTCAATTAAAAAAGATACTGTTATTGTAATGAAAGATCAGTTTTTACATGATCAAAACTCAAAAACATTAACCATAAGTATCAAAGTAATAAAAGACTCTACAAGAGTTATGTTTAAAGGGTATGAAACCCTTTTTGAGGTTTCTGACAGCCAAATAGTACGAACATTCAAGGACTACTGCCTCCTTAACTTCAAAACAAAAGATGGTTACTGGCTTGTAAAAACTTTGAAAAAGAACAATTTAGGGCTCGATTTTTCAGATTTGATCAACTCAAAAGATGTTGAAAATTTCGGTAGTATTATCAAGGTTACAGCTATAAAAGATACTGCCGATAAGGTAGTTGAATATCGGATAAACCCTACAAAGCGTGAATTGAAGAAAATTCTCCGGATACGAAAAATAGATATAGGGTATATTAAGATTTAGCACATAATGTTATATGGTTTTTATCGTTTTATTGGTATCTTCGAGATATAAACCAAATTTATTCAAAATGAAAAAGTTAACGACATTTGTTTTAATACTGTTTGCATTTGCTATACTTTTTAGTCAATGCAAAAAAGAAAGCCAAGATCCACCAACAATAGATGTAAAACTAGATGGCTCAATTGTTAATGGGCCTTACATTGCTGACTATGCAGTTGCTAAAGAAGGAATTCTAAGAGATATCCCTCAAAAATATATTGATTCGGCTCGCAATCTATTACACATAGCATACCAACACACTTCGCACGGAACGCATATTACTCGCGGCTTGTTTGGGTTGAAGGATTACAAAACAGGTGATAATGTGCTGTTTGGAATAACGAATGAAAATCCGACAACAAATAAACTCGATTTCAACGATTATGCAATCCAAAACTATGCGGCTAATGGTGATGATGCTTCGGATTTGAGTCGAAATGAGCGAGCTTTTATTCAAGCAACTCGCAATTATCTTGATGATCCCGATAATGCCCGAATAAATGTTATTGTATGGTCGTGGTGCAGCATCATTGGGCATTCAGTTACCGCTAATTATTTAGATGGCATGCAGATTCTAATTAATGAATATGGCAAAAACGGGAGTAAAATTGGAACAGGAGCAGGTAAAAGAGCTCAACCTGTATACTTCGTATTTTTAACAGGTCATGCAGAAATCGATAATATTGGTACAGGAAACCCGAAGAATCAAGCAGATCTTATTATTAACTTTTGCAACCAAAACCATCAGCTGTGCCTGGATTACTACTCAATCGATACCCACGATATGAGCGATAACTATTGGGATGATGCTGGTGATGATGGAAACTCTACCAAATATGGAGGCAATTTTTATAGCGATTGGCAAAATACTCATTCAAGTTGGTACGAGAACAAAGACCCTGATGGTAGTGTTGCTTATGGCGAACATAATACTCAGCATATTACAGCAAACCGAAAAGCATACGCTATGTGGTGGATTCTAGCCCGTATAGTTGGCTGGGATGGAACTTCCAAATAAATCTTTCTCTAATACAAACAAAAAACCATCCCCAAAAAAGGATGGTTTTTTAATCTATTTATGATTCGAATTAAAACGATACATCAACGCCTAAAGCAACAACATAAGCTTTATTTGTGATATCAACCTCAGGCCGTGTTGGCCAAGTAATCGCTTTTATGCTCTTATCTTTCCAAAAAGTACGACCAATTCCTAAATCAATTTGAACTTTATCGGTTACTTTGTAACCAGCACCAATGCCAATATTAAAGTTATCATACTTTACAGTCTCGTATGCACCTAATTGAGTGTAGTAAAGCTCTTGATCGGAATACCCAAAGTGAATATACTTACAACCTGCACTTAGCTGTAATTTAGGCATAATCTGATAGCTTAACCCAAGTGCTAGGTGGTAGCAGTCGCCTGCTTCTTTAGAAAGATCTTTACCTCCTGATGTTTCACCCCAATTAGCTTTACTCTGGAAGTAATAGTTAAAATCAAAAGCAGCAGCAAATTTTTCGGTTACCTTGTAAGCAATCCCAGCATATAAAGCGGCTGGCAAATCTCTATCAGATTTTGTTCCATCAGGAGCAAGAGCCTTATATGTTCCTTTATTATCGCTTGACTCAAACTCAAGTTTAACTTTAGTTTCGTAATGAACTGCAACATTAAGCTTGTCTGAAAAGGTATAGTTTAATCCAATAATTCCACCAAAGCCCCTTGCTTCATTTTTATAATCAACCGACATTAAATAATCAGGTGAAACTCCATGGAAAACCATACTTGCTTTTGTGTGATTATTTGCAATAATGTAACGTCCACCAATCGATGCTGAGAGCTTTTCAGCAATGGCATAAGAGAACCCAAGAGGTATTGCCAAGTAATATGAAGAAGCCTTAAGCGATTGATTATCGAAATTAGAATAACCCATTGGACCAATTGTACCTAACATTTGATAGCCAATCATAGCTGTGTTAACTGAACCACTTGGATAATCAGCAGAAGCGCCGCCTCCAGTAATGTATGCACCGGTAGATAATGCCCATTTCCCTTTTTTATACGCAACATAGAAGGAAGGCAGGAAAGCATCAACGCCATCCTGCTTACCTTCTTTTACACTAGTCATATATGGATTCAGCATATATTTATGCTCAGGACTACGAAATAGCGTTTGGTTATTAAGGCTAAAATGCAAACCATCATCCAACTTAACCAATCCAGCAGGATTATAATTTACAATATCAGCACCATCAAAGGCAGCATTACGAGCATTTAAGCGGATCCACTTAGCGCTCATATTGGCAAGGTTATCCATTTGCGCATTGGCAACGAATGGAAAAATCAAAGCAAATAGTAAAGTAAAGCAAGAAATAAGTCTTTTCATTTTCATGAAATTTTTAGTTAATACTATTAATAAATTCAAATAACATATTGCATAGCAATACATTAAAAGGAATTATTAAGAATTGGATTATGAATAAAAAATAAAGAGAAGAGGATCTCTAAATTTTATATTGTGAAATTATATAAAATAGGAATTGGTATATCAAAATATAATATAAAAATCGAATTTCAAACGTATGTATAAAACAAATGTATTTTGCTAAATATTAAGACATTAAATATATTATTCGCCAATGATTTTTACAAGCACTCTTTTTCTTCTTTTTCCATCAAATTCTCCATAAAAAATCTGCTCCCAAGGGCCAAAGTCGAGTTCACCTTGAGTAAGAGCAACAACTACCTCGCGCCCCATAATGGTTCGCTTCAAGTGGGCATCGGCATTATCCTCAAAACCATTGTGCTTGTATTGTGAGTGGGGTTTCTCTGGTGCAAGTTTCTCGAGCCAAACTTCATAATCGTGATGCAAACCGCTCTCGTCATCGTTAATGAAAACGCTTGAAGTAATGTGCATTGCATTAACCAATACCAATCCTTCCTTAATGCCACTTTCGGCAACACAAACCTGCACATTACGAGTAATATTGATTAGTTCACGACGGTTTTTAGTCTCGAACCAAAGCTCCTTGCGATACGATTTCATTTTTGGATTTTTTACGATTAACAAACAACTATCATCTAGGCAATCTCTAATTCCTTCATTATTCTGGCAATCTTTTCGTCCACTTCTTTTGATGCATTTGGATAATCAGATATTGATTTCATACTCCCTTTTACCCCAAAGTAAAACTTAATTTTAGGCTCTGTTCCCGATGGACGAACCGAAACTTTGGTTCCATCAGCTGAGATAAACTGAACAACATCAGATTTTGGTAAGTTAAGAGCGGTCTTTTTCCCTGTTTGCAGGTTTAATGTTTCTTGCTTAAGATAATCATGGAATAAATTTACTGGAGAACCATCAATGAATTTTGGAGGGTTCGTTCTGTATTTTACCATCATTGCCTGAATCGCCTCAACACCCTCTTTTCCCTTAAGAGTAAGCGATTTTAAAAACTCTTTGTAAAGTCCAAACTCCTGATAGATTTCGAGTAATAATTGGTAAAGAGTTTTCCCATTTTCTTTTGCCCATGCTGATATTTCGGCAAACATGGCACATGATATAACTGCATCTTTATCGCGAATGGATTCGCCAACTAAATAGCCATAGCTCTCCTCTCCCCCAGCAATAAAAGTTCTTTTACCCTCAAGTTCTCTAATCTTCTCAGCAATGTATTTAAATCCTGTTAAAACCTCATAGCTATCAACCTTGAATTTATGGGCAATATCTGCTAATAAATCTGTTGTAACGATGGTCTTAACTATATACTGATTACCATCTAGCATACCCTTTTCTTTCCACATCTTAAGGATGTAGTAAATCAGAATAGATGCAGCTTGGTTACCATTTAACAGGATAAACTTTCCCTCATCGTTCTTAACGCCAATACCAACCCTATCGGCATCGGGATCGGTTGCCATAATAAGATCGGCATCAATTTCGGTAGCTTTTTCGAGAGCCAACTTTAAAGCTGCCGACTCCTCTGGATTAGGAGATACAACAGTTGGAAAATTGCCATCAATAACATTCTGCTCAGGTATGCTGATAATATTTTCGAACCCAAATCTTTTTAAAACTCTTGGAACAAGATTTACGCCTGACCCGTGAATTGGGGTGTATACAAGTTTTAAATCCTTATGCTTTCTATTGATTTGAGGTGATAATGTAAGCGCTGTTAGAACATCGAGGTAACGCTCATCAATATCATTACCAATAATTTTAATTAGATCCTGATTCCTAACTGACTTCACCTCCGAAATATCTTTAATACTCTGCACTTCAGCGATGATGTTTTTATCGTGTGGAGGAACTATCTGACCTCCATCTTCCCAATACACTTTATAACCATTGTACTCCTTGGGATTATGGGAAGCAGTAATAACAATGCCACACTGGCACTTTAAATTGCGAATAGTAAAACTCAACTCAGGGGTCGGTCTTAACGATTCGAATAGGTTTACTTTGATGTTATTGGCAGAAAAAATATTTGCAGCAGTTTCGGCAAATAGCTTGCTGTTGTTACGCGAATCGTAAGCAATGGCAACACTTATATCTTTCTTCCCTTTAAACTGCTTGTTTATATAATTACTAAGCCCTTGGGTTGCCATTCCTACAGTATAAATATTCATGCGGTTTGTGCCAACACCCATAATCCCTCTTAATCCGCCAGTTCCAAACTCCAATTCGCGGTAGAACGACTCAACTAGTTCTTTCTTATCATTCTCAATCAACTTTGTAACCTCATCTCTAGTGACCTTGTCAAATGGCTCTTTAGTCCATTGATGGGCTTTTTCAAGCACAATCTGCTCGATATCATTGTTGCTCATAACCTTGAATTTTTAAATGAAACCTTCGGTTTTTAATATCTTAATACAATTTTCAAGACTGTCCTTCCAATTAGGAATCTCAATATTGTAATATTGACGGATTTTACTTTTGTCGAAAACGCTATACATTGGGCGTTTTGCAGGGAGAGGGTAGTCAATAGTTCCAATTGGAACAACTTTGCAATCAATTTCAGCCTGTTTAATTATTTCACAAGCAAAATCGTACCAACTANNGCTTCGTTAGAATAGTGGAATATTTCGGGTATAAATCGCTTGTCGCCAAGCGATACAATATCTAAAATTGATGTGGCAAAATCCCTAGCATAAGTGGGGCTTCCAACCTGATCGCAAACCACTCTTAATTCGGGTTTTATCTTGCCGTTTCGGATTATAGTTTTAACGAAATTAGCACCAAACGATGAATATAACCATGATGTTCGAATCACCATTCCAACTCCTGAAGATAAAACTGCTCTATCTCCTTTAAGTTTACTTAAGCCGTATTCTGAAGTAGGGTTTACAGGTGATTCCTCAGTATAAGGAGTTTGAGCTGTACCATCAAAAACATAATCTGTTGAGATGTGAATCATCTTGCAACCATTCTCTTTACATGATTTAGCAAGAATCCCTGGAGCGATTGAATTCAACTTAGAGGCTGATTCAATCTCGGTCTCAGCCCTATCAACTGCTGTAAAAGCAGCGCAGTTAATTATAAAATTTGGTTTTAAATCTCTAATAACTTTATCAACGGCAATAGAATCGGTAATATCCAACTCATCAACATCTGTAAAGGTGATATCAAGAAGAGGATGTTGAGCTGAGATAACTCTAATCTCAGAGCCAAGTTGTCCGTTAGAACCAGTAACCAATACCTTAATCCTACTGCTTTCCATAAATAAAATTCATCTCAGCCTTTGAAAATGTGGGGTTAACCTTATCCTTTGCTGATACAATTGCCTGTTCAAGATCTATCTTCCAATCAATTCTTAACTCAGGATCGTTATAAAGTATACCCCTTTCAGCCTCTGGCTGATAAAAATTATCGCACTTATAGTTTACAATAACCTCATCGCTTAAAACAGAGAAACCGTGAGCAAATCCTTTAGGAATAAAGAGTTGAAGTTTATTCTCACCTGAAAGTTCCAAAGTAAAATACTTACCAAACGTAGGCGAACCTTGTCGGATATCAACCACAACATCCAAAATACAACCCGATATCACCCTAACCAACTTTGCTTGGGCATAAGGTGCTAATTGGTAATGCAGCCCACGAAGAACTCCTTTGGTTGACTTTGATTCATTATCCTGAACAAAGCTGATATCAATCCCATTCTCAACAAATACCTTCTGGCTGAAATTCTCGAAGAAATAACCTCTAGAGTCCTCAAAAACCTTTGGTTCAACAATGAATAAATCGGGGATTGCAGTTTCAATTAACTTCATAATTACTCCTCGTTTGCAATTCTTAATAGGTATTCGCCATACTGGTTTTTCTTCTATGGTTCAGCAAGTTTCAAAAATTGCTCACGAGTGATATAACCATATTTGTAAGCTATCTCTTCGAGACATGCAATCTTTAACCCTTGTCTATCCTCAATAGTTTGAATAAAGTTTGATGCTTGCAGCAAACTTTCGTGCGTACCAGTATCAAGCCAAGCCATACCGCGACCCAATAGTTTTACATTAAGCCTATTCTCGTTTAAATACAACCTATTTAAGTCAGTAATTTCCAGTTCACCCCTCTTAGATGGCTTAAGGCTTTTTGCCTTTGTAACCACATCGTTACTATAGAAATACAAACCAGTAACTGCATAGTTCGATTTTGGTACTTCTGGCTTTTCCTCTATACTTAAAACCTTCCCCTGTTTATCAAACTCTGCTACACCATAACGTTGTGGGTCTTTTACATAATACCCAAAAACGATTGCACCATCTTTTAGCTGTGCACATTCCTTGAGTGTACTCCCAAATCCTTGTCCGTAAAAAATGTTATCGCCTAAAACTAAGCAAACGCTATCTGTTCCGATAAACTTCTCACCTATAATAAATGCTTGAGCCAAGCCATCTGGAGATGGTTGCTCTGCATATTCAATTTTTAACCCGAGATGTGAACCATCTTCGAATAAATCTTTATATAAACCAATATCCTTTGGGGTCGATATGATAAGAATTTCGCGAATACCAGCAAGCATTAATACAGATAAAGGGTAATAAATCATCGGTTTATCNNGAGATACTCTTGGTTATTGGGTACAATCGAGTTCCAGCACCTCCCGCTAGTATAATTCCTTTCATGGTATTATGAATTTAATATTTTACTAAAATAGTCTATAGTTGGCTTAAGGCCCGCTTCAAGTTCCACCCTCGGTTTCCATCCATTCAAAGTGTTTAAGGCTAATGAGATATCGGGTTTTCTCTGGGCAGGATCGTCCTGAGGTAACGCTTTAAAAATCAGTTTTGATTTACTGTTAGTCAGGGCAATAATCCTGTATGCCAGTTCTAATATTGAGAATTCATTGGGATTACCAATATTGATAGGCCCAGTAACGCTATCGGGTGTATTCATCATCCTGACCAAGCCCTCAACCAAATCGTCGATATACATGAAACTGCGCGTTTGCTTACCATCGCCACAAATAGTAATATCCTTATTCTGTATTGCCTGAACTGCAAAGTTCGATACAACTCGACCATCGTTAACGCTCATTCGTGGTCCATAGGTATTGAATATCCTTGCAATCTTGATTTTGAGATTATGCTGCTCGCGATAGCTAGTAAACAATGTTTCGGCACAACGCTTACCCTCATCGTAGCATGAACGTGGCCCAATTGGGTTAACGTTACCTCTGTACGATTCTGGTTGTGGATGCACTAGTGGATCGCCATACACCTCACTGGTTGAAGCCTGCAAAATTTTTGCTCCTACACGTTTTGCCAGCCCGAGCATATTGATTGAACCCATCACCGATGTTTTCACCGTTTTAATGGCGTTATGCTGATAATGAATTGGTGATGCAGGACAAGCAAGGTTATAAATCTCATCAACTTCGGCAAAAAAAGGCATTGTAATATCATGCCGAATCAGTTCGAAGTTTTTGTTATCTAAAAGATGAATAACATTCTGTTTACTACCGCTAAAGAAATTATCGACACAAATAACCTCGTTCCCCTCGTTGAGCAACCGCTCGCAAAGGTGAGAGCCAATAAAACCTGAACCGCCAGTAACAAGAATCCTTTTCATCTAATTATGCAAGAGAATAGAGATTTGCGACCAATGCTGTAGTATGCAGATCCCTCTTCGACCATCTCCGTTGATTCGTAAATATTCCTACCATCGAACACAACCTTCGATTTCATTATTTTAGCGAGAATTATATAGTTAATCAAAAAATGTCTTTTATAGAAATTCAAAAATAGACTTAAAAAACGAAAAAATTGTAAGGGGAAGCACAGTTATTAAATGATTTTTAAATAAGATTAACTGATGAACGAACAAAAACACCATCGATATAGTTTTAATGGAAATCCATTTAATTTATCTAAAATACTGGTTAATAAAACTCTATCCCCTTTCTTTTGTATATTGCAGACTATTCTCTAAGTAAATAATAACCGCTATGTCACAAAGCCGATTCTACTCAATATCCCCTAAAGGTAAGATGGAAAGTTTCAATTCAGCTGAAGAACTTATTTCCAACCATAAAAATGAAAGCTATTTATGGTTTGATTATTATAATCCTTCAAGTAAAGAACTTTCAACCCTTATCGAGCCTTTGAGTCTTCACCCTTTAACCATAGAGGATTGTACCGACGAAAATTTTGTACCAAAAATTGAAGAATATCCCAATAATAGTTTCATGATTTTCAATGCCTATACATACGAACAAAAGGAACTTTATATTGATGAGGTAGATTTTATTATTGGCAAAAACTATTTGGTTACTGTTAGTGGCTACAATTCGAATGGACGTAAGCCTCTGAACGGTATAGAAAAAGTAGTTGAACGAGAAATTGAAAACGCAAAGCATGGAGCATCTCACCTGCTTCATATTATTTTAGATTATATAGTTGATAAAAAATTCGTCTCAATTGAGAAACTTGAAGATGAACTAGATGAAGCTGAAGATATCCTTTTAAGTGAACTCGAAAAATTTCAAGCCCAAGATATAATACTAACCCGTAGACACCTACTTGCCTTACGTAAAAGTCTTTTCCACGAACGTGAAATATTAGTTAAGATTTGCCGTAAAGATTGTCCCTTTATTTCAGAGAAGGCAATATTTCATTTTCGCGATATCTATGATCACCTTTCCAAATTCTTTGAGCTAACTGAATCCTATCGAGAAATTGTATCAAGTCTTTTAGAAATGAACGTATCGATGATGAACAATATACTAACAAAGAGTGCGAACCAAACCAATCTCTCCGTTCGAAGATTGACATTGATTTCAACCATTTTTATGCCACTTACCCTTTTAGCAGGTATTGGTGGCATGTCGGAATGGTCGATGATGAGTGGGCCTGAAAATTGGAAAGTGTCCTATCCCCTATTTATTTTTGGAATGATAATTATTGGGTCACTAAACTACTTGCTAATAAAATATCTTGAAAAAAGAGACTGAATCGAATTGATGTTTGGCGGAATAAAAATTTAAAATTGCAACTAATCGCAAGTTATATTCATAAATGGTGTCATATTGATATATAAACTAAAACGAAAGAATGACCGATCAGGATTTGATAAAACAAGTAACTGAAAATAACGACCATAGCGCCTTTGCTATGCTTGTTGAAAGATATCAGAAACTTGTAGTTAATACCTGTCGTGGATTTGTAAATAGCTATGCCGATGCCGAAGATTTGGCTCAGGATGTTTTTATTGAGCTATTTGAATCGCTTCCAAATTTTAGGCACGAATCAAAACTGTCCACATGGCTATACAGAATTGCAGTAAATAAATCGTTAAACTATGTAAGAAAGCGCAAACGCGAAACCTTTTACGATAGTATTACATCTTTTTTTGGATCATCGGAAGACAAAAATAGTAATGCAAGTATTGATTTCTCACCAAATGAGGCAGATAGCTATATCAAACTAAAAGAACAACGTGTTGAACTAAAACGAGCAATAAACGCTCTTCCTGAAAATCAAAAGATTGCTTTTATCCTAAATAAATACCAAGATTTATCCTATAAAGAAGTTGCCGAGGTTATGGACATCTCATTATCATCGGTTGAATCGCTTCTTTTTAGGGCAAAAGGAAATCTACAGAAATCTTTATCAAATTTTTATAAAAAAACTTACAAGTAAGTGCAAGTTTTAAAGAACTTCAATGTCAAACTAATAAATAGCCAAGATATGAACTGCAAGACAATAAAAAAGCAAATTTTATCGTACCTCGATGGAGAACTTCATGGGGAAATGGCTACCAATTTCGATACACATATTAAGGATTGTGAAAATTGCCAAAACGAGGTTGAACGATTAAAAATGGCATACAGAATTATTGAGACTGAGAAAATGGAATATAAAGCCGATCCGTTTATGTCGGCACGTATTATAGCAAAACTTAGTAAAAAAGAGATATCGGTTCCAAAACACAATGTAACACTTCGGTATCTTACCATTACAAGTCTTGCTGCTGCAGGTGTCACCATAGGCATAATTATTGGGTCACTATTTTCAACTGTTAGTACTTCTTCCGAAAGTATTGCAAACGCTCAAGAATGGGAAAGATTGGCCGATGAGTTTATGCCTGAAATTGACAATAACCCCTACAATATGATTGCAACAACTACAAATACTAACGAAACACCCACAAAGCCATGAACTTCTTTACAAGAACAAGATTTTTATTAGCTGTTATCATTATCTTATCAGCAATAATTATTGCAATGCTTGGTACGATGGGATATTACAAATATCGCTTTAACAACAGGCAAGGCAGATGGGGTCAACAGAATAGAGAGGTTCGTCAAAATCAAAACAAAAATGATAAGGCTGAACGTGTGAGATTTATGGCTAAACAGTTACAACTTAGCCCAGAGCAAATGCAGGATTTTAATCAAATCCGTGATAAATTTCACAAGGAGTTAGACAAATTAACTGATGAATCAAGACGTATATCGAATGAGATTATGGAAGAAATCACATCCGAAAAACCCGATACAAGCAAGCTATTTTCACTTTCCGAAAAGTTCGGGAAAATTCAGAAAATCCAAAAGGAGATGATGATTAAGCATTTACTTATAGTACGTAATAAATGCACTCCATCGCAACAGGCAAACTTTAAGAAAGTGCTTCGCCGTATCGAGAATCACAACAGAATGTATAGAGAAAGGCGCCAAAATACAGAAGAAAGGGAAAATAAGTAGAAAGATTAAGTAATTCACTAAAAATTTAAAAGATGAAAAGATTATTATCAAAAAGCTTATTGGTGCTGATGGTTTCAGCCTTAATAGCTACATCAATTAACACTTATGCACAGCGCGGTTACCGACCAATGAGAGACTCAGCAAGATTTGAGAGATGTATTCCTAACTTAACTGCTGAGCAAGAAACAAAAATTCAGGCACTTAGAGTAAAACATCAAAAAGAGATTACTCCATTAAGAAACGAACTTGCTGAAAAAAGAGCTCATTTACACACTTTAAACTCAGTTGAAAAGCCTGATATCAATGCCATTAATAAGACCATCGATGAGATTTCCGCTTTGCAAACAAAAATAATGAAATCAAATGCTAGTCATCGAATCGAGGTAGCTTCAAACTTAACCGATGAACAAAAAGTTTTTTTTAACTCTCATCGTGGTAAAATGAAAAGAGGTTGTGGTATGGGAAATGGTATAGGTAACAGGATGGGTAACAGAATGGGAAAAGGTAATATGGGACAAAATTGTCCATATAAATAGAATGTTGAAGGTTTAGTTAAAAAAAGGTCTTTGCTCGCAAAGGCCTTTTTTTATATAAAGATATGACTTATAATGTTTTATCAAAAAAATATTTATTCAAATAGTTACATATAATGTTGAACTATTTCAACATTATATGTAACTTGTTTAAATATTAACTGATAAAATTTACTTTATGAAGAAAGTAACTATCTCGTTAGTACTAATATTATCGGCCTCTCAATGTTTTTCAGAACTTAATAATAACATTAGAGATTCATTGAATTATAAATTGAATGTTGGCATGGCATTTAGAATGCCAATCTTTGATTTTAGTATCCATGATACTAAAGAGAAAAGCCAGAAAATATACTATTCTGCAAATGTTCCCTTGACTCTAAGTGCTTCATTCTATTATAAATCTCTCGGAATATCAATATCAAAAGAATTAACAAGTACAGTAGATGAAGCAGAAAAATATGGTAAAACCAAATATACTGATATACAACTACATTATTTCTCTAAAAAATTCGGGTATGAACTATATTATCAAAAATATAGTGGCTATTATTTAGACAATTTCGATGTATTTGGGTATTTGGAAGGAGATGAGAATTCAATTAGACCTGATATAAAAAATCAAAACGTTGGGCTGAATGTATTTTATGTTTTTTCTGATAGGTATTCTGCTAAAACGCTATTCAACCAAAGTGAAAGACAGAAGAAGTGGAATTGGTCTGTCATAATGATGGGTTCATTAAATCAACTTAGAATTAATAGTAACAAAAACCTTATCCCTTCGAATGAAGCGAGCTATTACGATGATGATTACAATTATAGAGGTGGGATCTACAACTTCTTTACAGCTGGAGTTGGCGTTGCAGGAATTTTACCATTTCATAATTTTTATGTTTCAGAAACTATTCTGGTTGGTTTCGGCTTATCCCAAAGTGAAAATCAATATCTTACAAATAGGAAACAAGGATTAGACGTTTTTGGTAAAATAAATTTTAAGATTGGTATGGGCTATAATGGCAAAAGATTATACACTGGTATGAATACATCTATGGATAGCACCTCCCCAATGGAATCGAGCAGTAGTGTAAGATTCTATACATTTTCAGGCTATGTTGAGTTCTTCTTGGGCTTGAAGTTTTAACCCTTTTGTCTATTCTGTATTTAAACTAACTTATAGTAACTCTTCACATTTTAATGTGAGCATCTGATTCATTACTCCTCTCTCTAACAATCTAAACATTTATAACAAATTGCTGTTTGATTGCTCGGTAGGTTATGAAAAAACCTATTTTTTTTCTATACTTGCAGCAAAATCTGGGGTGAAGTTTAGCGATGTAAATATCTATAAATCAACACATCTACAATTCACCTCATTTATATTTACAAACTCAAAACAAACAAGAATGTATAGCTACGGCGATTTACCAAAAAAATATACAGCAGAAACAACTGCTAAGGTTGCAATTCTACCTGTTCCTTACGATGGAACAAGCACATGGATAAAGGGTGCAGATAAGGGGCCTGAAGCATTACTTGAAGCATCAGCCAACATGGAACTTTACGATATCGAAACCGACACCGAGGTTTACAAAATTGGCATTTATACTGCCCCAGCAGTTAGAGTTAACAAAACTCCCGAGGCAATGGTTGAGGCTGTTAGAAAGAAATCGGAAGCGTTACTTAATAAAGACAAATTTTTGATTACCCTTGGTGGTGAGCACTCTATAAGCATTGGAGTTATTCAGGCACATGCTAAAAAGTTCAAGAATATGAGTGTAATCCAAATTGACGCTCACACTGACCTACGCGATAACTACGAGGGAAGCAAGAATAACCATGCCTGCATTATGGCTCGCGCCAAAGAGATTTGCCCTATTGTACAGGTTGGTATTCGCAGCATGGATGTAGGAGAAAAGAAAAATCTTGACCCTAAGCGTGTTTTCTGGGCACAAGATATCGTAGATAACGAGAAGTGGATAGATAAAGCAATAGATTTACTTACCGATAACGTGTACTTAACTATTGATCTAGATGGATTTGATCCATCTATTATGCCATCGACCGGAACTCCTGAACCAGGTGGACTACAATGGTATCCAACACTAAAATTTCTAAAAAAACTTATCGAACGAAAGAATTTAGTAGGGTTTGATGTGGTTGAACTTTGCCCAAATAAGAACGAAAAATCATCAGATTTCCTTGCAACGAAACTTATTTACAAGATACTCTCGTATAAGTTCGGTAACTTGGTAAAATAAATAATCGAAACAATTTAACTACTTTTGCACCAATTAAATTTTTAAAAATGGAGAAAAAAGACCTTCTAAAGGATACCATTAAGCACATTGATATTAAATCATTTGATGCTACACCTATTATCAATTCTATGCGCGAGATGTCATTCACATCGAGAGATACTGCTGTTGCAGCTGATATCTTTGACCGCATGATCAATGATACCGAGTGTTCCAACATTCTTACCCTTGCAGGTAGTACCAGTGCTGGTGGTTGTATGCAGGTTTACGTTGAAATGGTAAAGAATAAAATGATTGACTGTGTTGTTGCTACTGGTGCATCGATAGTTGATATGGACTTTTTTGAAGCCCTTGGCTTCAAGCATTACAAAGGCAGCCAAACCATTGACGATAATCACCTACGCGATTTATATATCGACAGAATCTACGATACATTCATCGATGAAGAGGAGCTTCAGAACTGTGATGGTACTATCAAGACAATTGCTGATGGAATGAAACCAGGTGCATACAGCTCTCGCGAATTTATTAAGGAGATGGGAAAATACCTAGTTAAGCATTCTGTTAAAAAGGATTCTTTAATTCAAGTTTGCTACGAGCACAATGTTCCAATCTTCTGCCCAGCATTCAGCGATAGCAGCGCTGGTTTTGGATTGGTTGTTCACCAAGTAGAGAACCCAAATGCTCACGTGTCTATCGATTCAGTTAAAGATTTTCGCGAGCTAACTATGATTAAGATTAAAGCAAATGTTACTGGTCTATTTATGATTGGTGGCGGTGTTCCAAAGAACTTCACACAGGATACCGTTGTTTGCGCTGAGATATTAGGATATGATGTTCCAATGCATAAATATGCTGTTCAGATTACCGTTGCTGATGTTCGCGATGGTGCATGCTCTAGCTCTACCCTTAAAGAAGCTTCATCATGGGGTAAGGTAGACACCACCTACGAACAAATGGTTTACGCCGAAGCAACTAGCGTACTACCCCTTATTGCAAGCTATTTGTACCACAAAGGAGATTGGAAAAAACGCAACTTTAAGGAGTGGGCAAAGATTTTTGATTAGTACCCTAAAACAAACCTATGAATAAATGTAAATGTGTTAAAACGCCTGAATCGTGTGAGAGTAGTCATGAGTTTAAGCTTAACAGCTATTATGAGTTCGATTACATCCCACCGGTCAAAGACAACGCTTCGTACTATAGGGTTTTTAGCCTCGACGAAGGGTTTTCGAAGAATTTTAACCTGAAAGATTTTCAAGTTTATTTCAGGAAGTATTAACCCATTAAAAACTAAACCAAAAGAAGAAGGCGGCTTATAGCCGCCTTCTTCTTTTCTATTGAATAGTTTATTACAGTGCGCTTTTCAGAATAATCTCGATTCGATTTGGTGTAATATTCTTACGTTCACCAAGCTTCCACTGACGGGCTTGAAAACGTTCGAAAATAGGTGCAAGCTGACTGCCATTGATTCCGTGTGCAGAAAGTTTTGTTTTTACACCAAGTGAGTTAAAAAATGAGACTGTTCTAATTATTGCTTCATCTATACGATTATCTTCAGTACCAGTTTCGATTCCCCAAACGTTTTTGCCATACTGAAGAAGTTTTTCTCGCTTATCATCTTTCATCTCACGAA
Organism: Bacteroidales bacterium; assembly: GCA_003531155.1. Lineage (GTDB taxonomy): Bacteria > Bacteroidota > Bacteroidia > Bacteroidales > Tenuifilaceae > UBA8529. The sequence continues at coordinate 8,088 of DQHR01000197.1, read as the reverse complement.
GTAATGAAGGCAGAACAATGGCAAGCGTAACACCATGATCGAGTCCGAAAAATGCTGTTAACTCGTGCCCAATCATATGGGTTGCCCAGTCAGTTGGAACTCCTGCTCCAATTAAACCATTCAAGGCCATAGTACAACTCCACATAAAATTTGCACGTGCCTGATAATCATCTGGACTATTTAACACCTGTGGGGCTATCTCAATTAGTGTTTTAAGTATGCTTTCGGCATACCTATCTTGAATTGGTGAATTTGATGGATAAGTTAAGTATTGTTCGGTAGTATGCACAAAAGCATCTACAATACCATTTGCAAGTTGATTCTTTGGCAACGAATATGTTACAGTTGGATCGAGAATCGAGAACTTTGGGAAAAGATGAGAACTGCCAAAAACTAATTTTTCTTTGGTGGTTCCAATTGTAATAACCCCTCCCGAATTCATTTCGGAGCCAGTTGCTGGTAAAGTCAGAATTGTTCCTAGGGGTAAACCTTCTTCAATCTTTGCTCCTTTTCGTAAAATATCCCAAGCTTCACCTTTAAACTTTGCTGCTGCAGCAATAAACTTTGTTCCATCGAGCACAGAGCCACCTCCAACAGCAAGTAAGAAATTCACATTATTTGCTTTAATAATGTCTACCGCTTTCATAAGGGTTTCGTAACGAGGGTTTGGCTCAATCCCCCCAAACTCAAAAACCTTAAAACTTGAGAGCGAACTCATAACCTGCTCGTAAACACCATTTGATTTAATACTGCCCCCTCCATAAGTAACCAGAATTACAGAGTTTTGAGGTATTTCGCTAGCTAATTGGTTGATTTTACCCTCGCCAAAGAGGATTTTTACTGGATTGTAAAAGTCAAAATTGTTCATATAAGAATATTAGAATGCACAAATATACAAGCAATAATAATAAAGTGCGAGAGATGTTAAAACTAGAAATATAAAACCCTTGAAGGTACTAGAATACGATATGAAGAATTTTTTGAATATCGATTATAATATCATCTTCATCATCTTTATTTTGAGGCTTAACTCCAAGATACAGGTAGTTATCATCACTTTTTGACAATTGAAGTAAATCTAGCTCAGGAATAGCAACAATTAGGTTTTCGAAAAGATCTTCATCGGATAAAAACTCAAACCCACCCAAAGCGTTAAAACGAAGAACAAGAACTAAATCACTAATTTCGGATTGAAGTACATTTTTCGCCAATTTCTCAGCTAAATATTCCTTAACCCTATTTTTTGATACCTGAATGCTCTTCATACTAATACTTTTTGTAAAAAAACTTGGAATTATTAAAGCAAATTTAATCCATAAAACGAAATTAACACCCTTTTGGTTATATCATTTTTAAAGATTTTACCTAAAAAATAGTTAACCTAATTGGAACGGTGATAAACCTTGATTTCTTTAAATTAACTTAATAATACTCGAAATGAGATTAAGACTATATTTGTAATGAATTACAAACCTCGTAAAAATGAAAACATCTGATAAACTCAAGAGATTGAGAGATTTGATGAAAAAAAATGGCATTGACTTATACATTGTTCCAAGTAGTGATCCCCACATCAGCGAGTATTTACCCGATTATTGGAAATCGCGAAGTTGGATTTCAGGGTTTACAGGTTCTTCAGGAACTTTTGCAATAACTCAAACCAAAGCAGCGCTTTGGACTGATTCTCGCTATTTCCTTCAAGCCGAGAACGAACTAGCGAATACTGAGATTGAACTATGCAAGCAAGGTTTACCAGAAACTCCTACTCTTGCTAACTGGCTTAATACACAGCTAGACAAAACTGATGTTGTTGGTTTTGATGGAAATGTTTTTCAGGTATCGCTTGCAAAAAATATTATCGAACAGCTTTACAAATCTGAAATAAATTGCAAACCTAACGTTGATTTAATCAAACCGATATGGGAGAAAAGACCTAATCTTCCTAAAAATAAAGCGTTTATTCAAGAACTTAAATATGCCGGAAAAAGCATAAATGAAAAACTAGCGGAAATAAGATCTTTGATGAAATCAAAAGGCGTAAATTCTTACTTAATGTGCGCTTTAGATGAGGTAAACTGGGTTTTTAATATCAGAGGTAACGACATTAACTATAACCCCGTAGTATTAAGCTATGGCTTTATCGATGAAAATCAAGCAATATTATTTATCGAGCTAAATAAGCTAACCGAAAATATTGCAAACAGCCTCAACGAGCAAGGTATCACCATTAAACCATATAATAAGATTGAGAAACAACTTAGAAAACTAGCCAACAGTGATTCAATTCTTATTGACCCAGCACGAACCAATTATAAACTTTACACTTCTATTCCCAAAAAAGTCAAAATAGTTGAATCAACAGGCATAGCGACTGAGCTTAAAGCTCACAAGAATAGCGTTGAACTCGAAGGATTCAGAAATGCAATGGTTCAAGATGGAGTTGCATTAGCTGAGTTCTTCTTTTGGCTTGAAAATAACTTAGGGAAGGAAAAGATTACAGAAACATCAATTGCCGATAAGCTTGCCGATTTTAGGGGCAAACGAAATGAATTTGTAAGCGAATCGTTCAATTCCATTGTAGGCTATGCAGATCATGGAGCAATTGTTCATTACAGCACAACAAAAGAATCGGAATACGAAATAAAGCCCAAAGGATTTTTACTAATTGATTCGGGAGGGCAATACAGAAATGGAACGACAGATATTACTCGTACAATACATCTTAGCGAGCCAACCGAAGAGGAAAAAATTGATTTCACACTAGTGCTAAAAGGAATGATTCAAATATCAATGATAAAATTCCCTGTTGGTACAAGGGGTTCACAGCTCGATACGCTTGCTCGAATGGCCATGTGGAAATTAAATATCAACTACGGACACGGAACAGGTCATGGCGTTGGCAGCTTTATGAACGTTCACGAAGGACCAATGCAGATTCGCCCCGATAACCACTTGCCAATTGAAGTTGGTGAGGTTCTCTCGAACGAGCCTGGGCTTTACCGCCAAGGTAAACATGGGATAAGAACGGAAAACCTAATTGCCTGTACAGGAGATACTGAGAATGAGTTTGGAAAGTTCCTAAAATTTGAAACTCTTACGCTTTGCCCCATAGACATAAAACCGATAAAAGTTGATATGCTCTTGACAGATGAGAAAGAATGGCTAAACAGCTATCATAAAATGGTTTTTGATAGGTTGTCGCCTCATCTTGATAAGAAACACAAGGATTGGCTAAAAGAGAAGACTATGAAGATATAAACTCTATTGAAAGACCCTAACGCTTTCTTTTATCACTTATCTTTGCGGCTTATTTTAAAATCAAACAATGGAAAGCATTCGTAATATTTACCGCATTGGTTATGGGCCTTCGAGCAGCCATACCATGGGTCCCCGTTCAGCAGCCGAAACCTTTTTAGGAAAATTTGGCAATGCATCAAAATACAAAGTGACTCTTTATGGAAGTCTTGCCGCTACAGGTAAAGGACACCTAACAGATAAGGCTATAAATGAGGTTTTTAAAGGGTTAGATCTACAAATTGTATGGAAACCTGAAATCGTTCTACCTCGTCATCCCAATGGTGTTAAATTTGAAGCTTTTGATGAGAAATCAACTCTGATTGGCGATTGGACAGCCTACAGCATTGGCGGAGGAGCAGTAGTTGACGATAACACCAAAACTGAAAGCGTAGAGGTTTATCCTTTTACCAATCTGAACGATATCATTAAATGGTGCAACAAGCATGGTCGCTCCTATTGGGAATTTGTACAGGAATTTGATGATAAGGATATATTCGATTATTTAAATGAGGTATGGAAAGCCATGAAGGAAGCCATTCATCGTGGCCTTGAGAACGAAGGTGTAATGCCTGGAATACTTAACCTACAACGCAAAGCATCGAGTTACCACGTCAGATCATCAAATTTTACTGGCTCTCTTCGTAAACGTGCGTTGCTTTTCTCTTATGCGTTGGCAGTAAGTGAGGAGAATGCATCTGGTGGAAAGATTGTTACCGCCCCTACATGTGGTTCATGCGGTGTAATGCCAGCAGTTCTCTACTATCAGCACATTGAGCATGGTTTTGCTGATTCAAAAATACTTAAGGCCTTAGCTACTGCAGGCTTGATTGGAAACGTTGTTAAGAAAAATGCATCGATATCTGGAGCTGAAGTGGGATGCCAGGGAGAGATTGGCGTAGCGTGCGCTATGGCCTCTGCTGCTACAACCCAACTTTACGGAGGAACCATTTTCCAAATTGAGTATTCCGCGGAAATGGGGCTTGAGCATCACCTTGGCTTAACCTGCGATCCTGTAGCTGGCTTGGTTCAAATTCCTTGCATTGAGCGTAATGCTTTTGCAGCAGCTCGTGCATTAAATCATCATGTATTTGCAATTCTTTCGGATGGTCGCCATCGAATCAGCTTTGATAAAGTTGTAGAAACCATGAAGCGTACAGGTAAAGATCTGCCCAGCCTATATCGTGAAACATCAACAGGAGGCTTAGCCTTATTTGATGGTCAGGTTGATGAGTAAACTTTAAAATCTAGATAAGAAAAAGCAGGAATATTCCTGCTTTTTTAATTCATTCAATTATTAAACTAACGAATAACTAGTCAATCTAACAATTAACCATCAACTCAACCTGACTATGAAAAAGATTTCCTTACTCCTACTATTTATTGCATTATCGATTTTTAGTTCCAAAGCATCCGACGATTTATATACTCTAAACCGCCAAAAATTAATGCAAAGCATTAATGATGGGATTATCCTTATTCCTGCCACTAAAGATTTGAACAGCTGGGGTAGTGATAAAAACTTCCTTTATTTAACTGGATTCAATGCTCCAGGAGCCATATTGGCCCTCAATCCAAATGATGAAAAGGAGATCCTTTTTATTAGCGAAAATGCCAAAAATGATATTCCAGTAAATTGTTCTATTGAAACACAGCCTTTAAATAATATTAACGAGTTCCTTAAAAAATGCTCTAAACTGTACATCCCCATAAACAGAATGCAAGAATTTACCGAAATACTTGGTAACAATAATATTTTCAGGAGTATAAATTATATCTCAAATATCAACCCCATCATATACAACATGCGATTACTAAAATCGAACGAAGAGGTTGTACTGATTGAAAAAGCAATCAATCTTACAGGGATTGCATTGAACGAGGCTTTTAAACAGAGCAAAACGGGTAATAGAGAGGTTGATATTTATGCTCAAATTGAATATCAGGCAATAAAACATGGGGTTAAAACCTCATTTTACCAAATTGCATCAGGTCCAAATTCTACCAATGTTCACTTCGATTATACCGAAAGGCTAGTAAAAGCAAAAGAAACCATTGTTTTTGATTTAGGAATATTTTACAAAAATTACACCTCAGATATAAGCCGAACCTTTCCTGTTGACGGCAAGTTTACAAAGGAGCAGAAACTGATATACAATGTTGTTCTTAAAGCACAAAAAGTTGGAATTAGCAAGATGTTGACAAATGCAACGCATGATTATGTTGAGAAAAAAGTTAAGGATGAGCTTGCAAAAGGTCTTTATGAACTTGGGTTAATGACTGATTCTACATCTAATTGGCAGAGAGAATTCTATATTCAACATGGATTCTCGCATGGCATTGGGCTCGATGTTCATGATATTTACTACTACTTTAAAAGTCTACCAGAAAGGAAATATGCAACAGGAATGGTTTACACCATGGAGCCCGGTTTATATTTTCCAGAAGACATGATTAAGTCAATCCCCGAAAGGCTAAAAGGTAAAGTTTCCGAAGAGGAGTTTAAGCAATTTGCACGAAAGGTTGGAGAAATTTATAAAAAGTACATCAATATTGGCGTTAGGATTGAGGATGATATCCTTATTACCGAAAATGGAAATAGAAATTTATCAGAATCAATTCCTAAAGAGATTGAAGATATTGAGAAAATAATTAGATAAAAAATACTATTTAAACAATGTAAACGCCCGATATAACGGGCGTTTTTCATTTATCACTATTCTACATTATATTTTGTTCAACATTTTACCTCAAAAGTTGTTTTGTAGTAAACCATTGAACAATTAGGCAAAATATAAGGAGTAAACATGAATAAATTCCTAAGCAATATAGATTCACAAGCCATTGAGGCTCTGTTTAACGATTGGAAATCAAATCCACAATCCGTATCAACAGAATGGCAAAGGTTTTTCGAAGGATTTGAACTTGCTCGCTCAAACTACAATCAAAACGGAGGCGAACACATCGATACAGAATTCAAAGTATTGAGCCTTATTGATGGGTATCGTAAACGAGGACACCTATTTACTAAGACAAACCCCGTTAGAGCAAGGCGAAAACACTCACCAAATCTTGACATTGAGAATTTTGGACTATCGGACAAGGATTTAAATACTGTTTTTCAAGCGGGAAGGAGTATTGGAATAGGGAATGCAACCCTAAAAGATATTATTAGTTTTTTGGAAGATACATACTGCCATAGTATTGGTGTTGAATTTATGTACATCAGAAACCCCGAAATTGTGAATTGGCTTGAAAGTAAGATTGAAACAACAAGAAATAAAACCAATTTCACAAATGATCAGAAAAAACATATTCTTCATCACCTGAAATTAGCCGTTGGATTTGAGCAATTTATTCATAAAAAATTTGTAGGACAAAAGCGCTTCTCGCTTGAAGGCGCAGAATCGTTAGTACCCGCACTCGATTCAGTTATTGAACATGGAGCCTCGCTTGGCATCGAAGAGTTTGTAGTAGGAATGGCCCACCGTGGTAGGCTCAACGTGCTATCGAATATTATGGGTAAGCCATATGAGGATATTTTTAGCGAGTTTTTAGGCGAAAAATACGATGGGGATATTGCCCTTGGCGATGTTAAATACCACCTAAGCTTCAATAATACAATCAATACAGATAATGGGCATGAGGTTAAGATCAGCCTTGTACCCAACCCATCGCACCTCGAAACTGTTGCTCCTGTTGTTCAGGGGATTGCTCGCGCAAGAATTGATAACGCTTACAATAGTGATAATAACAAACTCGCACCAATTGTTATACATGGCGATGCGGCTGTAGCAGCTCAGGGAGTAGTCTACGAAACAATTCAAATGTCTCAACTTGAAGGGTATAAAACAGGTGGAACTATCCATATCGTAATTAATAATCAGGTTGGATTTACGACCAATTACCTCGATGCAAGAAGTAGTACATATAGCACAGATATTGCAAAGGTTACCCTATCGCCAGTTTTCCATGTTAATGGGGACGATCCCGAAGCGTTGATTCATACTATAAAGATTGCTGTTGAATACCGCCAAAAGTTCCATACCGATGTATTCATTGATTTGCTTTGTTACAGGAGATATGGACATAACGAAGGAGATGAACCTCGTTTTACACAACCAACCCTTTACGAGATAATTGCTAATCACCCCAATGTTCGTGATATTTACTCTAAACTACTTGTTGAACAAGGGATTATTACTAGAGAAAATGTAAAACAACTTGAGCAGGATTTTGAACTCCTTCTCGATTCAAAACTTCAACATGCAAAAGAGAGCAACAAGGTTAAGGTACAACGATTCATGGCTGACTCTTGGAAAGGTTTGAGATATTCAAAGTCTGATGATTTCGAAGATTCCCCAAAAACTGGAATAAAAAAGGAAATACTTGTTGATTTAATAAAACGGATAAACACGCTCCCTGCTGATAAACCATTCTTTAAAAAACTAATAAAACTTGTTGAAGATCGGATTAGAATGATAAATAGTAACCAAGTAGATTGGGCTATGGCCGAATTACTTGCTTATAGCACACTGCTTACTGAAGGTAATCCTGTTCGATTAAGCGGACAAGACTCAGAACGTGGAACGTTCTCGCATCGTCACTCAGCCTATAATGTTGAGAATAGCGAAGAAAAATACTATCCTCTAAATCATCTCTCAGAAAATCAAGCCCCGTTTAATGTATACAATAGCCTCTTATCAGAATACGGTGTAATGGGTTTTGAGTACGGATACTCAATTACACAACCTAATGCGCTTACTATATGGGAAGCTCAATTTGGCGATTTCA
>DQHR01000135.1 GCA_003531155.1 Bacteroidales bacterium | reverse complement strand
CAGACGATTCGATTATTAAAAAATATTCAAGATACTTTAAAGAAGGGTATAATGGATATGGCATTGATTCGAAAATTTTCGAATCGCAAAAAACCAAATGGTTAGTTTCATGGAAAAATGAAATGACTATTAATGATTACTTAAACCTGGGCGATTTGCTAATTGCTACCGGTAAATTAGAAGAATCAAGTTTTGCTACCCAGTTTATAGCATCAAAAAAAGATGAATTTTCAATTGAAACATTTGATAGAGTTGGGAAGTGGTTGGAAAATGGAATTCAAAACTGGGCAACTACTGACGTATTGTGTATGTTGGTTTTACCTGAGTTTATTTACAACAAAATTATTGAACCTAAGGGTTTTATAAATTGGACAAAATCTGAATCTAAATGGAAAAGGAGAGCAGTCCCGGTAACTTTTTATGAAGCAATAAAAAAAGGACATGATCCTGAACCTATTTTATCTGTGATTGAGAAATTAATGGAAGATAAAGAAGAAGATGTTCAAAAAGGGTTAGGTACACTTCTAAGAGAAATTTGGAAAAAACAGCCTGAGATAGCAGAAGGATTCCTTTTAAAATGGAAAGATAAATGTGGACGGAAAATAATTCATTATGCGACAGAAAAAATGAATAAGGACAGTAAAGCAAAATTTCAAAAAACAAAAAAATAGTAACAATGGAGCAAGTAAATATTAATATGATTTCCTATTGTGGATTTTACTGTGGTGCATGTCCAAAATATACAAAAGGACAATGTGAAGGTTGCAAAGGCGATACTCCAAAATGTGCCGTTGGATACAAATCCTGTCAGGTAAGACCATGCTGCATTGAGAATGGATTTAATTCATGCGCAAACTGTAATAAAGTTGAATCAGTTAAGGATTGTAAAATATATAACCCATTTATGATAAGATTTGGACAATTTATTACACGGACAAATCGGAGATTAGGGATTGAGATGATAAAGGAAAAAGGGGAAACCGAATTTGTAAAATACATGATTAATAAAAATTGGGTGACGATTAGGACTGGAAAACAATAATGCGCAGCACACAACAGCTGCTAAATTCGAGCCTGGCAGTCCCCCCTTGCGGGATTTTTCTTATATTAGCAGCAGGCGTTATAGACAAGCATAAAAAACGAGACTGACAGATTAATACGATGATTTTAACAAGACTATACAAAGAATTTTTTTTCAGCGAAAAAACAGGTGGATTAATTTTAGTTTTTGTGACAGTTCTTTCGCTTGGTCTTGCAAATTCTGCTTGGCAGATAGATTATATTAATTTTTGGCATTTTGACTTGGGAGGACACAGTATTGTTCATTGGATTAATGACGGACTAATGACCATCTTTTTTCTACTCATCGGGTTAGAGTTGGAACGAGAAATTTATCATGGAGAACTTTCTGACATAAAAAATGCTTCATTACCAATTTTTGGTGCAATAGGAGGAATGCTTGTCCCTGCAGGTCTATTTTTATTGCTCAACTTCGGGACAGACACTCAAGCAGGTGCAGGTATTCCAATGGCGACAGACATTGCTTTTGCTATTGGAATTCTATCTCTTTTAGGTAATCGTGTTCCGACCTCTCTAAAAATATTCTTGACAGCTTTTGCAATAATAGACGACTTGGGGGCAATTATAATTATTGCAATTTTCTATACTACATCAATTGCATTTGTAAATTTATTTATTGCATTAGGCGTATTCGTTTTTCTACTATTTCTAAACAGGCTGAAAGTTCACAATTTAATTCCTTATTTAATAGGAGGAGTAGTAATGTGGTATTTCATGTTGCATTCAGGAGTTCACGCTACAATAGCAGGTGTTTTATTAGCATTTGCAATTCCATTTGGCAACGACGGAGAAAAATCACCTTCATATATTCTTCAACATCTCTTACACAAACCAGTTGCTTTTTTTATTCTGCCATTATTTGCAATAGCCAATACTTGCATTGCGGTTGGCAGCAGTTGGCAAAGTGGTTTAGGGCAAACAAACAGTTTAGGGATTATTTTAGGACTTGTAATCGGGAAGCCTTTGGGTATTTGGCTCTTTTCATTTGTCGGTGTTGGTTTGGGACTTTGTGCTTTACCGACAGATTTGAAATGGAAAAATATAATTGGTGCAGGCTTTTTAGGAGGTATTGGTTTTACAATGTCAATCTTTATTACCCTTCTTGCTTTTGATAATGCTGATATCATAAACAATTCAAAAATTGCAATTATTATCTCGTCAATTATAGCAGGTGCAATTGGTTTTCTCTTTCTTAAAATGACACTTAAACGACAATAGAGAATGACGAAACAACTTGATGACAACGAATGCCTGCCTATAAACGTGGTAAATTTCAGCTAGGTAGACTTGTCGTTCGGCAAGTTTTTTTTCTACATTTATATGGTTTTGTCCGGGGACAAAGACTCCGTTTTATCCTGGACGACAATATAACAGCAGGCGTTATGCTTCATGTTTTTTTGAAGAAAACGAACGACTTTCTTGCAGGTTACTATTTAAGTACTTATATTTGTACCGAATAAATAACTTAAAGACTATTGATTATGATGGCCGCAAATTTTACAGAGTTCAGAATTGGTCTCAAAAAATTCTTAGACAATGTTGAGAACAACAATGAAACGCTGATTATTAAGAGAGGGGTTGGTAAAGGTGCAGTTATGATGTCGTTAGATGAATACAACTCTATCATGGAGACGCTTCACTTGTTGAACTCAAAAGCAAATGCAGATAGGCTTTATGAGTCAATAAAACAAATGAAGGAAGGGAAAGTAGTTCGAAACAAGCTTATTGAAGAATGATGCGAATTACATTTTCCAAGAACTCTTGGGAAGAATATACATCTTGGCAAACTGAGGACAAGCAAATGCTCAGAAAGATAAATGAGTTAATAAAAGACATTCAAAGACACCCACATGAGGGTATTGGGAAACCAGAACCTTTAAAATATGATTTGGCTGGTTTTTGGTCTAGACGTATTGACCGAGAACATCGACTAGTTTATCAAGTCATTGATCAAGAAATCTTGATTTATAGTTGTAGATATCACTACGACAAATAAAAACAAGCAGCACAACAGCTGCTAAATTCCAGCCGGGCAGGCTTGCCATTCGGCAAGTTTTTTTTCTACATTTNNATCCTAGCCGACAATTTAGCAGTTGGCGTTAGCACCTTGAATGTACCCACTCAAAAAGGCATCAAGAAATGATAACAGACAAATTTAAATTGACGACACATATGGTTTCAAGTCTTGATGGAATTATAGCCAAGCAGGATAATAGTGTTTCATGGTTTGAAACTTCGAGCCACTACGAGAAAGGAGTTGCTGTCGAAGACCCAGAAGGATTTCTAAAAGCCATAGACTGTTACGTAATGGGCTCAAAGACATATGAACTCGCTTTGGAGTTTTCAAAAGTTTATGGTTGGGCATATGGAGACAAGCCAACAATTGTATTAACTAATCGGAGCCTACAAAGTTACAGCCAGAACATTGAATTCTATTCAGGTGACCTAAACAAATTCGTAAGCGAGCGACTGAAACCCAAGTATGAAAACGTATGGGTTGTGGGAGGCTCTATGCTGACAAGAGACTTTATTCGACTGAAATTAGTAGATGAAATACGAATAAGTATTTTGCCAATTATTTTGGGTGACGGGTTACCATTCTTCGACCACATAGGACAAGAGCAAATATTATACTTAAAAGACACAAAAGCCTATAAAAACGGGATGGTAGAATTATGTTACAAAATAAAAAAGTAATAAAAAACATTGTTTGTAACACAGTGTTTACACCATGAGGGTTCCAGAGTAAATTGAAAGTTCAAAGTTCGCTAGCAACGGTAGTAACGGTTGATAATTTCGCAGCTCCGAAATCTCCAACGTTTCATAATGCCCGATCATTCTCTGCAAGCTAAAAAAAAGAAAGTTGACGNNCCCAAGTGGGTTTTGAGCTTATCGACGACAAAAAAAGCAGAATTATCGAGCAGATAAAAAATATTATTATTGATATTGTGCACTATCAAGACAATAGCACTAGGACCAACCTTTCGGATGTGTTAAGTAGTCAACTGCATCACGACTATAATTACCTATCAAACCTCTTTTCGGAGGTAGAAGGCACAACCATCGAA
>DQHR01000188.1 GCA_003531155.1 Bacteroidales bacterium | reverse complement strand
AGCGTCAAAACTTAATGTTTTCGGCAACATTAACCCCTGAAGTTCAGGAGCTAATTCAAGAGTTCTTCAAAGATCCAATAATGATTGAGATTGCTGCACATGGAACGCCAATCGAAAAGATAACCCAACAAGCATATTTCGTTCCCAACTTTGTTACAAAGGCCGATTTACTTGAACATCTACTTAAAACGGATAGTGAACTAAACAAGGTTCTGGTTTTTGTAAGCACCAAGAAATTGGCGGATAGATTGTTCGAGCAAATGGTAATCAAATTCCCAGAGCAAACNNTGCTTATTGCCACCGATATTATTGCTCGCGGACTTGATATCAGCGATGTTTCGCACGTTATCAACTTCGACATCCCCGAAGTTGCAGCCGATTACATCCACCGTATTGGGCGTACTGGTCGTGCCGACAAGGATGGAATTGCCATCAGTTTCATTAACGAGAAGGAGCAAGAATACCAAATGGCAATTGAAGAGCTCATGAACAGGCAGATTTCAATAGTAGATTTGCCAAATGAAGTAAAGATCTCAAATGTTTTCTCAGAAGAGGAACGCCCAACTAGGCTTTTCGACATTGACTATTTAAAACAGGATAAGAAAAAACCGAAACAGGACTTGGCCTTTCATGAAAAAAAGAAAAAAAATACTAAAGTTAATTTGGGTGGCCCATCGAAACGAAACCCAAAGCATGGACCAAAACATAAAAGCACAAGGCCACCAAAACCAAGGTTGTAATCAAAACAAGAGGTATAGTGGTTTATACTTTACCACCCATCAGCCATTTAGCCCAATCCAATCTGTTATTCTGCGACGCACATGCAGCAGCCTTTTCGTGCTCATAAGGCAAATTAATTTGATCGATAATGAATTCAGAACTATGTATCTCAACTATATTATACTGTGTAAATGGATTAAAACTCTCTGTTTTATGATAAATTGGATGCTCATCATCATATGCAGGTAAACCAATACTACCAGGGTTAATAACAACATGCTTTGGCGTTTGCACAACTCGATGGGTATGGCTATGACCACAAAAAACAAATCGTTGGGCTACATCCTTTAAATACCCATCGATAACAGAATCATCATTAACGGTCTTAAAACCATCTTTTAACGCCTCCAGCATATAGGTTGTATCATATGCAGGTGTTCCATGGCAAATAAAAACATCTGACTCAACAGTTTTTGTTTTTGGCAAAGCACCTAGCCACGATAATATCTCATCGTTGATATCGCTTACAACATATTTAAGCGTATAATGAACATCTTCACTTGCATGATTCTCTACGATATTTCTGTCCTGATTTCCTGAGATTGACAAGATATCGTAAGATTTAAGCATTTCGTAAGTTTGCTTTGGCTTTAATGGCCCATACAGATTATCTCCTAAATTTATAATAATATCAGGTTTACGACGCTCAATATCTTTAAGAACTTTGGTTAAAGCCCAATAGTTACCGTGAATATCTGATAATACTGCTATTCTCATATCAAGTTAAATTAAAAATATTCGAAATTTACAACGATTCTAAATAATAGTCAACCCAACCAATAAAATCGTAATTATTTATCAAACTCTATTTTATCCAATAGTTATCAACATGCGCTTTGAAAAGGCTATTATGAACTACCTTTGAAGTTGATAATTTGTCAACACATTAATCATCATAAATAGTTATATATCAAAATCATGGGCGGTTTCGTTCATTTACATGTTCACACTCAATACTCCATTCTTGATGGCGCTTCGAATATTAAGGTATTAGTCGATAGGGCTAAAGCCCTTAACATGAAAGCCATTGCTATTACCGACCATGGTAACATGTTTGGGGTAAAGGAGTTTATCAATACAGTTGCTAAAAAGAACGAGCCAATTTATAGCGAAATAAAGCGTATTAAATGCGAACTTGATGCTATTGATCAGACCACAAACCCTGAGAAACATGCAGAATTAAGCAAACAATTACAAGACGAAAACGAAAAACTTTTTAAACCAATCGTTGGTTGCGAAGCATATATTGCTAAGAATAGTCGCTTTGACCGTACTGATAAGGACGATCGTGGGGGTTACCATCTAATTCTTCTTGCTAAAAACCTTGAGGGGTACCATAATCTTGTCAAACTAGTTTCATATAGCTGGACGGAGGGGTTTTATTACAAACCCCGTATGGATAAAGAATTACTTCGCAAATACAGCAAAGGGATTATTGCAAGCAGTGCTTGCCTTGGTGGCGAAATTCCTCAGGCAATCATGTCGGGGAATCTTGAACTTGCTGAACAATTGGTATACGAATTCAAAGAAATTTTTGGGGACGATTTTTACCTTGAGCTAACTCTACACTCATCGGGTGATTACCGAATAGACCAAGAGGTTTATGAGAATCAGCAGAAAGTTAATGCTGCACTCATCGAATTATCAAAAAAAACAGGCACAAAATGCATCGCTACTAACGATGCGCATTTCATCAATGCCGAGGATGCACAAGCGCACGATAGGCTCATCTGTCTTAGTACTGGCAAGGATCTAGATGATCCTGATCGCTTAAGATACACCATGCAGGAGTATATCAAGAGCGAAGAAGAGATGCTTGATAACTTTGCACATTATCCCGAGGCTGTCCATAACACCGCTGAGATTGCCAAAAAAGTTGAGATTTACAGCCTTAGCAACCTACCTATCATGCCTTACTTCCCTCTCCCCGATGGGTTTAAGGATGATAACGACTATTTACGATATCTTACATACGAAGGTGCAAAAAAACGTTGGGGTGAAAATCTTTCTGATACAGTTAAAGAACGAGTAGATTTTGAACTTGAAGTAGTAGCTCGAATGGGATATCCTGGCTACTTCCTTATTGTTTGGGATTTTATAAAGGCTGCTAGAGATATGGGCGTTTCTGTTGGACCTGGCCGTGGTTCGGCTGCGGGTTCAGCCGTTGCTTACTGCTTGAGAATTACAGATATCGACCCTATTAAGTACGACCTTCTGTTTGAGCGGTTTCTCAATCCAGAACGTATATCGATGCCCGATATCGATATCGACTTTGACGAAGATGGTAGAGAATTGGTTCTAAAATATGTAGTTGAGAAGTATGGGCGTAAGCGCGTTGCGCAAATCATCACCTTTGGAACAATGGCCGCAAAAATGGCCATCCGTGATGTAGCTCGCGTACAGAAACTACCCCTATCCGATTCTGATAAATTGGCAAAACTTGTCCCTGAGCGCCCCGGAACAACACTTGCTGCTGCATATAAAGAAGTTCCAGAACTTGCACAAGCTCGTAATTCGGAGAATGAGCTAATCCGAGATACGCTGAAATACGCAGAAGTGCTTGAAGGCAACGTCCGCCAAACTGGTGTTCACGCCTGTGGAGTAATTATTGGTCGCGATGATTTGGAAGAGTATGTTCCACTTAGTACAGCCAAAGATGCTGACCTATTCGTTACTCAGTATGAAGGTTCACAGGTTGAGGACATTGGTTTGCTAAAAATGGACTTTTTAGGGCTAAAGACCTTATCTATAATAAAAGATGCATTACAGTTCATAAAGGAATCGAAGGGGATTGATGTTGATATAGATGCAATTCCTCTCGACGATAAGAAAACTTTCAATCTTTACTCAAAAGGCGAAACAACCGCACTATTCCAGTTCGAGTCACCTGGGATGAAAAAGCATCTTCGAGCGCTTCAACCTAACCGTTTCGAGGACTTGATCGCCATGAATGCCCTTTACCGTCCCGGGCCAATGGAGTACATCCCAAGTTTCATCAACCGTAAGCATGGTAAGGAAAAAATAGAGTACGATATCCCCGAAATGGAAGAGTACCTGATGGACACTTATGGTATTACAGTTTATCAGGAACAGGTGATGCTTCTCTCTCAAAAACTGGCTGGCTTTACAAAAGGTCAAGCCGATGGTTTGCGAAAAGCAATGGGTAAGAAGCAAATCAAGGTGATGAACGAGTTAAAAGAAAAGTTCACAAAGGGTTGTCTTGAGAATGGACATAAGCAGGAAGCAATTGATAAGATTTGGAGTGACTGGGAAGCATTTGCGCAATATGCATTCAACAAATCGCACTCAACTTGCTACGCCTATATTTCATATCAAACTGCATATTTAAAGGCCAACTTCCCAAGCGAGTTTATGGCTGCAGTTCTGAGCCGTAACATCTCTGATATCAAGAAGATAACTATCTTTATGGATGAGTGCAAACGGATGGGAATGCAAGTCCTTGGCCCTGACGCAAACGAAAGTGCATACAAATTCACAGTTAACTCTAATGGAGATATCCGCTTTGGTCTTGGTGCTATTAAAGGAGTTGGAGAAAATGCGGTTGCGAATATCATTGAGGTACGAAAAGAAAAAGGGAAATTCAAGGATATATTTGACTTCACCGAAAAAGTCAACCTACAAACAGTTAACAAAAAGAATTTCGAGGCTCTTGCAGTTGCTGGGGCATTCGATGGATTAGGAACAATTAAGCGAAGCGAATATTTTGCTCAAGATGCAAAAGGTTCAACTCTTATTGAGTTGCTAACACGTTATGGATCAAAGGTTCAGACAGAAAAGAACAATAATCAGCAATCGCTCTTTGGTGCAACAACAGCAGGATTCGACTTGCAAAAGCCTGAAATACCAAAAATCGAAGATTGGTCGAAACTCGAAAAGCTAAATCGCGAAAAAGAGGTCATTGGCATATACCTTTCGGCTCACCCACTCGATGACTATCGCCTCGAAATTGATAATTTTTGCAACACCACCCTTACCGACATGAACGACTTACCATCAATCAACGGCAAGGATGCAACAATAGCAGGCATGGTAACCTCCGCGAAGATTGCCATGACCAAAACAGGGAAACAATTCGGTAAAATTACCCTTGAAGATTACTCCGATTCATGGGAACTCGCTCTATTCGGAAAAGATTTTGAGAACTTCAGAAAATACTGTTACGAGGGGTATTCTTTGCTCATTAAAGGGAGAGTTCAGCCAAAATCATACAATCCATCCGAATTAGAGTTTAAAATCAAAAGCATGCACATGCTTTCGGATGTTAAGGAGGAGATGATAAAGATGGTGAACATTAACATGCCTATTCATGAAATAAACGATGCTCTTGTTGATGAATTAAAGAAACAAGCCGAATTGAATAAAGGAAAAATAATGCTTCGTTTTAAGGTGTTTGACCCCGAAAGCAAGATATCTATCGATCTATTTTCTAGAACCTTAAAAGTAAACCTAACTCCCAAATTTTTAAATTATTTAAAGAGTAATGAGTTTGATTTTAGGGTAAAAGATTAATTGTTTGAAACAATTTGATGTTTTGAATGTTATTTTTTAATAATTTTATTGTGTTAAAACTTAAAAGTACAAGCCATGGCATTAGCAGTAAACGATTCTAATTTTGAGGAAGTTGTATTAAAATCCGACAAACCAGCAATGGTTGATTTTTGGGCTGAATGGTGTGGACCATGCCGTATGGTAGCTCCATATGTTGAGCAAATGTCTGATGAATACAAAGACAAAGCCCTTGTGGTTAAGGTTGATGTAGACAACTGCCCTGGTATCGCCAGTAAATTCGGGATTAGAAACATCCCAACCATTCTTTTCATTAAAGGTGGTCAGGTTGTTGATAAGCAAGTTGGTGCAGTTCCCAAAAGCAGTTTAGTTGCTAAACTAGAGGCATTACTATAATAATTGCATACATAAAACCATAGCCGGAGGGAGAACCCTTCGGCTTAATTTTTATTTGCAATTCAATAATTTAAAGTTGCTTTTCTTAATGCAACAACAAATAAACAACAATTATCAAAATGCGTATTTGTGTTTACTGTGCTTCGAGTTCGAAAGTTAATGAAAAATATTTTGATGCCACAATAAAACTGGCGGAGGAGATGTCGAAGCGTGACTTCACGTTAGTTTACGGGGGTGGCTCCATGGGCCTTATGGGATGCATGGCCGATAATATCTTAAAAAACGGTGGTAAAGCCATAGGGATCCTGCCCAGATTTATGCAAAAAGTGGAATGGGGTCATAAAGGGCTTACCCAGCTAACCCTTGTTAAGGATATGCATGAACGTAAAAAACTTCTTATTAAAGATGTTGATGCTGTTGTTGCCCTCCCAGGTGGATGTGGCACATTAGAAGAGTTGATGGAAGTTATTACGCTAAAGCGTTTGGGTAAATTCACAAAACCAATTATCATCCTAAACACCGATGGGTTTTACGAACACCTCAAACTATTACTCGATAAGATGATTCAAGAACATTTCATGCGTAGCGAACATGGCGAAATATGGCAATTCGTAAATCAACCCGAAGATATTATTCCTGCAATCGAGAACGCACCCGAATGGGATAGCTCGGCTATAAAGTTTGCGGCAGTATAGAACTTAACCTAATTCTCGACTATAAAAAAAGAGGCTTGAAGAATAATTCAAAGCCTCTTTTTAATTCTGAGATCCCAACTATCAGAGGCATTATCAATATCCACCCAGTAAAAGAATCAATTATATTGCCGATTAGTAAAATTCAGAATAACAATAAAAAGTTAAATTTTTTTAGTCTTTTGCATAATAAAGGCATGAATTAAATCATTTTACTATTTTTGTTCAACCTTAAAAATTACTATTCAATTGGAATCTATAAAATTAATTAGCCCATCTCGTGCTATTGCAATTGTAGTATCGAATATGATTGGCACTGGCGTTTACACGAGTCTTTGCTATCAAGCTCTTGACATAAAATCGACCTTCGCATTACTATTTATTTGGATTACAGGAGGAGTTGTTGCTCTATGTGGGGCGCTGACTTATGGCGAACTAGCCGCTCGTATCCCCAGATCTGGAGGCGAGTACACCTTCCTGTCAGAGTTATTCCATCCCTCTTTTGGGTTTTTGTCGGGTTTTATATCGATAACCATCGGTTTTGCAGCGCCTATGGCACTACTATCGATGTATTTGGGTAAGTATTCAAGCAACTTTATCCCAGTCTCGCCTGAACTAATCTCAATCGGCTTAATTTCCATTTTACTGCTAATCAATCTGTCGAGTTTTAGACTAGGGACAAACTTCAACTTTGCTACAACTATAATCAACATCCTTCTGATAATGGCCTTTGTTGTATTCGGACTATATAACGGCCCTCACAATGGATTTAGTTTCACGGTAAATAGCACGTCTATAAAAGAAGTGATAAGTCCAGCGTTTGCAGTATCGCTGGTATATGTTTCGTTTGCTTACTCGGGCTGGAACTCTGCAGCATACATCACACATCAAATTAAAGATCCTGTTAAGAACCTTCCCAAAATTCTAATTTTTGGAACCCTAATCGTTATTACGCTCTACACGTTATTGAACTTCATATTCATATATTCCACCCCACTAAGTGACATCGTTAGTAAAGGCGAAGACTTTGCTTTTATATGCTCGCAGAATATCTTTGGTAATACTGGAAGCATATTCGTAGCGCTTCTTATATCAATTGGACTAATTGCATCAGTCAATTCGCTGCTAATTATTGGTCCACGTGTAACCCAAGCGATAACCCTCGATTATCCCTCTGTTAAAAAATTGGGAGTAGAGAACAAGCACGGTGTGCCTTATCTTGCAACTATCCTACTCGCTGTCATTTCGTTAATTCTCTTCTGGACACAGACCTTTAAAGAAATTGTTACAATGATTGGGTTCACCCTTGGAATTTTCACTATTTCATCGGTTATCGGTATTTTTATCCTTAGGCATAGGCTTAAAAAGAATGGTGCTAAAATTTACCACACATTCGGATATCCGTTAATACCTATTCTTTTCATTGTTATTGAGGGTTGTATGATGATATTTGTGCTTATCAAGGAGACCAAGCCATCGCTAACAGGTATTGCAATCACATTATCGGGATTTATCTTTTATTACATACTCATTAAATTGAAGAAACATGCCAACTAAAAAAATTCTACTGGGTTTAATACTTATCCCTGCTATTGCACTATCGTGCAATTCAAAGCCAGCAAATACTAGCACTGCATCAGACACTATACCGAAGAAAGTAACCTTACCTTACGATACTCTTGTTGATAATAAGGTTGCATTCTTTTCAGGGATGGAGCATGGGAATACAGAGTGTTTATCAAGTCTCGAGTCGACAACTAAATGGAAGTCTCATGCTGCAAAGATGGACTCAATGTTCCATAAAATTGAGTCAGAACGTTTAGAAAAGATGAGAATTTGGGCTGATAGCCAGTTAACGGATCATATGGCTCCAACAACTGTTTTCTACCCATTCTCCGGGCCTGACTTTTTGAACGCCAATGTTTTCTTCCCAAAAGCTGAAAACTATATTATGATTGCCCTAGAGCCAATTGGCGATCTCCCAAACCTTTGCAACATGCAACCAAAGGCAATTGACGGTTACCTAAACTCCGTTAATCGTTCATTGTCAGATATATTCATGCGCAGCTATTTCATTACCATGAAAATGCTTGGAGCGTTAAACAAGGATAGCGTTAATGGCACGGTACCTCTAATCACTTTGTTCATCAAGCGCACAGGTCACAACATAATATCTATTAAACCAATTGGCGTAGATCCAAACGGCAAATGGAACTACCTCGACAGTCTAAAAGGTGTAAAGGTTACCAAAGGTGTAAAGATCGATTTTGTTGATATTGATGGTGATAAGCCCCAATCTGTTTTCTATTTCAAAACTGATATCTCAAACGATGGTCTTAATGTTAACCCGGGATTCAGAAAGTACTTATCACAACTCCCAAACTGTTATTCATACCTAAAAGCCGCATCATACTTAATGCAGTGGAAGGAATTCTCGATGATTCGGAACACCATATTCGATAAGAGCGATTGTATCCTTCAAGATGATTCAGGCATTGGATATATCTATTTCGATAAAACTAAATGGGACATTCGCCTTTATGGTAAATATCAAAAACCTAACAAGGAATTTGGAAATATCAACGAACCAGAACTCGCAAAGGCTTATAAAGATTCTGTTTTTCGTCCTGTTCCATTCGTACTTGGTTACAACTGGAAAACCAAGTCAATTAACATGCTTTATGCAGTAAAAAAAGGAAAACTGAAACTCCCTGCTAACAAATAAGCATGAAGCGGATTTGGTGCATACTATCAATATTAGTAGTTTGTTTTACCTTAACCGCAAAATCGCAGTTAACTGATTCTATTGAATCAATCATAAAAAAAGATACCTCCCTTGTTTTAAGGGAGGTATTTTCACATCCAGAGTATTACCGTTTAAAGATTATCCTCACTCAAGTAACTACCGACAGCAAAGGTTTTAAACATCAAACCACATGGAGTTTTCGAGATACTATAAAAGAATATTTTTACCCAGCTAGTATAGCAAAAATACCTTTAGCCCTTTCCTCCCTTCAGTTTATCAATGAGAAAAGGGAGATTACTCAAGATCTTTCGGATTTCTTGATCGATTCATCATCATACATTAAAGAAAGACCTATTTATGATGATTTGTTACTAATGCTTTCGGCTAGCGATAACGTTGCATTCAATAGGCTTTACAATTTGGTGGGAAGCAAATACCTCAATATTAGCTTGATGAAAAGGGGATATTTGAATACCTATTTGATTCACCGCTTTGAAAAGGGAGATGCAGCTTATCACCAAACAGCATTACCGGTAAAGGTTTTAACAGCCCGTGACTGTAAAGCAGTTTATAAACACCCAAAGGATACTATGTATTCCTTAATACAGCACGATATGCGTGATAGCCTAATAGGCATAGCTTACTTTCAAGGTGATTCGTTGATTCCCAAACCTAAAAGTTTCAGGTTTCACAATTTTGTCGATATTAGGGATGCTCATGACATGATGGTTACGCTTAAATACCCTTACCTCAGCAACCATAAATCATTCAATATAACTAACTGGCAAAGGCAAAAGTTAATCGAGGATTTAAGTACAAGTCCATTACATTTAAACACAGCCGAATACTCCGACACTGCTATTTTCCACCCTAATTATTTAAGATTTAACCTATTTGGTCGCGACAAAAAGGTTAAATATCCGAACATTCAATACTTCAACAAATCAGCTATGGCATATGGTTTTTTAGGTGATTGCTGTTACCTATATGACTCAGAAAATAGTGTTGAATTTTTTCTTTCGATATACATGTACGTGAATAAAGACGAAATTCTCAATGACGACAAGTACGACTACGACACAATTGGGTTACCTTTCATGAAACGGTTAGGAGAAATCATTTATCAAGAGATAAAGAGCAATAATAGAATTGCTCAATGAGACAATCTATAAAAATGAACCACGATAGGCGCAGCAAATCACATAGTTTATTTTCTAATGTACCCTAAAGTGGCTATGTGGTTTAATCATTTTAGAATATATCTACTCTTCAGGAATTACAACCGGAAAATCGTATTCGAACTTCAAGAAATTCGGCTTACCAACTATGTAATGCATATAATCGAGGTAAGCATCAGAAAATTTGAATTTATTGATATCATAATAATTCATCGGAAGGGATTTATTACATATATCACCCATATCGATTGAAGTTGTGTTAAACTCCTCAAGTTCCTGAAAAGAAACCATTTTTTTCATAACAGGCATTTGCCCGTAATCCTCACGAAGTAGAAGGTCAACAACCTTATCGGCAAGGGTGGTGGTCAACCTTCTATCATATAATCGGCATTCACCTGAACGAGCATAATAGCCAGTTGCTTCAGCGCGAGCCTGAATTCCCAGTTTATTAGTAATTTCTGAAGCAATAACACCACTTACTCCACCAAAACGGGGATGGCCAAATTCATCAACCTCAGAACTGGCAAACACGAAATCAACCTTATCCTTAGCAGCATCGTACCACTTAACACCCTCTGAAACAGAGATTACAAGTGATTTCTTTGGAGAACGCATATATGCTTCTTTAACGCTCTCTAGAAAAAAATCTTTACGTTCCTTAGTAATCTCAACCTCAGGAATTAACGCCATTTCTGCGCCACCACAGGCAGCACCGCCATTCAGCCAACCAGCATCACGCCCCATTACTTCAAGAAGGATAATCCTTGAATGCGATTCAGCTGTGGTTCTAATTCGTGCAGCATACTCCATTACACCTTTTGCTGCAGATGGAAATCCTGGGCACAATACCGCTTCAATATCGCAACCATCATAAGGATGAATGGTTCTTGTACTTAAATCATTATCGATAGTTTTTGGGAAACCTATCACAGGGATACCATGTAGTTCATACAACTTCTTTGCTACACCATTCGTATCATCTCCACCAATGGTTACAATAACATCTATCTTATATCGTTCTAAGTTGCGAAGAATTTGAGGGACTCGATCCTCAGGGTTTTTACTTGTAGGAAATGGGTTTGTTCTGCTAGAACGTAAGGCCGTCCCACCATAAAACCCATCATATGGCTGATTTGTAAGGTCGAGCACATCACCGTTACCTAAAAGGCCTTTCCATCCATGTCGTATCCCATAAACCTTATAGCCCAAAAATGAGGCTCTATTTCTTATTGCCTCAATACTTGAATTTATTGCAGGAGTATCACCACCGCCAGTTAGGATTGCTAAAGTTTTTCCGTGAAAAAGTTTATGTTCAAATCGCATGGATTGTTGTTGTGTTTATTTTTTCTGGAATAAAGTATAACATCACAAAATTAGGAAAATAACTGTACTCAAAATTATTATCATTTGTTATTATTTGGATAGATGCAGTAAATTAGCCGTAAACCTTTTAGTATAACAGTTGTTCTTTATATTATTTTCAACACAAATGAATTTAAAAGCGGAACATCTTAAACCTGCTGTTAACAAACCCATTCTATTATTTCTTTCTGGTATAATGTGGCTCTGCGTAGGAATTATGCTAAATACATTTGCAATTCATTGGCTTATTGCATATGGTAGAAGTTTATCATTACTATTTGCTGGAATTGGATTTGTTATCTCATTAGTAATTCATCACTTTGGATTTTTAAAAATCGCTGATAAAAATCTTGGGAGAATAAATAATTTGAACGCTAAGCCTTGTCTGTTCTCCTTTATGTCATGGAAAAGTTATATTATCGTTGCTATTATGGTTTCACTTGGAATAACACTACGACATTCAACGATTCCAAAACAATTTCTTGCAATCATTTACATAGGGATAGGCCTTGCCTTGATATTCTCAAGCATTCGCTACTTTAGAGCATTAATTGCTGTAATTTGGAAAGAATAAAACGATTACTCAGAAGCAATCTCTTTTGGCATTTCTCCAACCAAATGGTTCCTGTAAGTAAATAATTTACTATCGTCTAGTTCATCGTATGAATAGAGGTCACGAGTAAAAACTGGAGCTTTAACCCCGTCATAGAAAAATTTATTACCAACAAAAACACGAGCCTCATCCCAAAGATTTTTTTGAACAAAACTATTGATAATCGTTGTTCCACCCTCAATCATAACCGAGTTTATATTCCTATCGTACAACTCCTTAAGCAACTGCATCTCCATTCCTTTAGCAAAGTCAATTGTAATAATCTCTAAGTTAGGAATTGCTGCAAATTCTGGCTTACGAACTGTTGCTGCAGCATTATTACCAATAAATAGCAATGTTGGAATGCCCCCATCAAAAACGTTTGATTCAATAGGCAAGCGTAATTTCCGATCAATAATTACACGAGTTGGAGTTCTACCGCTCCAATCCCTTACATTCAGTTTGGGGTTATCCTTCTCCACCGTCTTTGTGCCGATTAAGATTGCTTGTTCTTCGCTTCTCCATCTATGCACCAAGGATCTAGACAACTCATTTGTAATCCACACTGGAGCAATTGGATCAGATGGCGTCCGAACAGCATCAATAAACCCATCAAGGGTTTGTGCCCACTTAATAATTATGTAAGGACGTTTCTTGGTTTGGAATGTAAAAAATCGTCTATTCATATCCCTTGCCTCATCCTCCATAACACCAACAATAACCTCAACGCCAGTTTTACGAAGAATATCAACCCCTCGCCCTGCGACTTTAGGGTTAACATCAATTGTAGCAATGACAACCCGAGGAATACCCATTGCGATGATTGTATCAACACATGGAGGAGTCTTTCCGAAATGCGAACATGGTTCGAGAGAAAGGTATAACGTTGATTTTTTTAATAAAGATTTATCTTTTACCGAATTAATAGCATTAATTTCTGCATGAGAATCGCCATAACGGACATGATAGCCTTCTCCAATCACTTTGTTTTCATGAACAATAAGAGCTCCAACCATTGGGTTTGGGGCAACATTACCTTGCCCGTTTAGTGCAAGTTCGAGGCAACGTGCCATGTACAACTTATCAATGCTTAGGGTATCCATTTTATTGCTAATTTTGTAATTAGTTTAACACTCACAACGATGGGGAATTATACCTTTCTAAGCCTTTACAACGAAATAGCCCTTCAACTTAAGGATATTTACCCACATCAGGAAATACAATCGTTTCAAAAAATCATCTTCGAGAAAAAGTTGGGGGCCGCATTACATGAAATGTACCTAAACCCTACCCTTCTTATTAAAGATAGAGATGCTAACGAGATCCTTAACATCGTTTCACTGCTAAAATTACAAAAGCCTATTCAATATATACTAGGCGAAGCCGATTTTTTTGGTCTAAACTTCAAAGTTGATTCAAATGTACTTATCCCACGACAAGAAACTGAGGAGCTTGTGGATTGGATAATAAAAACAAATTCTTTAAAAACGCCATCGATACTTGACATTGGAACTGGCAGTGGCTGTATTGCCATTAGCCTTAAGGCAAATATCAAAAACTCAAAGGTTTCAGCCATTGATATCTCCGAAGGTGCATTAAACGTTGCAAAGAACAACTCTCAAATCAATAATGTTACTGTCGATTTCTACAAGGCTGATATTCTCAACAATTCAAGTGTTATTGCAAACCAACCTTTTGACATAGTTGTTAGCAATCCACCGTACGTTAGAGAACTGGACAAAACATTTATGCAAAGCAATGTTCTAGACTACGAACCACATTCCGCACTATTTGTTAGCGATGCAGATCCTTTACTTTTTTATAGGGAGATAGCAATACGCTCTCAAGTTTTACTAAAAAAAGGAGGCTGGCTTTACTTTGAAATTAATGAGGCGTTAGGCAACGAAACATCAAATCTTTTAGAAAGGAATAACTTTAACGAAATAGAGATTCGTAAGGATTTGAACGGGAAAGATAGAATGATAAAAGCGACTTGGAATGATAAAAGGTAACATTATAACCCCCGAAAAAGCGCTCCAACGAGCTCAAGCGCTTTGCGCTAAACAAGAACGATGTTCAAATGATATTCGATTAAAACTAATCCAATGGCAAATCATCACAAATGAAGCCGAAAAAATCATCAGAAAACTTATCGCAGATGGATTTGTTGATGATGAGCGTTACGCACGAATGTTTGTTCGCGATAAAAGTAAATTCAACAAATGGGGTCCAATTAAAATAACTTATACGCTCAGATCCAAAAGAATATCTGAAGATGTTATTAAATCTGCTCTTCATGAGATTGTAAGCGCTGATGATACTTCGCTAAGAGAGTTAATGCAAAGAAAATTAAAGAACCTTAAGGCAAAATCACCCTATGAGCTAAAAATTAAACTAATTAGGTTTGGTGTTTCAAGAGGATATGAATACAATTTAGCAAACACGTTAGCATCATCTATCATCAATGAACATTAGTTTTTCTGGTTTTTTTAACCATTCAGCAACAATATTTTTGATTATCTTTGAAGCCTAATATCTAAAAGCAACACAAAATGGTTGAGAATGCTTACACTTGGATAGGATTTATTGTATTTGTGTTATTANNATTTAATCGTAAACCGCATGAGATTAAAATAAAAGAGGCGTTGCTTTGGAGCGCATTCTGGATTATTCTTGCTCTACTCTTCAACTATGGAGTTTATCATTGGCTTGGCAAGGAAAAAGCGATGGAATTCCTGACAGCTTATGTAGTAGAAAAGTCCCTAAGCGTAGACAATCTGTTTGTATTTATAATGATTTTTGGTTTCTTTAATGTCAAGCCGGAAAATCAGCATAAAATTCTCTTCTGGGGTATAATAGGTGCATTAGTTCTTAGAGCCATTTTCATTTTGGCAGGCATAGCACTCATATCGATGTTTCATTGGATCATTTATGTATTTGGGGTATTCCTTATAATTACAGGTGCTCGCATTCCATTCGAAAAGGATAAAGAGATTAACCCAAACAAAAACCCTTTGGTTAGACTGTTCAAGAAATTTATGCCTGTGAGCAGCAATACCGAAAAAGGGAAACTTTTTATTAGGGCAAATCATAAAACATACGCTACGCCGCTATTCATTGCTTTAATAATGATTGAATTTTCCGATTTGATATTTGCAGTGGATTCTATACCCGCCGTTTTAGCAATATCAAACGATCCATTTATCGTTTATACATCAAACGTATTTGCAATTCTGGGCTTACGCTCTCTTTATTTTGCCCTTGCAGGCATTGTAACTCTATTCCGTTATTTAAAATATGGACTATCAGCAATATTGATATATGTGGGAATAAAGATGTGTATTTCGGGATTTTATAAAATACCAACTCTCCTATCTCTATCTATTATTTTAGGTTTGTTAATGATATCAATACTTGCATCATATATCATTCCTCAAAACGAAGAGTCAAAATAGATTACTCTTTATGAATAGTGAAATTGCTGAATTATTTAACATTGAATCGAAAATTGAAAAAGTAATCCCCATTGGCTCTGGGCATATTAATGATACATATTCCGTTTTACTGAGAGGCCATTCATCTCCATCTTATATATTGCAACGAATCAACCATTCAATATTTCCAAATATTGAGAAGTTAAGTGAAAATATCCAAAGGACTACAACTCATCTGAAATATCATGGGAATGAGCAATATCAGGTAATGAATCTGATAAGCACAAAGGATGGAAAATTTTGGCATCAAACAAGCAATGGCAATTATTGGCGACTATTTAACTACATTCCGGATTCAACCTCATACGATCTTGCCCCAAATAACGATTTTGCAACCGAGGCAGGAAAAGCTTATGGGTGGTTTGTTCGTACGCTAAGCAATTTAAACGAACCACCACTTTTTGAAATAATCCCGGGCTTCCATAGTTTAGGGCTAAGGATTTCTCAACTTAAATTGGCTATAGAAGAAAATAAGGCTAATAGGGTAAAACTTTGCAAACTAGTGTTAGACTTTTATCTTTCGCGATGCGAAGAAATGATTGCGTTCGACAAGCTCATAGGAACTCCTGATGTTCCATTAAGAGTTACCCATAACGACACAAAAATCAACAATGTTCTTTTTAACTCAAAGGGCAAAGCAATAAGCATAATTGACCTTGATACTGTAATGCCGGGTGTAGTCCATTACGATTTTGGCGATGCAGTTAGAACTATTGCAGCTAAATCGCTCGAGGACGAAACAAGGAATGAACTTGTTGGTATCAACATCGAATTATACAAAGCCTTTGCTGATGGATTTCTTAATGAAATTGGCAACTCTCTAACCCAAAAGGAGTATAAGTATTTACCACAGGCTCCAAGAATGTTAGCATTTATAATGGGCATTAGATTTCTTGCTGATTACCTTAGAGGTGACACCTATTATAAGGTTAAATATCCTGAACATAACATCCAACGCGCATGTAACCAGATGGCGCTTATTCAAGATATGGAAAGAAAGTCAACTTTGATGAAGCTATAAAATTCAACTACCAAAAAACTGTAACCAGCCCATTTCGAGGAACTGCCCGATATATGATTTTTGCATCTTTTTTAGGCATTCTGATTTTTATGTATAACCTATATTCAGGAACCTCAAATGCCATCATTCTTTTAAAGGCAGCAAGCGTGTTCTTCCGCCTGTCGGTAACATCAAATAAAAACTGGCTATACATATCTTTTGATTTCTCCTTTTCCTCTTGATATACAAATATCCTAATACCATTATTCATCTCAAGAATATAGTTAACGGGCTCAAAGCCTGAAGTATCAGGAATTGCATCGGGTTTAAACTCAGATGTATCCTTGGGAGCATACTTTATTTGTAATGGTACTTTTTGAATAGTTGCTGTATCACTAATAATCATTAAAGGTTTGGAAAGCATCGTTGCAACAGCAAATGAATTTGCTTTATTAAATGCTTTACAAATACGCATGAAACTGATTTTAACCTTATGAACAACAACTCCATTTATCTCAAGCATTGCAAGGCTATCTCTTAAATTTAAAGTTAACCCAATGGAATCTGTTTCGGCCATTGCAATACGCGATTGAATGAAAGCTTTTTCCTTTTGTTTTTCAACAAAAGTTGAATCCGTAAAAAACTTTTCATCAATAGATGTTTTTTCAACTTGCTTATAGCTGTATTTTTCTTTTATTTCCGATATTTTACGAGAAGTGCTAATTAGCGACATTACAGTTATGTAAACGATAAATGCAAAAAAAAGACCTGTTAATATCCAAAATGGAATTCTAATTGCAAGAGAGATTTTCTTTTCAGCGTTTGCCATGTTCCAAATTGTATCTAGTAAATATAAACTTTTGAACCAAAATCTAGCGTCTTGTAAACAGCTTTTAAATCCTCATCGTTTAACCTAACACAGCCATGAGTAACAGGCATTCCAAGAAACCTTTTATATATTGTACCATGAATCAAATAGTCGTCTCCAATTGACAGGGCATAATCGCCAAGTACTCCATACTCAAATCGCGACTCATGATTTGCCGATGGAATTGGTAAACCTTCTTCAACAAAAGCCCAGTCGGGTTTTTTCCAAACAGGGTCAATTTGCTTGTTCAGAATTCGAAATTTTCCCTTAGGAGTCTTAAATATCCAACTCTTCGAACCATCTTTCACCAAACGAATATAGCTGCCCGAGCTACAAAATCCCTCACGAATCAAAGTTTTATTCTGATATAAATAGAATCTATTATTGGTTGTACTAATGATAATGTATGGCTTTATTGGTGTAAATGAATTTAATTTTTTAGTAACCTTTTGAAGATCTTTGTCGAGTTGAACAATTTTTTTTTTATAGATTGGTTGCGACATGAATATTGCATCGTTGACCTCCAACTGAACACGTCCTTTACCAAACTCTTGAATACCTGGGATAACATATAGAAAGAATAAGATAACTGCTGGAATAAAAAGAATAATAGACAGAATTATCAAGAAGATTTTTAGAATCTGTGAAAATCTGCTCTTTTTAGGAACTTCAACGACGATGGACTCAGAAACGGGAACTTCCTGATAAGAATTAGCGCTTAGTTCATCATTTATTTTGTTTTCATCCATAAGTAAACTATCGGTTAAGAATTTGTTGCAGGTTCTTCATCGAACCAACTATTGTAACAGGTGTTCCAACTGAAGCTATTCTAAAAATAACAGCCATTTCATCATCGTCAAGGGCAATACACCCTTCAGTCCAATCAACTCCCTTTCCACCACTTCCATGTATCTCAATACCATTTCCAATTCTCGCATTCTTAGGAATTAACCCTTTTGCTTTTTCATGATTAAATCGAATTCTATCTTCCTCATTAGGGTAATCGAGCAAAAGAGCATTATTGTACTTAGTTCCTGAATACTTATTCACTATTCTATACATACCTTCCGGAGTTGCCTTATCGCCCATTTTCTTTTTATCTCCAACCCAATTTCGACCAAGATCACAATCAAATTCATACTTCTTAACGCCACTAAGGTAAACGTAACATTTTCGAGAAAGTTTGTCGACAAGTATAGAATAGCATTGGTTTTTTTTCGATTCCCTTATTGCAAGATCTGCCCACTTTTTCCACTGTGGATAAAATGTAAAATACTGCTCAAGATCGCTATACGCTTTTTCATACGATGATGTTAGCAAATCTTCAGCACTATTCAACTTTTTATTTGCAGGAATATATTGACCTTTATTGTAATCAATCTCAGCTTCCTTAAGATTAAGTTTCCCCATTGATATTGCATTTCTCGTTTCGCTTGGAAGAGGATACCTGTTAAAGTAAGCATTGATATCTTCAATCAAATCATTTAGTTTAAGAATCTTCTCCTTTAATTTTACTTTGTATGAGCTCGAACTTAAATTTGAGGTCTCAATACCTTGTTTGGATTTAATGATTGATTGCCTTGCAAACCATGAAACTCTATCGTATTTTCTAAAATAAATAAACTTTTCATTTTCCTTTTGCCAGTTTACCATTGCCGAATCAAAGTTTGCTTTTGCCTCAACATATAGTTCCGCGGAGTAAGTATCGGCTTTACTCTTAAAGGCTTTAGCTAAAGCAATCCTCGCCTTTTCTATCTCTTTCGCAGGAGGCTTGGGAATGTAGCTAATCAGTAAGTAAACTATTAGAGCAAGAAAACTCGCAGCAGAAACAAGAATTATTAATCTTTTATAAACCCTTTTCATCTCTCACAATCCAAATCCACATTCTTACAAAAATCCCCGGGGATTACCCGGGGATTTTAATCTGTAAAGTAGTCAACTACTTATTATCTTCTTTTTACTTTAGCAATAGCATCTTTTAACTCAGTGTTGATGCCAGTTGCTCTTTCCTTAGCGGCTTTAATTTTATTTAAAGCATCCATGTAGGTACCTTTGTCGTAAGAAGCTTGAGCTTCAACAACAGCAGCATCAATAGTAGCCATTTCGGTTTTGATTTGCTCTAGAACAGCAGCACCTTCTTTACCTCTTGGAGCTTTTTTGAAAAGTTTAGCGTTCTCTTCAATAATTGTTTTGATGTCGGTCAAAGTTGTTTCAACTTCTTTCTTAACTTCTTCTTTCTTAACAGCGGTGTTAGCAACTAAACCGTTGGTTTGAGTTAATAAAGCCTCAAGTTTCATTTTAGCTGGGCCAAATTTCTTGAAAAGTTTAGATTTTTGAACCTCAACATCAGCCATGATAGCTTTCATTGAATCTTGAACAGCAGCAAATTCAGTTGGTAGATAAACACCAGCTTCAACTTTTGCAGCGCTATCGATAGCTACGTTAACAGCATCAATCTCAGCTTGTGGAACTTTACCACAACTTGAAAGGAAAGCAACCATTGCAATAGCTGCTAAACCCATTAAAATTTTGTTCTTCATTGTTTGTTTTTTTTAATACTTAGGTTTGTTTTCTACTATGGAGTTAATTTAAAAATCGTTCCATTTAAATACGGTGCAAATGTATAAATATAAAAAGTAAAAACCATGTTTTTTTTTGCAATAATTATTTGATATTAGGCTTTCTTTCAATATAAAATATTGAAAAACAAACATTTATCGACATTAAAAAAAGATTAAAATTTTTAATTTCAGTCATAAATGAGCGAGAAAATCTTTTTACGAACGCTCTGATTTATCACTAAATCTCTTTTTCATTTAATACTCCTTTAGAATAATCATTAATGTATCAATCAAGCAGTTTCTTGCGCTCTTAATAGAACCTATATAGAAAAATCAATGTTTGGAATTATAAATCTTAATAATACTATATAAAAAGGGCTGATATTCTCAGCCCTTTATAATCAAAATCTTATCAACTAAAATCTATTTAATAATCTCTTCTTTTACTTTCATAACTCCCATGAGCTGTTGAACAGTTTTTTGCATACCATCAACAGAACCATCAAGGAAAATGACATTGCCGTTACCTTGTTCAGCAAAATGCTTAATAGATTCAGTCCACATTGAGAATAGAAGGAATGATGAATCTAGATTAGCATCAGTCATTTCCTTTGCAGCCAAAGCCATCCCTTTTGCCATCTCTTCGCGGAACAGTGCAATACCTTGGCCCCTCATAATTGCAGCATCGCGCTCTGCAGAAGCAGATATTTTAATTGCGTTACCTTCAGCCTCAGCAGCCTTTGTTTTGGTGATAAGTAAGGCTTGACCTTCGTTTTCAGCAGCAGCTTTAAGATTGTTTGAAGCAACAACCTTGGCCATTGACGTCAATATCTCCTTGTCAAATGTAATATCGTTAAGTTGCAAGTCAATTAGATGATATCCCCATTGTTCGAGCGTTTGGTCGAGATGGCTCTTAACTTCAAGTACAATCTCAGTTCTAAGTCCAAGAATCTCAGCTTGCTTTTTAGTTGCAACATAACTTCTAATAGTACCTTCAATGGTTCTAATCAGTGCTTGCATAAGGTTTCGCTCATCGATAAACTTAAATGCTACATTCTTTATCGTTTCTTCATCCTGATTAATTACACTATATAAAACCATCGCCTTAAAATAAACATTGGCTTGATCCTGGGTTACTGCTTGGAATTCTAGTTCAACCGAGCGGTTTTGAATAGAAATTCTACGATAGATTACTTCGAATAGGGGAATCTTGAAATTCAGCCCTGGGCCCATAACTCGTCGGTATTTACCAAAAATAGTAACAACAGCCACATACCCTTGGCGTACTGTTACAAAACCTGAAAGTAAAATAATTAGGCCAACTGCAATAACAATAAATGGAGTATACATAACAATAATGTTTAATTGGTTTAATATCCTATAAAGGTATACAAAAATTGGGGATTCTAATCAATAGAAATCTAAAACAAAAAACGTTGTTCACTAATTTCTCTTAATTTCAAGTCAACCCATCAACTAATAAAACTAATAAACAGCATTATATTCAATAATGTAACAACAATGCCAATAATATATATGAGAGACTTTGTAAATAGCGTGTTTTTGTATTTACCCATTACTGTTTCCGATGAGGTAAGCCTTAACTGAAGGAAGATTGTAAATGGTNNAACTGAATGCTAAGAATCATCTGTGATATTATAAGTCCGTTGAATGGATTAGATATTAACAGTATAATTAAAAAGGCTATTACTAGCGATATTGCAACACCTAATCGAGAATGATTATCCTTTATATCATAGGGTTCTTTATACATTCCTGCAAATATTGATCCGGCAGCCATTCCTGAGGTAATTGTTGATGCAATGCCTGCAAAAAGCAAAGCAACTGCAAATATGACAGAAGCATTTGAGCCTAGTAAAGGCTCAAGGAGTTGATTTGCTTGTTGTAACTCTGTGACCTGCACGTTACTTCTATTAAATGTTGCTGCTGCAAGCAAAATCATTGCACTATTAATAGCCCAACCTATTAGCATAGAAAAAAGTGTATCAAAAAATTCGAACTTTAGCTGCTTTTTAATGACCTTATCATCCTGAAGGTTCCATTGTCGACTTTGGATTATCTCAGAATGCAAGAATAGATTATGTGGCATAACAACGGCCCCTAGCACACTCATTATAACAATCATTGAGCCATCTGGAAACGAAGGGGTTACCCAGGATGTAATTGCAGTATTCCAATCAATATTAACCAAAGACAATTCATAGATAAACGATAACCCAATAATTGATACAAATGCAATGATCCATTTCTCAATCATCCTATATGAATTGGTAAATAACATTACCCCAACAAAAAGCAAAACGAGAAGCGAACCTGCCCTAATTGGTATATCAAAAAGCATATTAAGAGCGATTGCTCCTCCGAGGATCTCAGCCAAGGAAGTTGAGATTGATGCTAACATAGCTGAACCTAAAACTAAGTTTGAATACCTAGGTTTAAGGTAAATACTTGCGGCTTCAGAAAGGCATAATCCCGTTGCAATACCGAGATGAGCAACGTTATGCTGAAGGATTATTAACATAAACGTTGAGAAAGTAACCATCCAAAGCAATGAGTACCCAAAATCAGAACCAGCAGCTAGGTTCGAAGCCCAATTACCAGGATCAATAAAGCCAACTGTTACTAGTAAACCTGGGCCAATAAATTTAAATATATCTTCACCTCCAAATCGAGGGCGATAGCCCTTTGCATCTATTTTATTAAGGAACTTAAACATTTCAAAAAAATATAATCGTTAAAAAAGTAAACTATGAAGGAATTCTTCTCATCAAATTAACAAACAACACAAAGTATACATAAAAGTTAATTGAAAGTAAAAATTGCCTCGCGAACTGGCTTGTTTTAATTAAATCTTCGCTTCCAACTAAAAATTAGTACTGAAGTGTATATCTAACCGATTGTAAGGCACTAAAACCAATATTAAAAAAATTCTTATCCAAAAAGTAAAAACTTATAACTCCAGATACAAGAACTGCAACTAAACTCAATGATGCGGATTGAATTCCTATATACCTCAACCTAGGGTTGGTTTTCACATAGTACTCTTTTTTTGATCTCCAAAGTACAATTATTACAGAAAAGCAACAAATGCCTCTTCGAAGTCAACCGCTTTTGTAAAATGACCTACTAATGATACAACCGATAAAAGAACAGCAAAACTCCACGCAACACCTAACCCTTTAGGCATGAATGCAAATGTAACCAATATAATTATCCCTGCTAGAATAACAAAATAGTTCGATATAGTAATTGCATCCACCGGCACAAAGTTTTGAAGGAGTTTTAATCGAGTTGGTATTGCAGGAGTTAATACCGATATAATATTAATAGTTTTCGATATTGGAAACTAATATTAACAATCATTCTAATAATTTTATGCATTATTAAAAACATTATAAATTACATTTGAAAAATGAACCTAAAAAATAAAAAGTCATGAAAAATGAACTGAAAGAGAAATTTATTGAACTCTGGAATAAATATTTTGGCACAGCCGAATTACCAATTGCATTCTATTTCTCCGAAAGTTTAAACAATTTAGCGCTAGTTGAGCCTCCCAAAAACTGGAATTGTTTGATTTGCGAACTTGCAAAAGTAAGAAAGGGCGAATCCTTAGTTTTCAACTCTGAATCAATAGGATGCAATGGAGCAAAGCGTTATATTGGATACAATGTTGAGATGAATCCAACATTTCGATATTTTTTATCTTATGGAATTGAAGGAAAAGTTCGAGGCGAACGATATAAAATATCTCCTGAAGTTGTTGATGAAACTCAGAAACATTTAATTAACATTCCTTCAATCGGGGAAAACATAATCTTTAAACGATGGGATAAATTAACAGAAAGTGATAATCCCGAAGCAGTTATCTTTTTTGCCAAACCAGAAATACTCTCAGGTCTATTCACCCTAGCCAACTTTGACCAAGTTGATCCACAAGGAGTGATTTCCCCTTTTGGACCTGGTTGCGGTTCAATTATCCACTACCCTTATCTCGAAAATAGCAAAGATAACCCAAAGTGTGTGCTTGGAATGTTTGATCCTTCGGCTAGAACATGTGTTCCAGAAAACACTCTCTCTTTCGCAATTCCGATGAAAAAGTTTGAAAAAATTATTTCATACATGGAAGAATCATTCCTAATCACTCCAACTTGGGCAAAAGCTCGTAAAAGATTTGAGAATTAAGAGTTAAAAGACATATAGCACTAATAACATAATCAATTAATTACCAAACATTAGAACACCCATCTCCGTATAATTTTTTGTAAAGAAAGAAAACAAAACAATTTTTTTTGATAAAAAAACTTCTCCTTTACCCGTTTATTGCTAGAAAAAATAATATCTTGTTTTCTGTTTTGAAAGGGACATATGAGATTTAGAGGTTTTACTCTTATAACTTTTTTATTTTTATTCACATTATCTCTTCTAAACTCTTTTGCTCAAGAGTTAGGACGCTATCCTATTTTCAATTTTAATCATCGCGATTACGCAGGGCACTCTCAAAACTGGGCAATAGTCCAAGACCAAAGAGGTCTAATTTATATTGCCAATAACACCGGAGTTATAGAATATGATGGTAGCGACTGGAGGCACATCTCAATTAATGGGGCTTTGTCGCGTTGTTTAGATATTGACAGCGAAGGTCGTATTTGGGTGGGAGGTCAAGATGAAATTGGTTATTTAGCTGCTGACTCCACCACTTCTTTAAAATACTATTCTATTACCAATAAAATAAATTCTGGCTGTATCCCATTAGGATTAGTGCGTCAGGTTTTTGCAACAAAAGATGGGGTTTACTTTAGCTCAAATAAGTGTTTGCTATTGGTAAAAGGAGACGTTGTTAAGTTCTGGAAACCTAAAACATATTTTCATAGGACATTTTATGCAAATGGTAAATTATACGCAAACCAACCAGAATATGGATTAACATACCTTCAAAATGATTCTCTAAAACCACTAGTAGGTACAGACAACCTATCAAAAAAACTGCTCTATTCCATTCAACCTTTTAATTCAAAGAAACTGCTATTAGGTACACAATCTGATGGGTTATACCTATACAACCTTAATGCCTTAAGAAACGATACTGTTGTAATCCAAGACTCAATTGTTACTAAGTTTAAAACTGAGGTAGATGATTTTCTTGTTCAAAACCTAATTTACAATAGTGTTCCACTCCCTAACAGTAGGATAGCTATAGGAACATCAAGGGGTGGCGTTGTTATCATTGACAAAAAAGGGAAGTTGATAAGAACAATAAACCTCGCATCGAACCTTCAGGATGAATCTGTATGGAATCTTTTCCTTGACAATCAGAACAACCTATGGATGGCCTTAAACAATGGTGTCTCATACACAAATATTAGCTCTCCACTCACATTCTATGATGATAATCTAGGACTAAAAGGTTCTTTACAATCTATAGTTCGATTCAATAATTACCTATACATTTCATCAAGTGTTGGCATATCCAAGAAGACTGAGAATGGTTTTCAAGAAATTAAAGATTTTAATAAATACTCAAACCAATTGGCTCTTGCTTATTCAAGCGATAATAATGCCTTCCTTCTTGCTGGAACTGTAGATGGTATTTATCAGATTATTAATGATAAAGCAAAAAGAATTGGTCAATATAAAAACGGATGTTATTCATTTACTTCATCGAAACTCTTTCCTAATATTGTTTATGCTGGATTAAGCGATGGAGTTGGCATCTTACGCTTTTACCAAGGCGAATGGGTTTTTGTGGGAAAAATCGAGGGTTCAAAAGGACAGGTTTATTCATTGCTAGAAGATTCGGAAGGTAGACTATGGTTTTCTAACCGCTATAAAGGAGTAAGCAGATGTAATATTGTTAATCCCTACCAGCTTGCTGCGGATCAATTAAAATCATACGATCAACTACCATTCGCACCTAAGTGCGATGACATGTCAATAACTTTGATTGATGGGAGCATAAAAGTATCAACAGACAAAGGGCTATGCCATTACAATGCCAGTACCGATAGTTTCACCCCTGATTCATGTTTAGGGATTGAATTTGCTGATGGCTCAACTGGCATTAGAATTCTAAATCAAGATAAAAAAGGAAACCTTTGGTTCGAAGCTTACAAAACCAACCCTAACAGATGGCTTGAGAGGGCATTGAAATACCCTGATAATACATATCGACGCATCCCGGCTCAATTTAGGGTAATCCCTGATATGATATTTAACGATGTACTCAGTGAGGATAATGATATAAACTGGATAGCATCATATGATGGATTGTACAGGTACGATGGGAAAATTGAAAGCGAAAAACAATCGATTATTAAACTTTTAATCAGGAGAGTAACCACTAATAATGCCAAACAGGTTTTTAATGGATCACTCTCCCTCCCAGAAAATGCTTTAGGGTATCGAAGTACAAATTTTTCACCAACAAGTACCTCAAAACAAAAATTTAATAGCTGGGATAACTCCATTATTTTCTATTTTTCATCACCCTTTTTCGGGCAAAATCAAAAAATAAAATACAGTTTCATTCTTGAAGGCTACGATAATAATTGGAGTGAATGGTCTGCGGATCAAAAGAAAGAATACACCAATCTACCTTCAGGAAATTACAAGTTTATTGTAAAAGCAAAAAACGTATTCGAAAACGAAAGTCCAATTGCATCATATTCTTTCACAATTAAACGTCCTTGGTATAAATCACCTGCATCATTTATTCTTTACCTACTAATAATTGCCATTATAATTTGGGTTTATGTAACTGTAAAAACAAATTTACTTAAGAGTTCAAACGTAAGGTTGCAAGCACTTGTAAAAGAGCGAACCAAGGACTTGATCCTTTATCAGGAAGAGATTATTGAAAAGAATGAGGAGTTAATGCAGCAAAAAGAGGAGATGCAGGTTCAGCGCGACGAACTCCATGAACAGAACCGACAAACTGCTGCAAGTCTAGAATATGCAAAAACAATTCAACAAGCCATCCTTCCCGACTTAAATTCGTTAAATGATATTTTTGAACATTTTGTACTATACAGGCCAAAAGATGTCGTATCTGGCGATTTTTACTGGATTTCGCGAATACCAGCAAAATCAAAACAAGGTGAAAAAATCTTCGTTGCAGTAGTTGATTGCACGGGGCATGGCGTTCCTGGAGCATTTATGTCAATGATTGGAAGCAGGTTGCTTAGCGAAATCGTTAATGAGAAAAAGATTCACAATCCTGCCGATATCCTAAGCGAACTTGATAACTCGGTTAATCAGGCACTAAGACAGGACGTAAGTGAAAGTTTTGACGGCATGGATGCATCTATTTGTTTAATTGAACATAAAATAGCCAATCAGTACATCGTTACCTTTGCTGGTGCCAATAGGATGCTTTACTTTTACCAAAGTGGCACCAATAAAATTCAAACCCTAAGAGGAAATCGTAAAACAATTGGAGGTATTATGCCCGATGTTGATCCTGAATTCCTCAATACAAGGATCTACCTTAGCCCTGACGATGTAATCATACTTAACTCAGATGGTATTACCGATCAGAATAACGAACAACGAAAAAAATATACTGCTAGCCGATTCCATTCTGCTCTTTTAACGAATATCGATAAGCCAATGAAAACTATCGGTGAAAAAATCGCTAAAGATTTCGATATCTTCAAAAAAAATGTTTTCCAACGCGATGACATTACCGTTCTTGGTCTCCGATTCCGTGAAGAAAATGATTAGATCAAAAAGTTTTTACAGATCGCCTCTATTAATTAAACCAACAATAATATATACTGTCGTATTCTTATAGTTTGAAAAACAACCTAAATAAAATATATCATGAAATACCAAATCCTAATTGCAGCACTTGTAATAATTGCCGCATCGTGCAGCACCCCTGAAAAGCCAAAAGAGATGGTAATTGGACCATCATCGCCTAAAATTGAAAATGGAGTATTAACGCCTGAAGTACTATGGTCGTTTGGGAGATTAGGCGAAACTGCCATTTCTCCTAACGGCTCATTAGCTGCTTATACTGTATCATATTACTCGATTGAACAAAACAAGAGTAACTCTGATCTTTTTATTATGAATATTGATGGGAGTAACAAAAAACAACTAACATCAACTAGCGCTCATGAGTTCAACCCAGCCTGGATTAACGACTCAAAAATTGCATTCATTTCGACCGAAGGGGAAACTGCTCAGATTTGGACAATTAATGCTGATGGTAGCGATCAGCAAAAGGTATCATCGTATGAATCGGATATCAATGGGTTTCAAATATCTCCTAAAGGAGATAAAATCCTTTTCTTTAGCGAGGTTAAAATTGACAAAAACACTGCTGATATTTACCCCGACCTTCCAAAATCAAGTGGTATGATGATTAACGATCTAATGTACCGCCACTGGGACTCATGGGAAGATGGCTATTATAGCCACATATTTGTTGCTGATTTTAACAATGGTATGGTAACAAATATTAATGATATCATGCCAAACGAACCTTATGATAGTCCACTTAAGCCATTTGGTGGCTCTGAAGAAATTGCTTGGGCTCCTAATGGTAAAGAAATAGCTTATACTTGCAAAAAAAATACTGGCAAAGAGTATGCATTTAGCACCAATTCCGACATCTACCTATACAACATTGAAAATAAAGAGGTTAAAAACCTAACAGAGGGAATGAAGGGTTACGATAAAGCCCCTGTTTTTTCACCTGACGGTAGCAAGATGGCTTGGTTATCAATGGAGAGAGCCGGATTTGAGGCTGATAAGGATAGATTATTTATTCTTGATATAGCAACAGGACAGAAGACCTACATGACACCTGATTTTGATTATTCTGTTTCAAATATCCAGTGGACAGAAGATGGTAATTCAATCTTTTTAATTGTTGGCATCAATGCGACCTATCAAGTATATAAAATGGATATTGCCACCAAAGAATTAGTGGCAATTACAAAAGGAAATCACGATTATCATTCTGTTCAAATTGCGGGTAATATGTTAATTGGGGATAAAGTATCAATTACAAAACCTGCCGAAATCTATTCAATTAACCCAAATACTGGTGATGAAACAGAAATCTCATCCATCAATAAAGACATCCTTGACAAGTTAACTATGCCAACTGTTGAACAACGGTGGATAAAATCAACCGATGGCAAAATGGTTCATAACTGGATAATACTTCCGCCAAATTTCGACAAGAGTAAAAAATACCCAACGATTTTATACTGCGAAGGAGGGCCTCAAAGCGCAGTTAGTCAGTTCTGGAGCTACAGATGGAATTTCTCAATAATGGCTTCAAATGGTTATGTAATAGTTGCTCCTAGCCGAAGAGGAACATTGACTTTTGGGCAATCTTGGACTGATCAAATAAGCAAAGACCACGGTGGACAGGAAATGAAAGATTTACTAGCATCCATCGACGAAGTTAGCAAAGAACCTTGGGTTGACAAGGAGCATCTTGGAGCAGTTGGGGCAAGCTATGGTGGATACACTGTTTTTTGGTTAGCGGGCAACCACAACAAGAGGTTTAAAGCATTTATTGCACATTGTGGGGTATTTAACTCCGAAATGGAATACTTAACAACAGAAGAGATGTTTTTTGATGAGTGGGAAATGGGTGGTGCTCCATGGGATGCAAATAATGCAGTTGCACAAAAGAGTTTTGCTCATAGTCCTCACAAATATGTTAAAAATTGGGATACCCCAATTTTGGTTATTCATGGAGGAAAAGATTTTAGGATTCCATACACACAGGGCATGGCAGCATTTAACACGGCACAGATGCTTGGAATTCCTAGCAAGTTCTTATTCTTTCCAGATGAAAGCCACTGGGTACTTAAACCTCAGAATGGAATTCTATGGCAAAGAGAATTTAAAGGATGGCTCGATAAATGGTTGAAGGAAAAGTAGAATAAAAAAGAGGGCTCTGGAAATCAGAGCCCTCTTTTTTATTACCTTTTAATACAATATCCCAACTGGTAATCATCAAGTAAATACGAACTCTTATTCCGATTTAAAAAATAAGTCTTCAGAGTTCCGCTAAAAGATACATCATTGGTTAGTCTTACTGTATATTCTAAGTTTGTCCAATTACTTCCAATACTATCAGGAAGTTCAAGTTTTAACTCATTGTAAAATATTTGTTTCTCCTTCTTATCCACTTCCACAATAAACATTAAAGGCTGTTTCAAAGTATCTTGAACGCTTAACTTAAGTTTAAGATAAAGTTCCAACGGCTTTTCGAAACTGATGGTTGACAAGTCAAATTCTTTATAGAGTACTTGAACATTGTTTGGTTTTATTTTGAAACATTTCGTATCATTTTTATCATCAAAATATATTAACGAAGAGTCTGGCTGATGAAACGACCTATCAAAATCAAGTTTCAATAATGTTTTGAATTCAGCCTCAGATCCATAAGCAATCATTCTATTTTGATTAAGAATGGCAGAGTCAGGTTGAATGCGTTTAAAAATTGCAATTCGGTAATCTCTTCCGTACACTTTATGGTTTACTTCTGGTTCAAAAACCTTTTGCAATTCAAAATTTTTATTCTGAACTAATGAATCAAACTCAATGCCATCAACAGGAAAATACCTTTCATCGTAAATTATAGTGGTTCCCTCCTTAATATCTGAGGTAAATGCTAATTTCTTATTAAAAGCACTTTTTGCATTTAAGGTGTCAAATGGATTAATGCCAAGAGCATAAGGAATATTTGAATCCTTAAAGTATACCGCGCCTTTATCTAATCCTTTTTCCTTAAACCAATTTGCCGCTTGCACAACAAGTTTATTATATGAATCTAATTTTATTGGATAATTCTGAACAGCAAACGGAATATGTATTACTGATATTATACCAATATATAGTGCGGCAACTCTCATCCAAATACTCTTAAAAAGAATCTCGAACATAAGCGAAAACAATGTTAAGCCACGAGTTGACATAACCGCCATTAAAGGTACTATTGCAGCCATAT
>DQHR01000168.1 GCA_003531155.1 Bacteroidales bacterium | reverse complement strand
TGTAACCCACGAACCAGATATCGCTTCGCTCAGTAAAAGAACCATTACGCTAAGAGATGGACATATAATAAAAGATATCATTATTGATGAACCAAAATCGGCTAAATGGTATCTTGAGAATTTACCTGTAAATGATGATGAACTTTAGACTTAGGCCATGAA
Source organism: Bacteroidales bacterium (assembly GCA_003531155.1). Taxonomy (GTDB): domain Bacteria; phylum Bacteroidota; class Bacteroidia; order Bacteroidales; family Tenuifilaceae; genus UBA8529. The sequence continues at coordinate 25,768 of DQHR01000168.1, read as the reverse complement.
TGCAATAAATTTATCGAAAATATCCTTAATGGCAATGGCTCGAAATAAGATGCGGACATTTCTGACAATGCTTGGTATTATCATTGGAGTCGCTTCAGTAATTGCTATGCTTGCCATTGGACAAGGATCAAAGAAGAGCATACAGGATCAAATCTCTAGCATGGGTACAAATATGCTTATGATCAGACCCAATAGCGATGCACCTGGAGGAGTTAGAATGGAATCTAGCTCAATGCAAAATCTAACCGTTAAAGATTTAGAGGCCATTCAGCAGCAATGCCCCAGCATTGCATCAGTTTCACCAATGGTAAATGGCCGTGGTCAAGTTATTTACGCCTCAAAAAACTGGCCAACATCCATTCAGGGAGTTAGCTCTAGCTTTTTAGAAATCAGGAAAATGGCTTTGAAAGATGGTATAATGTTCACTGATCAGGACGTTGCAACCTCAGCAAAGGTCTGTGTTTTGGGTCAAACAGTAATCGATAATCTTTTCCCTGATGGTGAGTCCCCTTTAGGGAAAACCGTACGATTTAAAAATATTCCCTTTAAGGTAATTGGAACTCTTGATAAAAAAGGGGAGAACACCTTTGGCCAAGATCAGGATGATATTATACTTACACCATATACCACTATTCAAAAGAGGGTATTAGCAATCACTTATATACAGAATATTTACGCATCGGCTATAGATGAAAAATCGACAGATGCAGCACTTAAGGAGATTACCGTAGCTCTTAGGCAATCACATGGTCTTAAGGATTCTCAGGAGGATGATTTCTCAGTAAGATCTCAAGCAGAACTTATTTCCACCTTTAGCTCGGTAACTCAAATGCTTACAATCCTTCTGGCAGCAATAGCAAGTATATCTCTGCTTGTTGGGGGTATCGGGATAATGAATATTATGTTTGTTTCAGTCACCGAACGAACCCGCGAAATTGGACTTCGGATGGCTATTGGCGGAAGAGAAATTGATATAATGTTTCAATTTTTAATTGAAGCTGTAATGATTAGCGTTGCAGGAGGTTTAATGGGAGTGTTACTTGGAGTAACAGCCTCATATGCCTTAGCATCAATTCTTGGTTGGCCAATTGCTATTACTTCGCTTTCCATTATTCTCTCATTCCTTGTTTGTTTTGTTACAGGAGTATTTTTCGGATGGTATCCAGCTCGTAAAGCATCATACCTTGATCCTATTGAAGCTTTACGTTATGAATAAAAACATTATATTAACTTAAATTTTTATTACCATGAAAAGAATCAACTTGCTGATTATTATCGCTTTGATAAGCACGGCCGCTATTAAAGCCCAACAACCAAATCGCCCTACCTTTGACCCAAAGGAGAGGGCTGTGCAAACTGTAAATGAATTGGCCAAGCAAATTACGATTACACCTGCTATTCAAGATTCATTGAAAACTACTTTTATTAATTTCTTTACGGAAATGAGAAAAGCCAGAGAGTCTGGAAGTCGCCATGATATGCAGAAAATGGAAAGTGTTCGAGATTTAAATGTGAAAAAGTTTCTTACAGATGAGCAGTTTAAAGCATACCAAAAGTTTATGGAAGAAAAGAGAACTAGAAGAAATAGACCTGAAGGTGGTGGAGGAATGCCCGAACGTCCATAGTTTTTTGTACCTTTATTACAATTTGATTTATAAAGAAAGATGTTATGAAACGCTTAAACCCCAAATCAAAAACTTTAGTCAATATAGCCTTACACCTATTGATTTGGGGCTTTTGGTTTGCTGCACCAATTCTGTTTTCATTTAGTAATCCACAAAGAGGCGAGCCCCCAAGGGAGCCATTTTTTTACTACTTTATTTGGATCCCAATGCTATTCTCTTTAATACTATTTTACCTAAACTATTTTATTTTAATCAACAAGTTTCTCTTTAATGAAAAACTCTTTTGGTTCTTTTTGACGAATATTTCATTAATAATCCTTTTCTCTTATTTTTCAGATCAACTTCGACATTTATTTCAGAGCAGACCCGTTAATCCACAATTTTCTAAACCGCCAAAAGAATTCTTTTTTGGATTACGCCATTTCACCTTCTTTTTTATCGTAAGTATCAGCGTTGCTATTCGAACAACAAGCAGGTGGTATGCTACTGAAACTCAACGAAAAAATCTTGAAAACGAAAACCTAAAATCCAAACTGAGTAACCTTAAAATGCAACTTAACCCGCATTTTTTCTTCAACACTTTGAATAATATTTATTCTTTAATTAAGGTTTCCCCTGAAAAAGCCCAAGAGTCGGTTCATGGATTAGCAAAACTTATGCGTTATCATCTTTACGAAACCAATGAGGAAAAAGTGCCGCTTTCGGCTGAGGTCGATTTTTTAGAAAATTATATCGCTCTAATGAAAATTCGGATGAATCCGAACGTTATCATCGAAACCGATTTTAGCATCGAAAATCCAACAGCTCAGATCGCCCCTCTTTTATTTATTTCGCTTGTCGAAAATTCATTTAAGCACGGTATAAGTCCAACAGAAGAATCATTCATTAAAATACTAATGACCGAAAAGGATAAAATTCTATCGTTCATTATAATGAATACGGATTATCCTCAAAAAAGGGAAGGCAATCGGGAAACTGGTATTGGCTTCGAGAATCTCAAAAAAAGACTTGAATTAATTTATCCTGATAAGCACAACCTTACACAGAGCTATAAAAGCAAATTTTTTCATGTTAACGTAACTATCCAATTATGAGAAAAATTCGATGCTTAATCGTTGATGATGAACCGCTTGCTCTTGATCTTATTGAAGATTATGTGCTTAAAACACCTTTTCTAGAGCTAATTAATAAGTTTAGTTCCCCATTTCAAGCAATTGAAGCCTTACAGAATGAAAAAGTGGATTTGATTTTTCTAGATATCCAAATGCCTGGTTTATCAGGTATTGATTTTTCAAAGCTACTTCAAAATGGACCAAAAGTTATTTTTACAACAGCCTATAGTCAATATGCTCTCGAAGGATTTAAAGTTGATGCTCTTGATTATCTTGTGAAACCAATTAACTATCAAGAATTTCTTAAAGCCTCTAATAAAGCGCTTACCTGGTTCAACTTAACTGAACAAAACATCGATCAAAAAATTGAAAACAGTTCTAATACCTCAATATTTGTTAAATCGGAGTACAAACTTTTAAAAGTTGAACTTGTTGATATATTGTATATTGAAGGTCTTAAGGATTATGTTAAGATATACTTAAAAGATCAATGCAAACCAATTCTCTCTTTAATGAGTTTGAAAACGTTGGAGGAAAAACTTCCTTCGGAACAATTCATGAGAGTTCACCGTTCATTTATAGTAAATCTCCACCAAATTGCAAGAATTGAGCGAAATAGAATTGTTTTTGGTTCAGTTTATATCCCCATTGCCGATAGCTATAAAGAGCAATTTCAGTCCTTTTTAAACGAAAAATTTTTAGAGTAAATCACCAAGCGAGGACACCATTCAACTGTTTACAATTATTGAAAGATAGAGAAAAAGTGGGCCAACTCTAACTCTCTCATCACCTTAAAAAACGCGCTAAACCTAAAAAAACAATGCTGAAGCTTTGCTAGAAATAGTAAAACTTTTTTCAACGTAACTCCTGTATACATTACATTATTCACAGTTCCAGTACATATTCCTCCTAAATGAATCAAATCATATTGCATCTTGGTAATTCATGGAATATTCATTTTTAACTTTTCTTATAAAATTCTTTATTAAACATTATCTTTGCCCGCTGATAAAAATGAACAAACTCAACGCTTTATGGACTACAATTTCAATGAGATAGAGAAGAAGTGGCAGGAATACTGGAAAGTAAACAAGACTTATAAGGTTGATATTGACCATTCACGCCCAAAATATTACGTGCTCGATATGTTCCCCTACCCTTCTGGTGCTGGGCTACATGTTGGACACCCACTTGGCTATATAGCTTCAGATATTTACTCTCGCCATAAGCGTTTGCAGGGCTTTAACGTACTTCATCCTATGGGATACGATGCTTTCGGCCTTCCAGCCGAGCAGTACGCAATTCAAACAGGTCAACACCCAGCATTAACTACCGATAATAACGTTAAACGCTATCGCGAGCAGCTCGATAAAATTGGCTTCAGCTACGATTGGGATCGTGAGGTTCGTACCTGCGACCCAAAGTATTACCATTGGACCCAATGGGCGTTTATCAAGATGTTCAAGCATTGGTACAACAATTCTACTCAAAAAGCAGAATCGATTGAGAGCCTTGTTGCTGAGTTTGAAAAGAACGGAAATACAAAGGTTGATGCAACATGTAGTGATGTCCGAGTATTTTCAGCATCGGAATGGAAAGCAATGAATGAAAAGGAGCAGCAGGAGATTTTGCTTGCTTATCGCTTGGCATATCTTGCCGATATTATGGTAAACTGGTGTCCTGCACTTGGCACTGTATTAGCAAACGATGAGGTTAAGGAGGGCTTCTCAGTTCGTGGTGGGCATCCTGTTGAGCAACGTAAAATGAAACAATGGTGCTTGCGCATTTCGGCTTACGCACAACGCTTACTTTCAGATTTAGAAGCATTAGAATGGAGCGATTCTCTAAAAGAGATACAACGCAACTGGATTGGCCGCTCTGAGGGTGCTGAGGTTTATTTCAAAATCGATGGTTCGGAGAAAAAGGTGCTTATTTTCACCACTCGACCCGATACCATTTACGGAGCAACTTTTATGGTTCTTGCTCCCGAAAGCGAACTTGTTGATGAGCTAACTACCCCCGAATACCGCGAAGCGGTTGATAATTACATTAACGAGGTTAAAAATCGTACAGAGCGCGAACGTATTGCTGATACCAAAAGGGTTACAGGACTGTTCTCGGGCAGCTACGCCGTCAACCCGTTTACAAATGAACGAATTCCAATCTGGATTAGCGAATACGTTTTAGCTGGATATGGAACTGGTGCAATTATGGCTGTTCCTGCTCACGATAGTCGCGACTTTGTTTTTGCACGTACATTCAACCTTCCAATCATACAAACGGTTACCAAACCTGGCGATGAGGCAACATCTACTGCATCTTGGTTAGAATCGTACGATGCAAAGGATGGTATCGTTGTAAACAGCGGCGTTATCAATGGATTGAATGTCAAAGAGGCCATTTCAAAAATAAATGATATAATTGAAAGTCGTGGGCTTGGTCGTCGTAAGGTGAACTATCGCCTTCGCGATGCTATTTTTAGTCGTCAACGCTATTGGGGCGAGCCATTCCCGATTTACTATAAAGATGGTATTCCTTACCCATTGGATGAAAACAAACTTCCATTGGAACTCCCCGAGGTTGATGCATACCTTCCTACAGAAAAGGGAGAACCGCCACTTGGCCGTGCCAAAAACTGGAATACTCCAGAAGGTTATCCATTTGAGATGAGCACCATGCCCGGTTTTGCTGGCTCATCTGCATACTACCATCGGTATATGGATCCAAAAAATGATAAGGAACTAGTTTCAAAAGAGGCAAATAATTACTGGGAGAATGTTGACTTATACATAGGTGGAACAGAACATGCCGTTGGGCACCTTGTTTATTCAAGATTCTGGAACAAGTTCCTTTTCGATTTAGGTTTGGTTTGTAAAAATGAACCTTTCAAGAAACTTGTAAACCAAGGGATGATTCAAGGTCGTTCGAACTTTGTTTATAGAGTAAAAAACTCTAACACTTTTGTTTCGCTTAATCTTAAAGCACAGCACGATACTACTCCAATCCATGTTGATGTAAATATCGTTGAGAATGATGTTCTCGATATTGATAAATTCCGTGAGTGGCGCCCAGAATTTAAAGATTCCGAATTTATCCTCGAAAACGGTAAATACATTTGCGGATGGGCTGTTGAGAAGATGAGCAAGAGCATGTGGAACGTGGTTAATCCTGACTTGATTGTAGAGAAATATGGAGCCGATACCCTTCGTATGTACGAAATGTTCCTTGGTCCACTTGAGCAATCAAAACCTTGGGATACTAATGGTATTGATGGGGTACACAAATTCTTCCGCAGACTTTGGAGACTTTATCACGATAAAAACAACCAAGCAAGCATCAGCGATGAGGCTCCATCAAAAGAGGAACTAAAAGTCCTTCATAAAACCATCAAAAAGGTTACCGATGATATTGAAAAATTCAGTTTTAACACTGGGGTATCAACCTTTATGGTTTGCGTAAACGAGCTAACTGACCTTAAATGCAATAAAAGCTCCATCTTAGAGCCTTTAACGATTCTTATCGCACCATATGCTCCGCATATAGCTGAAGAACTTTGGTCATTACTGGGACACAATCAAACTGTTTGTGATGCAAAATGGCCTCTACATCAAAACGAATACCTTGTTGAGAGTACATTCACTTGCCCTGTTTCATTCAACGGAAAAACAAGATTTACACTTGATATTCCACTAAATCTTGCCCAGGCTGATGTGGAAAAGATGGTTCTTGAAAATGAAAATACACATAAATACTTAGAGGGAAAACAACCTAGGAAAATTATCATCGTTCCAAATAAGATTGTTAATATTGTAGTGTAACCCAGTTGAAGAGTGATTATTGCGAATGCTTTTCTGTCAACTATCAACCATTAACTGCCAACTAATTTAAGGTATGACCACAAAACTAATCCTTAAAAACGCCCGAATGTACACTATAATAGTGTTAGGGTTGTTCCTTTATGCGATTTCATGGACTGCATTTTTGCTCCCCCATAAAATTACTGGCGGAGGGGTATCGGGTATTGGTGCTTTGGTTTTTTATGCAACGGGCATTCCATTGGCCTACACATACCTTATAATTAATGCAGGGTTAATTCTGATGGCAATAAAAATGCTTGGTGCAAACTTTGGCATTAAAACAATTATAGGGGTTGCTGCTGGTGCTTTCTTATTGGGATTAATGCAAACGTTGATTAAAGAGCCAGTAATTGCCGATAAATTTTTATCAGCAATTATAGGTGGTGGCATAGCAGGTGCAGGTTTAGGCATTATTTTTACACAAGGAGGGAGTACAGGCGGAACGGATATTATTGCTATGATAATTACCAAATACAGAAACATTAGTCCTGGAAGAATAATCCTTGCGTGCGATGTATTTATTATCGGTTCTTCGTTCTTTGTGCTGCTCGATATGACGATTGTTAACAGAATAGAAACAATTGTCTATGGATATGTTGCTATGGCAGTTACAGCCTATACAATTGATGCCGTTCTATCAGGAAGTAAACAATCGGTCCAAATATTCATATTCTCATCTAAATATGCTGATATAGCCGATCGTATCACTAAAGATCTAAAACGTGGAGTTACTCTGATTGATGGTAAAGGATGGTATACAAAAGAGGAACAAAAAGTATTAATAACCATGGTTCGTAGGTTCGAAGCAAATGATGTTTATAAGATTATTAAGGAGATTGATCCTGATGCCTTCACATCAACAGCAAGTGTCATGGGGATTTTCGGTAGAGGCTTTGAAACGATCAGATCTTAGATTTAAACACTATTTACAACTGAATTTAAAATGAAGCGTATTTATAAAATCATTATCATTCTTGGAGTTTCTTTAATTACAACGTCAATAATTCTTTGGAACATATTTAAGCCATCTGTTCAGCTAACAAGAAATTTAGCAATTGATAAAAATACAACCATCAATACGGTTTATGAGTATGGTATTCCAATCGATTCGCNNCGATTCGTTTATAATAAGAAAAGGGGTGATTCGCGCAAATCAAACCTTAGGAAAGATTCTTGATGACTTAAATGCAAACCCAGATATAATACGAAAGCTAAATATATATACTAAGGGAAAGTTTGATTTAAGACAGGTTGTTGCAGGCAACATGTTCAAGGCCTTCCTTAGTCCAGATAGTACTGAGAAATTAGTTTATTTAGTTTACGAAAAATCTCCTATAGAATATGTTTTATTTGACTTTAAAGATTCTCTTACAATCACAAATAGTCAAAAGGAGGTAACTCTAGTCCGAAAACTTAACGAGGCAACTATATCATCATCATTATGGGAAACGATATATAACCTTAATTTAAATCCAAATCTAGCCCTTGATATGTCGGACATTTTTGCTTGGACAGTGGACTTCTTCGGACTTCAAAAGGGTGATAAGTTTAAAGTTCTTTACGATGAAAAATATGTTGGAAGCACTTCTGTTGGAATTGGAACAATTTACGCTGCTTGGTTTGAGCATAAAGGAGAAAGATTTTATGCATATAGATATTCACAGGACTCAACACCCAGCTATTGGGACGAAAAAGGGAACTCTCTTAAAAAATCATTTCTAAAAGCACCTTTACATTTCTCGCGAATAACATCTCGCTATTCTGGAAGCAGGTTACATCCTGTTCTAAAAATCTATCGTCCACATACTGGTGTTGATTATGCTGCTCCAATTGGTACGCCTGTTATGGCAATTGGCGATGGTTTTATTGTTGAAAAAGGATACAATGGTGCAGCCGGTAACTATGTTAAGATTAGACATAATAGCGTTTATACTACAGGTTACAACCATCTTTCGAGATTTGGAGCAGGAATAGCAAATGGAGTAAGGGTAAAACAAGGTCAAATAATTGGATTTGTTGGTTCAACAGGCTACTCAACAGGTCCTCATCTCGATATGCGATTTTGGATGAACGGTAAACCTGTTGATCCCTTAAAAGTTAAGTCGCCTCCTGTTGAGCCAATAAAGAAGGAGAACATAGAAACCTATCAATCGTTCCTTAAAAAAATCAATGTAAAACTCGATAGTATTCCCTTGATTCCTGTTTTCCCCCATTCGGCAGTTGAATCAATTAGGTGATCTTAACTTTTAATAAGAAGTTTTTCAATAACCTTCGGAAAGTGCTCATATTCTAACTGATGAACCCTTTGGGCAAGGTCCTCAGGTTTATCACTAGGAAAAACGGGACATTTTGCTTGAAATACAATTCCTCCTTCGTCGTAATTATTGTTCACATAGTGAATTGTAATTCCACTCTCCTTCTCTCCTGCGTCAACAACCGCTTTATGAACTTTATCGCCATACATTCCTCTTCCCCCATACTTTGGAAGTAACGCTGGATGTATATTTACAATCTTTTGTGGGAATTCTTCTATAATTGATTGTGGAAAAAGTTTTAAAAAACCTGCAAGTACAATAAAATCAACATTATACTGCTTTAAGATTGATAAAACATTCCCGCTTTTTAACTCTTCAAGTGAAAACAAAACTGTAAAAACGCTGAGTTTTCGGGCTCTTTCAAATACAAAAGCATCCTTATTCTCCGATAAAACTAGAACAACTCTAGCTAAATTTCCCCCATTAAAGTGATTTATTATATTCTCAGCGTTCGAACCAGAGCCCGATGCAAAGATTGCTATATTGTTCATTTTGTGATTTTTATATACTTACTATTGAATGAGAAATAAAAAAAATGTTTTACGGCATCAAAAATAGAAACAAAAAAATTACTTTTGCCCCAGAAATTAACTTTTAACTTTTTAGTTTGGTTAAATGTTCTTTTCTTTGCAATCAAATTTTAAAAAGTATTTATTAACCAAATTTTAAACACTATGTCGGATATTGCAACCAGAATTAAAGCGATCATCGTTGATAAGCTTGGAGTTGATGAAAACGAAGTTACCCCAGAAGCTAGCTTCACTAACGATTTGGGTGCTGATTCACTCGACACCGTTGAGCTAATCATGGAATTCGAAAAAGAATTCAACCTTTCTATTCCAGATGATGAAGCTGAAAAAATCGGTACCGTAGGTGACGCAATCAAGTACATCGAAACACACAACAAGTAAGAAATCATTTAACCAAAACAGGCAGTTAACTTTAAAATTTGTTTATGGAACTTAAGCGCGTAGTTGTTACAGGACTTGGCACAATAAATCCAATTGGAAATAACATCCAGGAATTTTGGAACAACCTTGAGCATGGGGTAAGCGGATGTGAACTTATCACTAGTTTCGATACCACAAAATTTAAAACAAAATTTGCTTGTCAGGTGAAAAATTTCGATCCTGCCAATTTTTTCGATCGTAAAGAGGTAAGGAAACTCGACCCTTACGCAATTTTTGCCCTTGTAGCTGCTGAAGAAGCAATGAAGGATTCAGGCATTGATGTTCAATCTGTCGATCCAGATAGAGCAGGAGTTGTTTGGGCATCAGGAATTGGTGGATTGCAAACGATTACAGAAGAACTGAAAGGCTATTTCGCTGGTGATGGTACACCACGATTTAGTCCTTTCTTCATTCCTAAAATGATTTCGGACATTGCTGCAGGTCATATTTCGATGAAATATGGTTTCCGTGGTCCAAATTTTTCAACCGTATCTGCTTGCGCTTCATCAACTAATGCTCTAATTGATGCATATAACCTTATCCGTTTAGGTAAAGCAAATTTATTTATTAGCGGTGGTTCTGAAGCATCAGTTAACGATATTGGTGTTGGTGGATTCAATGCTATGCAAGCTCTCTCAACCAATAACGATGAATACAAATCCGCTTCTCGTCCATTCGATGTAACCCGCGACGGTTTTGTTATGGGTGAAGGTGGTGGTGCCCTAATTCTTGAGGAATTAGAGCATGCAAAAGCACGTGGGGCCAAAATTTATTGTGAAATTGTTGGTGGTGGAATGACTGCCGATGCTCATCACTTAACAGCTCCACATCCTGAAGGTCTTGGGGCTCGTAACGTAATGTTGCGTGCTATCGAAGATGCTGAGATGAAACCAGAAGATATTGACTATATCAACGTTCATGGAACGTCAACTCCTCTTGGAGATATTGCTGAGCCAAAAGCAATTTTGTCAGTATTTGGTGAACATGCTTACAAACTCAATATCAGCGCCACAAAATCAATGACAGGCCATCTACTTGGTGCTGCTGGTGCTGTAGAATCTATTGCTTCTATTTTTGCTATTGCTAAAGGAATTATTCCTCCAACTATCAACTTTAAGAATCCAGATCCTGAAATTGATAGCAAGTTGAATTTCACCTTCAACAAAGCTCAAAAGCGTGAAGTTAGGGCTGCTTTAAGTAATACATTTGGCTTTGGTGGTCACAACTCATCCGTTATTTTCAAGAAATACTCCTAATAGGTTAAGTGATTTCAAATCTCTTTAGGCGGGTTCGTAGACTTAGAGTTCCCCAAAGGGATAGGGATTTTTATAACCAACTGAATAGGATTTTTGGAATTTCTCCTCGAAACTTAGAGTTATATAAACTGGCTTTAGTACATAAGTCAGCATCAATAGTATTGCCGAGAGGTAAGCGGGTAAATAACGAACGTTTAGAATACCTTGGAGATGCTGTGCTAGATGCTATTGTTGCAGAGTATCTTTTCTCTCAATTTCCTAACCAGAAAGAGGGGTTTCTTACTAAAATGCGCTCAAAAATTGTAAGCCGAACTAGTCTGAACCAGCTGGCATTGGATATGGGTCTCGATAAGCTCATTGTAACCCAACCCAATAATCCAAATATTCAAAAAAATATTTACGGAAATGCCCTCGAAGCCATAATTGGTTCTATGTTTCTCGATAGAGGATTTCAGTTTACAAGCAATTGCATTGTTTCTTCAATATTAGATAAATACATTGACTTGGATAACCTCCAAACCATTGAGTTCGATTATAAAAGTAGGCTTTTTGAATGGGCACAGAAGAACAAATGTATACTACAATTTCAAAATCTAGAAGGCTCCCCTTCAGAAATATATAACCCACATTTTATTTGCACCATAATACTCAACGAACAGAGCATTGGTGAAGGACACGGATCATCCAAAAAAGAGGCAGAACAAAATGCTGCCATGGAGGCCTTGACGAAAGTTGATGATATGCCACAGCAACAATCTAATGCTGGGATTGAGGATTTATAATCATTTTTCAATTTATTGCTAAAAATACTACATTAGCAGCATCAACTTAATACATTTGAAACAGAGAAAAAGCCATAAACTTGAAGGGACTCACGAACTTCCATTCGCGCTTATTGCTATTTCATGCTCTGAAAGTTTGCTAAAAACAGTTTGGAATATCAATAATAAACTTAACATCAACCTAAAAGAATTTGAAACTTCAATCCAATTAAAGGAAAATCCTAATGTTTTTTTTCCTGTTTTTTCTGATCACAGCACTTCCGATGTTGTATTTTACAATTTAATACCAAATAAATCATCAAACAACCTGCTTGTCAAGGAACTACCTAGAATCGATTTCATTTTTGAACTTTCAGGTGAAATTAAAAAAACAGAAATAGTATCCATTATAAAAGAACTTAAACAAATACAGGGAATTGTTGCTGCTATTGAAATTGAAGCGGATAGAATTAAACGAAAGAGTGCTTTTATACAACTATAATAAAGTAGGAAACCTTTCTCATGCTTAACTTTAGCATTAAACTTATTGGAAAAATTACCAAATCCTTTTTAAATCACAACATGTAGGGAAAACCTATAGTTAAAGGATCATAGTTAGGCTAAGAGTCTGTTAAACTATGTTAACCGAATGTTTTAGCTATTCATAAAAGTTAACTTTGTTGATATGAGTAGAAAGTTAATTTGGATTTTAACCATCTTTATTTCAATTGCCACATTTGGACTAGTAATTATTCAATCTAAATGGGTTTCTATTGCTATTAAAGTAAAGCAGGAGCAGTTCATTCAATCAGCAAACCTTGCTCTAAAATCGATTATTTACGAAGTTAAACAGCAAGAAACTATTTACCAAATAGTTGGAGAAGATAAGCCTTTTGCTACCATAAGCTCCACTAGGAATCCAAGTCAATCATATAGTACAAGTATTCTAAATCAGACAAAAAGTGGATTTAGAACCTTACAAAAGAATCGAGAGGTATTTGTTATTAATCAACTAGACTCACTTAAGATTCCAAGTTTGGTCAATATATCAAAACAAGATTCTATAAGCATTAGTAAAACTGGAAGAGTTATTAGTAAAAGGTTTAATCCATCCAGCGGGAAAACTAATTTCTCTGAATTAAGTCTTAGCTTAGGATTAGATAAACGATCGATTAATAAAACGGTTTATATTGAACATACCATTGACAATCAGATACGAATTGAACAACCTATTGAGAAACGTATTTCGAAAGAGGTTCTTGATACAATTATTAGCAATGAGTTTCGTAAAAAGGGTATAATTGCAAAATATGAGTTCCGTGTTTGTAATGAGCAGGATAGCACCGTATACAAATCTAAAAAATTCAAAAAGAAATTTGATGGCCCCCTTCTAAGGGATCAACTATTTCCTGAAGATTTTTTTACACGTAGATATTTTTTAAATATTTATTTTCCAAACCAACAATCATACATTCTCAGTTCAATAGGTGTGATGGCCTTTTCAACATTAATGTTGACATTAATTATTATATTCAGTTTTTCAGCCACAATACTTATCATCTTCCGACAAAAGAGATTGTCGGAGATTAAAAGCGATTTTGTTAGCAATATGACCCATGAACTTAAAACACCAATATCAACTATTTCCTTAGCAGCTCAGATGTTAAACGACAAGGGGATTCCTGTAGAAAAGAAAAATCTGAACTACTTAGGAGGTGTTATTGCTGACGAAAGCAAACGTTTGGGACTACAAGTTGAAAAGGTGCTTCAGATGGCTATATTTGAGAAAACAAAACTTAAACTTAAACTCAAAGAGATTGATACCCATCAAATAATATCAAAAGTAACATCTAACTTTGCTATTCAGGTTGACAATGCAGGCGGAAAACTTGAAACATTACTTGAATCATCCAATTCTGTTTGCATTGCTGACGAGATCCATATAACGAACGTAATAACAAATCTGTTAGATAACGCTTTGAAATATAGTAATGGTCAGCCCAATATACACCTATCAACTCATAATGCAACCAATGGAATAATTATTGCAGTTAAGGATAATGGAATTGGGATTAACCGCGATAACTTAAAGCGAATTTTCGATCAGTTTTATAGAGTACCTACAGGTAATATTCACAATGTAAAAGGGTTTGGCCTTGGCTTAAGCTATGTGAAAAAAATTGTCGAATCGCATGGAGGGAAAATTTGGGTTGACAGTAAAATAGGTGAAGGAAGCACATTCTCAATATACCTGCCACACGCAGGCCCTAACGAATAAATTGAATAACTCTAAAAAAAAGACCATGGAAAATAGAATAGTAAGAATATTACTTGCTGAAGACGACGAAAACCTTGGAGTTTTACTTAAAGAGTACCTTCAAGCAAAGGATTACGAGGTTGATCTTTATAAAGATGGGGAAAAGGCCTACAAAGGGTTTCAAAATAAATACTACGATATCTGCGTACTTGATGTAATGATGCCCTTAAAAGATGGATTTACGCTTGCTCGTGACATTAGGCTATCGGATAGTACAATGCCAATCCTGTTTCTTACTGCAAAATCAATGAAAGAGGATGTAATAGAAGGATTTTCATTGGGAGCTGACGATTACATGACTAAACCATTTAGCATCGAAGAGCTGCTTATGCGTTTGGAAGCAATTTTACGTAGAACCCGCAAAGACTCTGTTACAACTGCTCAAAGTATATTTCAAGTAGGCAAATATACCTTTGATGCTATGAAGCAGACTCTTCAACTAGGTGATGACGTTCGTAAACTTACAACCAAAGAGAGCGAACTTTTAAAATATCTAACAGTAAATAAAAATGCTATTCTTGATAGAAATTTTGCGCTAAAAACTATTTGGGTTGACGATAGCTATTTCAATGCCCGAAGTATGGATGTTTACATCACAAAGTTGAGAAAATACTTAAAAGAAGATCCTGCAATTGAAATAATAAACGTAAGAGGGAAGGGATTTAAACTCATTTTCTAATTTTTTTAAATTAATATTTTGGAATAATAATAAATGAAAATCATGGCGCTTATTACTATTTCAATGATATTTGCTCATAGTTTTTTTTATTTAAACATTTAAAATCAACTGGAGCCATATAACCTTTAACTCTCTTTTTCGTTATATTTGTCAGAGATATTGCGTATTTTAAGCTTGGTGTTACTTGTTTTTTTGGTAGAATTGTCGTATTATTAGCTAAGTATTGAAATCAGGCAAAATATTTGTTAGCCATGGAAAAAATAATTCTTGATCCTACAAATGAAACTCCTAAGGTGATTCTGGATAAGGATAGCAGCATGTTTGAGATTTCGGGAAATTCATTACCAGAGGATGTAAATTCGTTTTATACCCCCATTCTAACATGGTTTGATGAGTACTCTGCAAATCCGAATTCAAAAACGGAGATCATTTTAAATTTTGAATATTACAACACCTCATCATCAAAAATGATTTTAAAAATACTCGAAAAGTTTAAAGAGATTCATCGTAAAGGATTTGATGTTGAGATTCACTGGCATTACTCAGATGATGATGAGGACATGATTGAGGCAGGGGAGGATTATTCAGAGCACATTAAAATCCCTTTCAAATTCATTTCGCATCAAAGAGGTAGTAGTAGTTTTTGATAAAAAACACCGAAATATCCCTTTAAATGGCCAATTTAACTCTAAAACTAGGACTTGTTCTTAAAAGGCTCACCGGTCAATTCCCAAAAACCGAAGTCTATGAAGCCAAACGCGTTGCCCTTC
The DNA here is from genome assembly GCA_003531155.1 of Bacteroidales bacterium. GTDB lineage: Bacteria > Bacteroidota > Bacteroidia > Bacteroidales > Tenuifilaceae > UBA8529. Next base: position 10,126 of record DQHR01000168.1, on the reverse strand, counting down.
AAAACGAATTTAATGAGTTTAATAACTTCGAGAATTCAGAAGNNATTAAATTTCAAGAACTTAAATCATGGTTCGAGACCAAAGAGCATGAGAAGGTAAAGCAAGAACTTAAGGCTCTTACCTATAAGGACTCTTCCGAATACAATCTTGAGAAAGAATATCAAACCCTTTCTAAAAGTAAGGCTTTAAAAAACTATCTGCAACTAGCTAATTCAAATACTCCGAAGGAGTTTGTTGAAATTGAAAAGTCAGGTCTTCCACAAAAATTCACTGAACTTGAAGCCTTTGTAAATAGCCCCGATTACAAGCAGAATCGTAAACAGTTTGCAAAGGATAATACTGATGAGTACAAAAAAGAGTTAGAATTTAAGGAACTTAAGCAAAACGATAAGGTAAAAACATACTTCAACTTAAAAAAATCAAAATCTTTACAAGATTATTTTCAGATCAAAGACTCTGAGACTCTCACAAAATATAATGAACTAAAAGCTAAGGTTGAATCGAAGGAGTTTGCTGAGCGAAAAGCATATCTTTTATCTAAAAACAAATTTGAAAAAACTGAATTATACCAAAAACTTCAGGCATACAATCAACTGAGTCAATCAGAGAAAATAAAATGGTACTTTAAGTCCATTAAAACTGATAAATTCCACGAACTAAAAAAATGGGAATTAACTTTTAGCGAGGATTTTGAGAGTAAAAAACTTGATGAACAGAAATGGTTAACTAAGCTATTCTGGGGTGAAGCGTTGATTAATAGCAGCTATTCCCTTGCATCAGATAATCATTACTATACCGATGGTAATAATATTGCAATAGATAAGGGCGTTCTTAAAATTACCACCCGTAAAGAGAAAGCAAACGGCTTAGCTTGGGATTCGAAGTTTGGCTTCATTCCAAAAGAATTTGATTATACTTCTGGCGTTATAAGTACCGGAAACTCATTCCGCCAGCAACATGGGCGTTTTGAGGCAAAAATTAAAATGACTACACTAGCAGGCCTATACCACGCTTTCTGGTTAGTTGGCGATAAAATGCTTCCTGAAATTGACATTTTTAGGAAAAAAGGTGATGGTACTAGTTCAATTCAAGGTGCCTATTTCTGGGAGAATGGGGAAAAAGGAAAAGCAAAAAAGAGCATCGATTCCATTAGTGGTCTATCACTCGATTCAGAATTCTATATCCTTGGAGTTGATTGGGATGAACAAAAAATTACCTGGAAAATAAACGGTATACCATTTAAGGTTGAAACAAACAACCTTCCCAAAGGCCCAGTTTACCTTGTATTCTCATCAGGAGTTAATGGTAAGATTGATGAATCAAGATTACCAGCAACGCTTGAAGTTGATTGGGTAAAGTGCTGGTCACATAAAAAAGTATAAATAAAGAAGGAGGGCGAATCCCTCCTTCTTTATTACAATCGAACAGCAACTACCCTTAATTTCGTTTTACAATCGGGTTTATACATCATCTTTAAGTCAAAGTGCCATATCCACTCCTTTCGATTATTCCCTTCAGGGATTGCAGCAAAAACAGTTGGCTTGGAGCCAATGAATTTATCATCTTCATCCCAGTACTCTTCTTCAAAATCTGTAATTAATACCGATTTTCCAATTGGCAGCATTTCAAAATGCTTAAGTTGAATAGCCTCTGCAATCTCAATTGCCTGATTATTGGATATCTTAACTTGTTTTGATAAATAATCTGTTAGGAAAACACTAAGCTGACTCGTTAGGTTAAGCGAAACAACGAGCTCCTCGTCAAATTCTAGGTTAGGAGAATTCTTAATAGATTGAATAAACTCTTGATGGCTATAACTATTCTTACGTTGGTGATAGCCCAATTCAACAAGATTGCCTGTAATATCTATAGTTTCAAAAATAATCTTTTTATTACCAGAATATCTATTTAAAATTTGGTTTGGATGAATTATATCTGTTAGTACAATTTTGTCACAGTTTTCCTCCAAGAACTTAACAGGAACATCTAAAAGCCAACCGCTTCCTAAAATCCTAACTGTTTTGGGTTTATATATCTTTACTGCTTCTCTAATGTATTCGCTCGAATTTTCCAAATGGCTTTGCCATCCTCCCTCCTCGCGAAGCATACGGCGCATAATTCCTGCTTGCCCGGAGGTGAACCCCATTCGTGAGTTTCGAAACCATTCCTTAATCATAATAGCAACTTTAAAAAATAGAAAATCCAGCCCTAAGGCTGGATTAAAATTAAGAAATAATATTATCAATCCATCTTTAGCACTGCCAGGAATGCCTCCTGAGGAACTTCAACGGTTCCTACCTGACGCATACGTTTCTTACCTTTTTTCTGTTTCTCAAGTAGTTTACGCTTACGGGTAATATCGCCACCATAACATTTTGCTGTAACATCTTTTCGCAGAGCCTTCACGGTTTCACGAGCAATAATTTTCGCTCCAATGGCTGCCTGTATGGCAATATCGAACTGTTGGCGCGGTATGAGTTCTTTAAGTTTCTCGCACATCTTACGACCAAAATCGTAGGCGTAATCGCGATGAATAAGCGATGAAAGCGCATCAACCATCTCGCCATTAAGAAGAATATCTAGTTTTACTAATGTAGCAGTTTGGAAACCATCGATAAAGTAGTCGAACGAGGCGTAGCCACGTGATATTGATTTAAGCTTATCGTAGAAATCGAAAACGATATCACTTAAAGGTAAACTGAAAGTTAACTCTACTCTATCAGAAGTTAAAAATACCTGATTCTTTAGGATCCCTCTCTTATCAATACAAAGTTTCATAACACCACCAAGGTATTCCGATTTAGTAATCACCTGGGCATTAATAACAGGTTCCTCTATATGATCGATGAGGGTTGGTGCAGGTAACCCGCTAGGGTTATGTACCTCAATAATTTCGCCCTTAGTAGTATGTACCTTATATGAAACGTTAGGAACGGTGGTAATTACATCTATATCGAATTCACGGTAAAGACGCTCCTGAACAATCTCCATGTGAAGTAGTCCAAGAAATCCGCAACGGAAACCAAACCCTAAAGCCAACGAAGATTCTGGCTCGTAAGTTAATGATGCGTCGTTTAGCCTTAATTTATCGAGCGAAGCTCGTAAATCCTCATACTCATCAGCCTCAACCGGGTACAAACCAGCAAATACCATTGGCTTAACATCGGCAAAACCATCGATTGCTTTATCACAAGGTCTTTCGATATGAGTAATCGTATCACCCACTTTAACCTCTTTTGATTCCTTGATACCTGAAATGATATACCCTACATTCCCTGCATTTAATGAACTTCTAGGAACGAGTTTAAGACGAAGAATACCAACCTCGTCGGCCTCGTACTCCTGACCAGTATTGAAGAATTTAACCTTATCGCCTTTTTTGATTGTACCATTAAATATCTTGAAATACGCTATAATTCCACGGAATGGGTTGAAAACAGAATCGAAAATCAGAGCCTGCAAAGGTGCATTTGAATCGCCCTTGGGTGGTTTTATCCTTTTTATGATCTCATCAAGAATTGCAGGCACTCCCTCGCCAGTTTTAGCGCTAACCGAAAGTATCTCATCACGCTTACAACCAATAAGATCAACAATTTGATCCTTTACGTCCTCAACCATTGCGGCATCCATATCGATTTTGTTGATAACTGGAATTATCTCCAAATCGTGGTTTAAAGCCAGGTAAAGGTTTGAAATGGTTTGAGCCTGAATACCCTGTGTTGCATCAACAATTAGCAGTGCACCCTCGCAAGAAGCGATAGCCCTAGATACCTCGTACGAGAAATCGACGTGACCCGGAGTGTCAATCAGGTTGAGAAGGTAATTCGTTCCCTGATACATGTACTCCATTTGTATGGCATGACTTTTAATCGTTATCCCTTTCTCCCTCTCAAGATCCATGCTATCCAAAACCTGATTTTGGGATTCGCGCTCGGTAAGAGTGTGGGTAAGATCAAGTAACCTATCGGCAAGGGTGCTCTTCCCGTGATCGATATGGGCAATTATGCAGAAGTTCCTGATGTTATCCATGCTGATTTTTAATTAGTTTGCAAAGATATTCAAAAATCGCAAATTGCGAGCGAATACTAAGTTGCATTTACAGAATATTTAAACCCAATATAATTCAATATCTTTGTAAAAAATTTTTATATGATCAATCAAATCAAGGTAATAGGTTTTGATGCAGACGATACCCTTTGGGAAAACGAACCCTACTACCGCGAAACCGAGGACAAGTTTTGCGAACTGCTTAAGGAGTATCTTCCTAAAGATAAAATCAACCAAGAACTATTTGAGACAGAAATTAAGAACCTTGAATTGTATGGTTATGGTATAAAAGCCTTTACCCTATCGTTGGTTGAAACGGCAATCAGGATTTCGGATGCTAAAGTTCCAGCATCAACTATTAAAACAATTATAGAATTGGGGAAAGAGCAGCTGAATAAACCAAACCATCTACTTGATGGCGTAAGCGATGTTCTTGAGGCATTAAAAGGAAATTACAAGTTGATTGTTGCTACCAAAGGTGACTTGCTCGATCAAGAGAAAAAACTAAAGAAATCGAACCTGTTGAAGTATTTCCACCATATCGAGATAATGAGCGATAAACAGATGGATAACTATAAAGATTTGATTAAGCATTTAGATATTGAACCTCATGAATTACTGATGGTGGGCAACTCGCTTAAATCAGATATAGTTCCAATCCTTGAACTTGGTGGTTATGGGGTTTATATTCCATTCCATATTACTTGGCAACACGAGTACCATGATGAAGAGGAAATTAAGAACAATAGGTTTTATAAGGTCGATAGTATTAAGGAACTATTAGAATTACCTTTCATTAAAAGAAAGTAAAATGAAAAGCGGGAGACAAAACAATGCCTCCCGCTTTGATTCTGGGATATTTTGATTTTACATCATTCCACCCATTCCGCCCATTCCTGGGTTACCCATTGGAGCAGGGTTTTCCTCTTTCTTTTCGGTGATTACACACTCGGTTGTTAAAAGCATTCCTGCAATAGAAGCAGCATTCTCAAGAGCAACGCGTGTTACCTTGGTTGGGTCGATAACACCACTTTGGTATAAATTCTCATACTTGTTATTCTGAGCATTGTAACCATAGTCGTCTTTACCTTCTTTTACCTTTTGAACGATAACCGAACCCTCAAGACCAGCATTCTCAACTATTTGACGAAGTGGCTCCTCAATAGCACGTTTCACGATTAGGATACCAGTTGTCTCATCCTCGTTCTCGCCTTTGAACTTCTCAAGAACCTCGATAGCACGGATGTAAGCGATACCACCACCAGGAACGATACCTTCCTCAACAGCAGCACGAGTTGCACTCAATGCATCATCAACACGATCTTTCTTCTCCTTCATTTCGGTTTCGGTAGCAGCACCTACGTAAAGAACAGCAACACCACCAGCTAGTTTAGCAAGGCGCTCTTGTAACTTTTCGCGATCGTAATCAGAAGTAGTATTTTCAATTTGGGTCTTAATTTGAGCAACTCTCTTCTTGATTGTATCTTTAGCACCAGCTCCGTTAACAACAGTAGAGTTCTCTTTATCGATTGTTACTTTCTCAGCTTTACCAAGCATTTCCATCTTAGCAGCATCTAAACGAAGACCCTTTTCCTCGCTAATAACAACACCGCCTGTTAAAATAGCAATATCTTCTAACATCTCTTTACGACGATCGCCAAAACCTGGAGCTTTTACTGCAGCAATCTTTAACGAACCACGTAGTTTATTAACTACTAAGGTTGCTAAAGCTTCACCTTCAACATCCTCAGCAATGATCAGCAACGAACGACCAGCTTGAGCGACTGGCTCAAGAACAGGAAGTAGATCTTTCATTGTTGAAATCTTACGATCGGTGATAAGGATGAAAGGGTTATCAAGCACTGCTTCCATCTTTTCAGGATCGGTGATGAAGTAAGGGGAGATATAACCACGGTCGAACTGCATACCCTCAACAATCTCAACGGTTGTTTCGATACCTTTTGCCTCTTCAACGGTGATAACGCCCTCTTTCTTAACTTTTTTCATCGCCTCAGCGATAAGTTTACCTATTTCGTGGTCGCCATTGGCTGAAATGGTAGCAACCTGCTCGATTTTTTCGTAGTCATCGCCTACAGAAACTGATTGTTTATGAAGGTTAGCTACAACTTTAGCAACTGCTTTATCGATACCACGTTTCAAATCCATAGGATNNCAACAGTTACACCATCTTTGGTGATATGCGCTGAACCAAACTTTTTCTCGATAACCACATTACGTCCCTTAGGACCAAGTGTTATTTTAACTGCATTAGCAAGCTTATCAACTCCTTTTTTAAGTTGATCGCGAGCATCAATATTGAATTTTAATTCTTTTGCTGCCATTTTATCTTATGATTTACTGATTAACAATAATAAAATTTGGAATGGATTAGATAATCGCTAGAATATCTGACTGCTTCATCATTAAGTAATCTTTACCGTCAACGTTAATCTCTGTACCGGCATACTTTCCATAAAGAACAACATCGTCAACTTTAACCTCCATGGTTACATCTTTTGTACCAGGACCAACAGCTACAACTGTACCTTTCTGTGGTTTCTCCTTAGCTGTATCGGGAATATAAATTCCGCTTGCAGTTTTTTCTTCTGCCTCCTTTGGTTCAACTAGAACTCTATCGGCTAAAGGTTTAATCTTTAGTTTTGACATTTTACTATAATTTAAAGTTAAACATATTCATTTTACGCTAGGCGGAACATCATAAGATGTGCCAAATGCAATTTCTGACGTTTTGCCTATATAATTTCTGACAATTGAAGAAATTAAACAAAAAGATTAATCGAATTCAATCAAAAATATTGTCAGATTATCACTGATTATCAAACAATAATAACCAGAGGGGCTTAAAATAAAAAAGGTGTCAGCATATGACATACTGACACCTTAATCAATATTATTAAATTCAATTACTTTGTGGAATCGGGTGTTGCCTGATTAGGCTGATTAGCATTTGGAAAATTTGGTAAAGCGTTAGGATCTTGAGCCTCATTGATGTTTTTTTCCATTGCTGAGCGGCTTGCCTCAATTTTACCTTTTGGCATTGTGAGTGAAGCTAATAAACTTAAAGCTAGCAAGCTAACAGCTAAAGTCCATGTTGCTTTCTCGAGGAAATCGGCTGTTTTGCGAACGCCCATAATCTGGTTTGAACCAGCAAAGTTGGAAGCTAAACCGCCTCCTTTTGAATTCTGCACCAGTACAATTAATACCATGAAGATGCAGACAACAATAATTAGAACTGAGATAAGAAGATACATCGTTTTGTTGTTTACGTTTATATACTTGACTGCTTTTTTATTTCCTGAATTTGACCCGCAAAGTAACTACTTTTTTCTGGATATTTCAAACTTAATTTTTCGTATATGGTAATGGCTTTCTGAAATAGTCCTTGTGCCACATAAATCTGAGCAATTGGCTCGGTTATCAAATCTTCAGGTTCTTCGAGTGATTTTAGAGAGATATCCTCTTGCTCGTCTTTAACTATCTGAGGTGGTTTAATTTTAGGATTACTATTAATGAATTGACTAATTAAATCATCGTTTGATAGTGCCTTACTGTCATTCCCCTCCTCTTCAATTAAGTATGCTCCAGACTCTAAACTATCATTTGCTGGGCCCTCTTGCTCGCTTATGTCAAGCAAATCGTATCCAGAAATGGGAAGATCTGTAACTTTAGTTGATTCCGATATATCAATCAATGAGGCATTTGAACTCTGATTTCCCTCTATTAGATCAAAATGGGAATCATTTGCCTTATTAGCTCTCTTCTGTTTAGGCTTACTGGATTCTTGAGACACCAACATTACAGGATTAAGCACAAAGAACAACTGGCGGCGATCTGGTAAAAGCACAGCATTTTTATCAAGTTCTTCGGCAAAACTGTTAGATTGGGTTATCTTTAAACTCTTTAAGTATAAAGTTCTTGCTGCGTTGAAGTAAGGATAATTATTAATAATAGTTCGCAAGTACGATGATGTTTCAGGATTATTCAGCCCTGAACTGCCTATTATGCTATAAAATTTTTCCTTTTCCATTATTATCTTACCAGTTTGCAACTGAGTTATTAAAAATTTCGTCGATTATCTTAGCAATGATTAAATCAACTTTCTCAGCCTCTATTGATGAAAAATCAAGATTGCTATCAAAGTTTTCGAACTGAGTAAATGTTTTATCAAAGTTAAATGTTTTATCCTTAGTGTTCTCAAATTTTACCTTAATAGAAATTGTTAATCTGCTCTGAGCGGCGGTTTCGTTGCCTGTAATGGCAATGGGAGTTACACCATAGCCTGTAATCTGCCCCGAGAATTGCAAATCGCCATACTCTTTTACTGCATTTAGGCTAGTTTGAGTAATAAATCTCTCCTTTAAAGCCTCGGTAAATTTGCTGCTAAGCTGAGGATAGACCAAACTTGCAAGATTCTGAAAATAATCAATGCTAACCGTTTTAACATCGGGGGAAATAGATGCACCTGTAAATGAGTATTGAACTTTACATCCGGATGAAAAGATAGTTGATACCCCAATTAATAAAACTATATATCGACGAAACATAACTTTTACTTTTTTCATTTCCATAAAATCTACTCTAGATTGTACTCCTTAATTTTTCGATAAAGTGTTCTTTCCGAAATTCCCAATTCCTGCGCAGCAACCTTTCTTTTGCCTTTATGTCTTTCGAGTGCTTTTTTAATAAACTCCACCTCCTTATCCTCAAGCGAAAGTGATTCCTCAACAATCTCCTCGGTATCCTGAATATGGGACTGATTTGGAACATAAGGCTTAGTATCAACCTGAACCGCAACTGGAGTTATTAGTGAATCAGTATTGCTATAAAGGTTATTGAGAATTTTTGCACTTTCCTGTTTTATCTCAATATTATCAGGATTGTTATGCATCAAATCGAGAACCAGTTTTTTAAGTTCATTAACATCATTGCGCATATCAAATAGAATCTTGTAAAGAATCTCACGCTCCGATGCAAATGTTTGCTCATCGACAAATTCCTTTCTATCATACAACGCAGGAAGTTTTATGGAGTTATAATCGGGAAGGTAGCGTATTAGCACATCAGCTGAAACGTCCCGACTCTCCTCGATAATAGATATTTGTTCGGTTATATTTTTTAGTTGTCTAATGTTGCCTGGCCATTTATAGTTCATGATCATCCTTCGCGCATCATCATTTAACGAGATGGGCGGCATTCGGTATTTATCAGCAAAATCGGATGCAAACTTGCGGAAAAGCAAAGGAATATCGTTCGATCTCTCGCGAAGTGGAGGTATTTGAATTGGAACTGTATTTAACCTGTAATACAGATCCTCTCTAAACTNNATTAACATTTGTAGCAGCAACAACTCGAACGTTAGTTTTGTGTACTTTAGATGAGCCTACTCGGAGAAACTCTCCTGTTTCCAATACTCTTAACAAACGAACCTGTGTGGATGATGGCAGTTCAGCCACTTCATCGAGAAAAATGGTTCCACCATTTGCTACCTCAAAGTAGCCTTGGCGGCTCTCATGAGCACCCGTGAATGATCCCTTTTCGTGTCCAAAAAGTTCAGAATCGATTGTCCCTTCGGGAATAGCACCACAGTTAACAGCAATGTATTGACCATGCTTTCTTGCGCTAAAATGATGTATAATCTGAGGAAACACCTCTTTACCCGTTCCACTCTCACCTGTAATAAGAACTGACAAATCGGTAGGGGCAACCTGACGTGCAATATCGATTGCTCGATTTAACTCTTCCGATACGCCTATTATACTAAATCGCTGTTTAATGCTCTGAACGTCCATAAATAAGATTGATAGAACCCTGACAAAATTACACCTTAAAATTGATAAACCCAATAGACCGCTGCAATTTAAAACTATTTAAGGAAACCAAAATACTGCCAATTTTGCTTAAAGGGAGTATCCCTAAAAGTTGTACCTTTGCCAAACCAATTAAATCAATGCTAATATGCGAATACTTGGTCTTATACCCGCTCGTTATGCTTCTACTCGTTTCCCGGGCAAACCGCTTGCCGAGATTTCCGGAAAACCGATGATACAATGGGTTTATG
>DQHR01000061.1 GCA_003531155.1 Bacteroidales bacterium | reverse complement strand
ATTTTAAAATTTGGCCGCTTAATTTCTATTTGGTTTAAAAGTGATTGCTGCACACCGTATAAGCCATGCAATTTTTATTTAGCTCGGTCCGAGTCCTTTTCGACCCCTGTCATCAAAAGAACAATCGCCTAATGCAACATGCCCTTTGTATTGCTCTTCCATAGTTTTCTGATAGTGCATCTCTAATGAAGCGCATATGTCGGGCCGCTTCAACCATTTGCCATCTTCCGATAAACAATATTTTTTATCAATAGGAATTTCCTTTTTTAGATAGCACCCGAATAATTCTACTTCTTCGGGATTGATATTGCTTTCGTCAAGATATTCAATCAGTCCGCAAATTGTATCTGAAAAGTAATAGTTAACAAGGCTTTCATCACCTTCGACGATAGGAGCTTTAGCGAAATAGGTGTAAGGAATGCTTTTATCATATTTAGATTTTGGCCCGAGTATTTTTCTTACTATTCCCATTTCGTTTACTAATTGTTATTAATCTATAACAACCTATGAAANNCTTTGAATCAATAATTAAAAAAGAATAAGCTTAGAATGAAACATTAGGAAGCATTATGAAAAGGATTTTCCAACCACTCATTTTTATACTTACTTACTCATGTTACGCAAAATGACAAACCCATTTCCTGACGCATGGTCCTTAAAATCATAGGAACCGGGTTTGTTTGTGAACTTTCATCGTTACCTTTCGGCTTTTCCCTCAATCAAATTTACCTGTGCATAGCAGCATTTCTACCCAGCACGGGAATTTTTCTCGGCTCAGTTACTGCTTTAGTCGGTACCATGATTTCTATAATAGCTATGGAAGTTTTATTCATTCGCAATTAAGAAGAAACTATGATGTGGGCTTTTGGAGCAGAGTTCAAAAACTACAAGCTAAAGTAAGAAGATGGATTTGATAACCAACCGAAGTTGTGCTATTTGAAAATTATCTTAAAGATCTTTAGGGCTTAACGATCAATTATTTTTCCCCTAAAATCTATCCGAATCAGACGGAGAGCATAAACAATTCGCATATATCTCAAAAGGTAAACTGCATGCGATACATTTCACACTTCTACCGCGATATTATTTTACCGTTTGTATATCACAAGGGTTTGTCCGTATTTTATAATAGAATCACTAATTAAATACTATTTTCTAATTAACAAAAGGAGATAAAATGATTTCAGTAGTTTCACTCTGGCTTCCAATCCTTCTTTCTGCTATTGTTGTTTTTATTCTAAGTTCTATTCTCCATATGCTTTTAAAGTATCATAACTCGGATTATAAAAAGCTGCCTGGAGAAGATAAAGTACTGGATGATCTGCGAAAGGCGAACATTCCGGCCGGTGATTATATGTTTCCTTATTGTACTCACAACAAAGAAAGGAATTCACAGGAATTTAAAGATAAGATGAGCAAGGGACCCTCCGGTGTTTTGACCTTGTTCCCAAGCGGACCAATTAGCATGGGATCAAGTCTTGCACAATGGTTTGTTTATTGCTTAATAGTTGGTGTGTTTGCTGCATACATTGCGGGGCGAGCTGTACCAGTTGGAACAGATTATCTTTCGGTCTTTCGTTTTGCTGGTGCTACGGCGTTTGTCGGATATAGTCTTGCCTTAATGCAAAATAGTATCTGGTACAAGAAGAGCTGGAGCGCAACATTAAAATCCATGTTCGATGGATTAATTTATGCTCTATTTACGGCTGGAGTATTCGGCTGGTTGTGGCCCGCAGCATAATAATATCTGTTAAATAGATGATTGATTTTTCCTGCGGTCATCAACCATTTGATGACCGCTGGTATTTAAAAATCGATGTCTTTGTGACGCATGTAGTTAAATAATTTTATCGCAGTAGATTCAATGATTTTAAGCTCATTGAACTATGATCGTTCCCGGCATCGATGGATGAAGATTGCAGAAATATTTAAATGTTCCGGCTTGATTGAATGTAAAGCTGAACTCTCCGTTTTGCCCGAAATTACCNNCTTAAATACTCCTGAAGGCGTTCCAGGAATCCCACTCGTCACAGTATGCGTAGAATTGTCTTTATTGATCCACTTAATCGTTGTACCCGCTGAAATTGTTTTACTTGCCGGTGAGAATGCAAAGCCGCTGATGAATATTTCATTCGCTCCCGGGGTACCAGTATTGCCGCTGCTATTCGTTGAGTAGCTATCATCTTTGCTGCAACTCGAAACGAATAAGAAACCAATAAGAAGCAAAACTAAGGAAACTGTTCCCCTAATCTCTTTGATTTTGAGAATAGAACACATATCTAATTCCTTTTAATAATTAATGTTTTCCGATCTTCTTGATTTGTTTAGTATAGATTTGCTAAGATTGGTGACAATCTGTCTGAATTATCCTCTGCGATCGCTTCTAGATTTCTTCACTCCAGTTAGGTGCTGATAAAAATTGGCGGGAAGTACAAAAAAAGTGGAAAGGACGCCGAGCTCTTAGTTAACCCGAAAATAAATTCCCCTGGCATTCAGCAGCTGCTTGATGGAATTATGATCCGCTTTGCTAGAAGATATGATGACGTAATAAAAAAGAGATTTTGACTAAGCTAAAAGCGATTCGGCTGGAATACTATATTTATGATGAAGGTCCCTCATCATCTTTGCAGTTAGTTCTCTTTTCTTATTAAGAATTTCCGACGCCCTATTTTTCCCCCCAATTACTTCGGCGATATCTGTTTGCTTTAGGCCAAGCTGCTCCATCCTGAACTTTATTGCTTCAATTGGATCCGGAGGCGCAATGTTAAAATGTTTCTGTTCATAGGATTCAACAAGGGTTGTAAGTACGTCAAGCAAATCACCGTTAGGAGTATTTGGTTTTGCTTCAAACAACTCATCAATCTTTTTAAGCGCAGTTTCGTAATCCTTTTTAGTCTTAATTGGTTTAATATTCATTTTAAATTTCCTCCGCATTTATTTTATCGTATTCTTTATGTGTGCCTATGAATCTTATGTATATTATCCCAAAGTCATAGTTAATTGCCGTTACTAATCTGTAATCATTCCCCTTTATATTGAAAACAATTCTATTATTGGGCAAAACACTTGCTGTTCGATAAAGCTTAATAATATCAGGCGGTTTTTCCCGGTTTGCTCTTTTTGCTTCTGCATACCATGCCTTTAACGGTTGTTCGGCATCATTATGCTTTTTCCAAAAATCCCTTAATATTTTAATCGCAATAATCCGCACAGTCAAATATATAAAGTTCCCGTATTGGTAACAAGGGGATTTTAGTTTTATTGTTAAACCTGATACGAATTCCCGGCGGAATCAACCAGAGAAAGCAGAGAAGACGTAAAGTTCCCCGAGAAATAATTCAATTTTATTNNTCTTTTGCGCGATGACTTTGCTTTTTTATTGTAATCCAATGCGAAGTTGATCCAGTAATCGAAATTCTTCTTTGACTTAAATCCCTCCTCACCTACAAAAACAAATCCTTTCATTGGTTTGCCGGTAAAGTTCATTTCCCTGCAGCCTGGCTTTTCAAGAGCGCTTTCGTAAAGTGCGGGATCAATTCTCAACATAAGATCATCTTGAAGGATGCCGATGCACATTTTATAGTTTACCATAAAAGTTAATCCGCCCATCATTTTCTTCTCCTCCACTTTACGTTTGATGATGAGGGCTTCTCTTACTCTGTTTGCTAATTTTTCGTTATATCCCATGTTACTAATATTCCCTTAAATCTGTTTTATTGCACGTTTGAGTTCATAATCATAGTGTCCTCACCCCCTTCTCTCCTCTGATTAGAGCAGCTAAGAGAAATGAATGAAACGAACAAAAAAATAATTACGCTTTTCATAACACCACTTATAAAATTAATTGGACTCAAGTTAAAAAGATGTGGTTATAATCGAAACACCAGAAGCTTGATTGTGATACAAATCAAATTTTCTTTTCTGCACAAATAACAACAATTTTTCTTAATACTATTTGTAAACCATCAATGATAAATAGTAAAGGAATTAAGAATGACTGCTTATAAAGATTTTAATTGTCAGCCGTTATCCATCGCCAACTTTTAAGGATTTTATTTGGGGAGGAGATTTGGGATAATGGTCTATCGGTTTTAGGTATGGATAAATAATANNATTATAAAATCACGACACTACCCGTGCTTCGAATATTTGAATTAGAAACAATGCCGGTGTAAACTAAAACTCCATCCGTTTACCTTCTGCATCTGCCTCATCGCTAAAGATAATTTGTTTGCCTGCATTTGTACAATATATCCTTCACTAATTGTATAAAGTAATATACTTGCAGTATTTCTTATTTTTAAAATTAGTCAGTCTAAACTCATTCATCCTGTTCATCAACCGGTTATCATCTATCTCCTGAACGGCATTCGAATTGTCATTACTTTTTTTGTAAATTTTAATAACAAACATTCCACAATAGGAGACAATAATGAAAACATTATTACTTGCACTGTTAATCGGCGCTGCAATGCTCACATCCGGTTTTGCTCAGGAGCGTACTGATGAGAGAAAATGGACTATTGATCCGGAAACCGGGGACACAATATATACCGAAGCAGTCATCATCACTGAATCCGAGGATATTACACCACGCAGCAGTATGATAGTTATCAACCCGCTAAAGTTTTTACTGTTCTATAATATTTCGTACTTTTATAAACTAAACGACGCGACAGCGATTGGCGGCGGTATTCAAATGCCTACAATATCGGGTTTAAATGGATTTGGTGTAAATGCAGAAGTAAGGTTTTATCCAAGAGGAAATAATTTGCGGGGATTTTATTTTGCTCCAAATGTTTCGTACAATAATCTATCAGGCGAAGACAGCGATGAGTCCGTTTCAATAACCTCGTTCGGCGGTTTGATTGGCTGGCAGTGGTTCCCGGGCGAACAGTTTGCAATGGGACTCGGTATCNNTCAGGTGATGATGATGATTTTTCTAAAGTAAATGGAACAGCTCCATTACTTAGATTTGATATTGGGTATGCGTGGTAGCCAATAAAAACTTCCGTTGTAAATTTCTTTTCTGACTACTCGGTTAAAATTTTTACCGCAAAGACCGCAAAGGTTTTAGGAAAAGAAGAACAGCGGTACCGATAAAATTTTACCTGTCCGACGGAGTGATTTAACTTAGGCGGATTCGACTTTATTAAATTACACTTCTCAGCCGAAGGCTGATGAGCCTCTGGCTCAATA
>DQHR01000045.1 GCA_003531155.1 Bacteroidales bacterium | reverse complement strand
CCAATCGAGGCTCTCGGTGCCACCTGCACCGGAGTTGATTTTCATAATCGCCCCAAGGCGATCTTCCTCACGACGAAGCATGTTCTTCAACTCCAAATCCTCAACTTTGACAAGTGTTATAGCGTATTGCTTATCAACCTCCTGCTCAGTTGCCTCACCCTCTTTATTGAAATCAAATAGCACCTGAAGATCATCAATACTTTGCTTAACATCAGTGTAGGATTGAGTCCATGCTTTAATAGATGCTACAAGTTTCAGCTGTTTTTCCGCTTCGGATGGGTTATCCCAGAAATTTGGCGAGTGGGTTTTTTGTTCTTCCTCGTCAAGCTTAATTAGTTTATTTTCGATGTCAAAGATGCCTCCTCAGCGCATCCTCGCGCTTTACAAGCTCTTTTATTTGCTCAATGGTTATCATCAATAGGTAGTTTTCACAAAAGTAGTAAAAAGGCTCAAAGGTTTTTACCCAAAATGAAACCATTTGCATTATCTTTAGTCATAGAAGAAAAATAAAGTCAAAAGAAACTAATAGATAAAATGAGCCAAATTATAGATCTACGCAGCGATACCGTAACAAAACCAACCCTTGCGATGCTTAACGCAATGATGACTACACCTGTAGGGGACGATGTTTATGGGGAGGACCCAACGGTTAACGCATTGGAAAGGAAATTAGCAAGCATGTTCGGCATGCAGTCTGCAATATACTGCCCTTCGGGCACTATGACCAACCAAATAGCTATTAACGTTCATGTAAAACCAGGCGATGAGGTAATATGCGACCGCATGGCACATATCTACAATTACGAAGGAGGAGGAATTGCCCGCAATTCAATGGCATCTGTACGCTTGCTTTTTGGCGACAGAGGTCGATTTACAGCTAATGATGTGATTGAGAATATAAGCAACCCCAACGATATACATGCGGCACGAACCAAAATGGTTGAAATAGAGAATACCGTTAATAAGGCTGGGGGCAGCATATGGGATATAAACGAGATAAAAAAAATTAAAGAGGTTACTGACAAACACAACCTTAAGTTCCACATGGATGGTGCTCGGTTATTCAATGCTTTAGTCGAAACTGGTGAATCTCCAAAACAGTATGGCGAGCTTTTCGACTCAATTTCAATCTGCTTATCCAAAGGGCTTGGTGCTCCAGTTGGCTCTGTACTTTTAGGAACTCAGGATTTCATCAACGAGGCGCGCAGAACGCGCAAAGCGTTTGGAGGAGCAATGCGCCAAGCCGGGTTTATGGCTGCTGCTGGATTATATGCTCTCGATAATCACATTGAAAGGTTAAAAGAAGATCATTGCAGAGCTAACGCAATTGCCATGGTGCTTGAAAAGCAACCCTATATTGAGGAAATAAGTCCAGTTCAAACAAATATCATCGTATTTAAACTGAATAAATCTCTGCAAGAGAAGGATTTTGCAAAAAAACTGAGAGAGAAAAATATTCTTTGCTCAATCTTTGGCCCGCAGACAATACGAATGGTTACACATCTAGACTTTACTGATGAAATGTTGAACGAATTAACTAAAACCCTTCAAAGTATTATTAATTGACGTTAACTCATTAAGGAATGTCATTGGCTCCGCCGAACTCGCAAACTCGGTTCTGAGCAAAGCGAAGGATCTTATAATCTAATACAGATGCTTCACTTTGTTCAGCATGACAAAACAGTGATACACCACACCCTGTTATTCAAAATATCATCATAAGCGGATTTTATTTTACTAAACAGTAAACCCAAGCACAAGAATATCATCCATCTGATCTACTTCCCCATCGGGTAAAGCAGGATCACGACGCCAATTCTCAACGGTATTGTCGAGTATTTCTCGTTGCTCACAGAATGGCTTACTGTGAATTGACTCAAGAAGTTCACGTAAATTTTTGCGCATGAACTTCCGATTGGTTGGGCCACCCATCTGATCCTGATATCCATCAGAGAATAGATAAACGCAATCACCCTTTTTAAGTTGATAGTTGACTGTAGTAAAATCGTCCATTACCATATGAAGTCCAACTGGCATACGATCGGCTTTTAACTCCTGTGCCTCACCATTGGAGACAATAACCGCTGGGTTATATGCACCAGCAAAGGTCATCATTAGGGTATCGAGATTGATTACACAAAGAGCCATATCCATACCATCCTTTGTTGTGCCCTCGTAATTCCCCTGCTTAAGAGATGTTATAACGTTATTGCGCATCTGACCAAGCACCTCGTTGGGCATCTCAATCTTTTGTTCCTTTATAATCTTATTCATAAAGCTAATGCCCAGCATGCTCATAAATGCGCCGGGAACGCCATGACCTGTACAGTCGGCTGCAGTAACAACTAGAAGGTTTCCGCTTTTGCCAATCCAATAAAAATCGCCACTTACGATATCGCGCGGTTTATATAGCACAAAGCTATCCGCAGTATTCTCGCTCAACACCTCAACACCGGGCAATACAGCCTGTTGAATTCTACGTGCGTAGGTTATACTGGCTGTAATCTCCTCTTTCTGATGAGTTACAATTTTATGTTGTTGCTCAATACAATCTTTTTGTGCCACAACCTCGGCAGTACGCTCTTTCACAACCTGTTCTAGATATTCCTTTTCGCGCATTAATTTCTGCTCGCGATAGCGAATGTAGATGATCAATCCTGTTACCACTAAAACCAAAAGAATAAGGTAAAACCAGATTGTTTTCCAGAATGGAGGTGTTATTATAAGTTGATATGAAATGGGCTCCGACCAATGAATGCCATCGTTACTTGCGCATAATTTGAAAGTATAACTACCATTGTTTAACCCCGGGAAAGTCACACTGTTGTTGCTAATTGATGGCGACCATGCATTATCGTTGGGTTCGAGTTTATAACGATACCGAACCTTTTCAGGATTTCGAAGATTTAGTCCATCAAAATCAAAGGTGATGTGGTTTTGATAATACTTCAAAGTCAAATTCTGAGGAATATTACTCCACCCCAAAACCTTTAAGCCCTTGGCTTTCCAATCGACAGACTCAAACGAAAGTCGAATTCCAGTAAGATGAACAATCGGTGTTTCTGTAATGGTATCCTCAAGTTCAGGCTGATAGCGAGTTAATCCATTTACTGTTCCAAACCAAACACGTCCCCTTGAATCCTTACAAATGGCATTCTGATTGGTTTCGATAAACTTAAAACCGTTGGTTTTATCGTATGATAAAATCCTTTTAGGTATACTCAACGATTTATCAAAAAAGATCTTATTAAATCCAAGGTTAGTGCCAACGATTAAAGTTGTATCGTTATAAAATAGCAGTGAATTAATCGTTTTAGATGTAAGACCTGCACTCACTATCGATACAATTGTATCCTTCTTCTCATCAAACCTGTAAATGCCATTGGTAGTGCCTATATAAACCTGATCGTTTTTATCTATTGCCAACGAGTGAATACTCAAATCGAACAAACCTTCTTGTTCATTGAAATCCCTATAGTTTCCTGTAACTGGATGGAATTTGACTAGCCCTCCCATGGTCCCCATCCAAATATTACCTTTTGAGTCGGATACAACAGTTTGTACTTCGGGGTTAATCAACCCTAGATCTTCGGTAATAGCATGTATTTTATTCTCCTTTATTTCGTTGTACCCCAAATCGGTTCCGGCATAAATCGATCCATACTTGCTCCATATAACGCAGTTAATCTTATCATTAAGCAGCTCATCTTCGGGAAAATACCTAAAATTTTCATTTTGCATAATCGCAAGTCCATCGCTTTGTGTACCTACAAGTAAATTTCCACTTGAGTTAATATCGAGAGACTTAACCTCTTTGCTAACAAAGCCACTACCCTTCCCAAAAAACTTAGAATTAAGTTTATCTTGAGTTAGGGTTACTTGAGCTAACCCCTTGCCATCGCCACCAACCCATAACGATTGATTGTTTCCTTCGCGAATTGCCAATACCGAAGTTCCTGGCAATCCATCTTCACTTGAATAATGTACTAGTTGAAAACCCCTAAATAGTGAAAAGCCACTATTAATCGACCCAAACCAAAGATTACGGTTTCGATCCTTATAAATGCTAAGAATCATACTACCGGGCAATCCGTTACTTAGGGATATATTTTGCATATTTCCGTTACTCAAGCGATACAAACCATTATCGTTTGAGCCGAACCAGATATCTCCTGAAGTATCACAGTAAACATCCCAGATACGAGAATCTGTTAACCCTTGGTTGTTTTGAATGGGAACAACACTATATGCGCCATGTTTCTTAACTAATTCAAATGCTCCAGCATCGTAAGTGCCACACCAAAAATTCCCCGATTTATCCTGATCAATACAAGTAATTAAATTACTTGGAAGTAAAACCGAATCCTGAATATCGTGAACGATATACTTCCCATCTATTTGTGAAACTGTATTAATCCCGCCAAACAGGGCTAGCATTGTTTGTCCGTTGGTTGTATGGAAGATATCAAAAACAAAATTTGCCGAAAGGCCTCTGTCTTTATTTAGATTCTCAATTATTACCGAGTCTTTATCTATATTGATAATATTAACCCCATCATCATTAGATGCAGCCCAAACTCTACCTTTTGAATCGGTTGCTAACTTCATAACTGCCGATCCTTTTAAGCCATCTTTAGTTGTTATCTGCTTCCATGAGGAGCCATTGTAAAAGGCAATTCCCATATCGGTTCCAACCCAAATATCACCATTTGCAAGTTCAATAATGCTTCGAACTGTATTGCCGGGTAAACCAGAAGTTCGATCAAAAACAGTAAAACGCAATCCATCAAAACGGGCAACTCCGCTTTCGGTTCCAAGCCACAAATAACCTCGCGAATCCTGAAAAATTGAATAAACCGAGGATTGAGGTAATCCTTGCTCGAGGCTATAGTTGGTGAAATTATATAACTGACCGCTTGACTTAAAAGCAAATAGTAAGCAAACGGTGAATAAAGCGAATACCCTAAGATGTCTCACAAATTCCTACTGATTTTGTTTTTTAATAAAAATAAACTGCCCGCCCTCATCGCCAGTGTTAACAATTGGGCTAAACCCAGGTGTTTGATTGGAATTATTGATAACCGCAACTTTAAGATCGTTGTAAAGCTGACTGGCATCAAAGAACTGGTTTTGATTGTTGGTAAGCGATTTAAGCAGATAGTAGGTGAACACTGAGTGGCCATCTTTTCCGCCATCCATTNNCATAACGGGCTCAACACCTCCAGAAGTTAAAGCCGTACGAGAAGGTTTTGAATATATCTGATTGTAATACTTGAATGAATTCTCGTATGGAATGGTTAGAGTTTTTCCTCTAAAAATATCCCCGCTAAAGCAGGCATCAGCAATTAAGAATGTGTGTTTCGACTTAATTCCACTTAAGAAAGCCTGGATATCTGTATTCGAAATCAACCCCGAAACGGAACTATTGGTTGCATCAACAGGAACCCAGAAGCCACGCTGCAAAGTTTCGTTATAATCCCCATGACCTGAGTAGAAAATCAACAGGTTATCGTTCTCGCGCACATTAGCCATCAACCACTCATATTCCTTCAAAATATTGGCGCGTGTAGCCTGCTCGTTGTAAAGGGTTTTTATGGACTGAAACTCATAGTTATTTGTCAACTTTTCCGACACCGCTTTTGCATCGTTAACAGCATTCTTGAGTGGTTTCCATTCGCCCGAATAGCTATCAATTCCAATAATTAATGCAAAGTAACGACCAACAGATACCTCCTGAATTGCTTTTGCGGCCTTTAAACCTTTAAGGGGATCGTTGCTACCACGCATCAAAGCGAAGTCTTGGACATTTTGCACGTCTCCAGTTTGAACCGACTGGTTCAATGCAACTGTAAACGTTTTTTCTGATTGTCCCTCCAATTGGGCACCTTCTGCTTTAAGCTTAATATCAATACTATTTAAATCAACGCCCTTATTCACATAAAAAACAAGTTCTACCTCATGTTGAGCGCCTGTCTTGAGCTGCACATTGGTTTCGCTTTCGAGTAAAAGAATATTTGTGGGTAAAGTATATAGCAACTTCACATTATTAGCATCATCTGAAGATTTATTGCTTAAGGTAAAATTCAATTTAACTGATTGACCCGCGGCAATTAAACCAGATGCCGAAGAAANNGAAAACTTCTCGCTTGTGATGGCCAGTTTAGGAAGTTGAACTTCAGCACCTGTTGTAAGTTGCCAAACTTTTAGGTAATCGATTTGTGTTGATGATTTCTCAGCAACTTGAAAGCCAATTCCATTTCCAAAAAATGGCTCGAAAGGCATAGTGTGAACCAATTGCTGGTTTAAGAAAAAGTAATACTTTGCGCCTACTTTACGAACAGTTAACGTGTTATAGGTGTAGTTATTAATTAATTTAGTTGCAGCGACAGGGACAAAATCGACAAACCCGTTGCCGGTAAATTTATCGATAGTGTATTGCCCTTGCCCGTTAAAAAAGAAATCGAACTGCTTTGACTCAGCAGAAGATTTCCCCCATTGCAAACCATTAAACTTGTTCTGAATCCCTTTATCGAGACGAATTTTTAGTTCAATCTCAAAGTCTTTATTCTGATCGATATAAACCTCTTTAAAATCCTCTTTTGGAACATTTTCATAGGATTGAAAAAACAGAGTTCCTTCCTGTAGGTTCTGAAACCACACATTCTCTTTAATTCCCAAATACCAGCTATTCTTATTATCAGTAAACTCCTCAACAAACAGTGGTACTTTTTTATCGGGAGCATATGCGTTATAAACTTCAGGGATCACAACTGCTTGTGCATTAGCGCTATTTGCACTTATCAAACCAAAAAAAATTGGGATTGCGACTTGTGAGAATGTAGTTAACTTCATAATTCTTTTTATAAATGTTTTCGGAATTGCTGACACTTTTGAGCATAGCAAATAACGTCATGATTTGCTAAATCTAACTTATCAATACGTACAAAATGATGCTCAAATAGATAAAAAAGGGCTTTGAATTGATAAAAACAAAGGGTCTTTTTGGATGATTTAAAACACCCTCTCTTATCAACAGCACAAACAACCTATAAACCAGCAACATAAAAGATCAACAAACTGATAAAAGTTGTTCGATTTTGCTATTATTTTCATTGCAGAAATAAGTAAACTTAACTATTTTAGCGGTCTATGGTTGATTAACGATAAAGGCATTTTTCTTTTTTATGGGTACAAATCTTCACTTTTTAACAAATTCACTATTGGCTGTTGTATGTGCGGTTATGGGAACTTCTTTCCTTTCGCTTCATGTACCAAAAAAAGAGGGGTTAAAAAACTATCGCATCTCATTAAAAGTATTATCTGGTGCATATTTTACACTTAGCATACTAACCATTGCTGTATTAGTTTTTGATTTAGCCGATAATTCGCGCGAGTACTTTACCTTCATAAGCATTTTCATATCATCAACACAAGCATTGCTATTCACTTTTACTCTGATAACCCTTATCAACCCTAAATTTNNTAAATTTGTAACCATTAGAAATTTACTCAAGCACTTAATACCTTATTTTTTCATACTCCCCCTTTACTTCGTTTCTTTTTTAGTATTCGACGATCCTAAGATAAATTCCTTACAAGATCTCAATGAAAACCTCAATAATCCTACTGTATGGATTCGTGTTCTACTCCTCATATTCTTTTTCTTCCAATTAGTTTACTACACAATTTTGTTTTTAAGAGAAGAGAAAAAGTACGATGATGAATTATACGATTACTTCTCGGAGGTAATTAAGCTTAGGATGAATTGGGTGAAGTTTGCTTTTTTCTCAGCATTAGCAATTGGCATTACTGCTATGTTATCAAGTTTTTTCCCAAAGCATACCGATTGGATAGTAACCACCTTATACTCATCTTTTTACTTTATTTTTGCTCAAGAGTACATAAAGTACAACAAAGTATTTTCAATTGTTGAACCTGCAATAAATGCCCCTGTCAATGAAGTTCAGCACATACATGTAAGGACATCGAGATCCGATTGGGAGCATTTCAAGCAACAAATTCTTTCAAACAAACAATATTTAGTCCAGGGTATTACAATCGAAGAGATTGCTAGTAGTCTGAAAATTAGCCGGACAACCCTTTCAAACCTTATAAATCGTGAGGAAAAAGTAAACTTTAATACTTGGATAAATCGTTTAAGAATTGAAGACGCTAAGAATCTAATGATTCATAATCCAGATTATACTATTTTACAAATTTCCGAAATGGTTGGCTATACAGAACAGGCCAACTTTAGCCGTCAGTTCAAACAGATCACAGGTGAATCGCCTTTGGTTTGGAGAAAGAAATCCGCCTCCTAATTTTTATCAAAATTCTTCGTTTTTGTCGATTTGTACATGCATTTGTATAAATCGACAATGAAGTGTCGTAAGCAAAAATCTACTTTTACGCACTTAAATTTCAATAGTACTAATCTCAAAGATTTTATATGCTGCAGGTTTACGCAACTTTACGCCGTTTAGGGTTTATATTGCTTTTGATAATACCCCAAACCCTTTTCTCACAAAGCTACCAGTTAACAGCTCTAAGTGGAACTTTTACTCCCTTATCAGGGAGTACAGTTATTCCTTCGCTAGATGGTAAGAGTACAGCAATAAACATCGGCTTTGATTTTAACTTTAAAGGAGTTACACATACTCAGCTTTGGGCGAATTCCTTTGGATTTATCACATTCAATCAAAATTGTGACCAGTACCCTGGAAACTCGTTAAAATCATCACCTTACTGGAACAGACCAATAATAGCACCTCTTTGGGACGAAATGTCTGTAGGTACTGCATCATATTTAGTTAGTGGAACTGCTCCAAACAGAATCTTTACATTCGAATGGCTTAACTGCAAATGGTCATACTATTACCCTGCAGCAACAGGAATCTCATTTCAAGTAAAACTGTATGAAACATCCAATCAAATTGATTTTGTGTACCAACAAGAAGCTGGAGCATTAAGTTCTCCAAGCGCATCAATAGGCTTATGTTTTGCAAGTACACAAATGTATCAAAATGAAGGTGGTTTTCTTTCACTCGGCAATACCAGCACCTCCCCTACAGCAAGTACAATAACCGAAACAACAATTATTAATACCAAACCTGCTACGGGTCAAATCTATCGATTCAACTATATCGATTTACCTCAAGCAACATCCTTTGTTGCAAACATAAATGAAAGCAACCTCAACCTTGACTGGACAGATGCCACGGGAACAACGAACCCAGATGGCTATTTAATCATAGCATCCAATACAAATTCTTTTACAGATCCTTCAGATTGCGAGGAACAGACAATTGATAATGATCTTTCTGACGGGATTGGTGTTGTAAAGGTTCCTCAAGGCCAGCAAGTTTATTCAGGATGGGCAAACTGGAATTCAAATGAAATTCTATATTTTAAAATTTACTCATACAAAGGTAGCGGAACGAGTATTGTTTATAAAACAGGATCAGCGGTTCCGACAGCTGTTGTTTCAAATACACATATTTTTATTGAGCGTCCATCATCATTTCTTAGCTTTTTGAGCAGTTTTGCTTTTGGGGATTACAATAACGATGGATATCTAGATATTCTAGCCTCAGGCTACAACAACCGTTACTACCCTGACTACCACAACGAAACCGTTTTATATCAAAATAACAAGGACAATACCTTTAGTCAGGTAAGCGCTCCTTTTGAAGGGATATCTGGCAAATTGAGTTGGGTAGACTACGATAACGACAACGACCTTGATGTCTTAGTTGCTGGCTATAGCGACCAAGCCATAACCAAGCTATATCGTAATAATGGGGATAATTCGTTCACTGAGCAAACAGAAATCTCGTTTACAGGAATAATAGCTAGTGGTTCGACAACTTGGGGAGATTACGATAACGATGGAGATCTGGACCTTTTATTATGTGGTTCTGCTAGTACGTATGTCAACACTACTAAAATATATCGTAACGAAGGAAATAATTCCTTTACCGATATGCAGGATATTATTTTACCTAAAGTTGGAAATAGTTCTGCTGCATGGGGCGATTATAATAATGACGGATTTCTGGACATACTAATCTCTGGAGGACTAGATAACTCGGATGCTGCTTCTGGAATAACAAAAATATATAAGAATGAGGGAAATGGAACTTTTACCGAACAAAAGAACATAACCCTGCCAGGTGTTTCTCATAGCTCTGTGACTTGGGGTGATTACGATAACGATGGCTTTTTAGATATACTACTGAAGGGATTTACAGATAGCAGCACACCTATTTGCAAACTTTATCGAAATAATGGCAACAATACCTTTTCAGAACAAACACAAATAGTATTAGAAGGTGCAAGCAATGGAATAGCCAATTTAGCGGATTATAACAACGATGGGCTTTTGGACTTAATTTTATCTGGTACAAAAGATCCAAACGCTGGATATGGAAGCAAAGTATTTAAGATCTACCTCAATAATGGTGATAACACATTTACTGAGCATGTTGAAACCGTTGCATCAACTAGTTTATCTACACCTGTTGGTGATTTAAATAATGATGGACGTTTAGATTTGATTACCGCAGAAGATGTAGCATGGAATTATGGAACTGTCAAATTATTTACAAATATAACCGGCAAGGTAAATATCAAGCCAAATGCCCCAACAGGTTTAACAAATACAGTGACAGATACTTCCATTATTTTAAAATGGAACCGAGTATCGGGGGATGCAACTCCATCAAAAGGGTTAAGTTACAACATCAGAGTTGGAACTTCTGCTGGGGCTAACAATGTAGTCAGTTCAATGGCTTTTGCATCTGGACAAAGATTAATCTCCGGAATCGGGAACGCTCAAGCCGATACATTTTATATAATTAAATACCCCAAACGCTCAACTTACTACTGGAGCGTACAGGCAATTGATAACGGCTTTGCTTCCAGTTCATTTCAAACTGAACAAACAGCAGTTTATAATGTCAGGACACAACCTTCAAAACTGAAACTAACCGAGTTTCAAGGACATAATCTAATGCTCAAATGGATAAAAGGTAATGGCAGTGGCGGAACAATAATCTTTGCAAAAAAAGGGAATGATGGCACAGCTATGCCTGAAAACAGTATTGACTATACAGCGAACGCTACTTTTGGGTTAGGCTCTCAAATTGGCACATCAGGTTGGTAC
This sequence comes from Bacteroidales bacterium, assembly GCA_003531155.1. Taxonomy (GTDB): domain Bacteria; phylum Bacteroidota; class Bacteroidia; order Bacteroidales; family Tenuifilaceae; genus UBA8529. The sequence goes on along the minus strand of DQHR01000045.1, from coordinate 36,617 downwards.
TGTCTTTATAAGGGCGATACAGATTCAGCTAAAATCAGCGGATTAGATCTTAACTCTGAATACATTTTCCAGGTAATTGGATTCGATACAGATCTAACATATTTTACTGACTTGATGCCCTACTCAAGCGTTACCTTTACAACACCAAAGTTTGCAGAAGTGGGAAGTTTTAGGGGATTCTTTAAGAGCACTCAGGCTTGGGGCGATTATGATAATGATGGCGATTTAGACTTTATTATTTCAGGACTGCCAGAGAACAGCTCAACCCCATTGTTGCTAATTTACAGAAATGATGGCGGAAATCAATTTACCGAAATATCAAACCATAATATAACTCCAGTTTCCGAAGGTGAAATTGCATGGGGAGACTACGATAACGATGGTAATCTTGATATCCTCATCTCTGGCAGTGGTATAACTAAAATTTACCACAATCAAGGCAATGGAACGTTCTCAGCGCTTGCTAATACTACATTTATTGGGCTATCTCTTAGTTCTGTAGCTTGGGCAGATTTCGACAATGATGGCGATTTAGACTTTATAGTTTGCGGTAAAACAGCAACAGGTAAATGCACCAAAATTTACAAAAACAATAAAAACGGCGATTTCATTGAAGCACCAATAGCCTTACCTGCAAATAACGGAGGCAAAACTTTGTGCAAAGATTTTGATAATGATGGTTATACAGACATCCTACTTTTAGGGAAAAGTCTTTCTAAATTATTACATAATCGAGGCGATTTTACTTTCGCCGAGCAAACCAATACCAATCTCCCAGTCTTTGACAACGAGGTCTTCGCTTTATGTGGAGATGAGGATAATGATGGATATCTTGATGTCTTTGTGAGCGGTAAAAGCACCGGATCATGGCCTAATACGTCAATTTTACATAATAATCATAATAATACCTTCACAAAAACTGCACAAACATTCGAATCAGACACTACCGTTAACGCTAATTCCGCTATTTGGGGAGATTTAAATGGCGATGGGTTTATCGATTTAGTATACTCGGGAGGTGATGGCAACCCGGCTTGGCGACTTTTAAATGGAGAGTTCATGTCCTGGATTTCATACGGCAATCACTCCTATGTTTATTTTAACAATGGAGATCAAACCTACAGAAAAACAAATGATCTAGCTATACCGCCATTGGGCTATTGCTCTTTTAGTTTGGGCGATTATAACAATAATGGTAGCATGGATATATTAATGTCTGGCTCTCATATTCTTGACAAATACTATACTCCTGCTGGTAGCAGCACAATACAAGTAGACACTTTCTACACTAAAATTTTCACTATTGTACCAGATATTGTTAAAACAAAACTTTCAAAACCAACATCTCTTAAATCTATAGTAAAACAAAGAGATGTTACTTTTAGCTGGGATCGATTAGAGAATGCCCTTTCAAGTAAAGGGATAAGCTACAATATTGGAATTGGTAAAACTATAAGCAGCTGCGATATTCTATCCAATATGGCATTAAACAATGGCATAAGAACAATATCTGCTTTAGGAAACTGCTCTCTCGATACGTTCTACACTGTAAAGAACTTGATTCCTGGGAAATACTACTGGAAAGTTCAAGGAATTGATAATAATTTTACTGGAGGAGAAGTAGCCATTGATAGTTTTGTAATTGCTGATATTCAAGCATCAAATCTCAAAGCACATCAATTAAGCGATAAAAGCAGTTTAAAACTAACATGGGAGAATGGAAACGGAGCTCAACGCATTGTATTCTGCTACAAAGGGAACTCTGGACATGCAACCCCTATCAACAATACATCATACTTTGCCGATGCAGAGTTTGGAGCTGGCGACCAAATTGGTAATTCACACTGGTATTGCGTATATAATGGTCGTGCCGATAGCGTTACTGTTTCAGGACTTATTTCTGGGGATGAGTATCTTTTTGAAGTAATGGAATACAATGGCACAAATGGTCAACAGCTATTCAATCAGGATTACTCAGGCTCAAACCTTGGAAACTTCTCCCCAGGTTCATATTCTGCTCAAACAGGAATGAATCTAAGTCTTGGAGCTAAATCCCAATTTACTGATCTGAATAATGATGGTTATCTGGATATTGTCTCGAACAACAATATTGCAATAAACCAAGGTGATAATACATTCTTAACTAAATCAGTTTCAGAAATTGGCATACCTGTTTTAAGTAATGCCGATTACTATTATGTTGAGCCTAGTAAGATTATAGGTAGTGCCGATTTCAATAACGATGGGTATAAGGACTTATTAGTGACAGTAACCGATACAGTACATATTGGCTGTTGTTTCTGGCAACGTTACTATACAAAGTTAGGAATAAACAACCATGATGGAACTTTTTCAACAGAGGGTATTTTAATATCACAATCCGTTGACAGTTTACTTTCAACAGGTTGGGGTAGCTACGCAAATGCAACTGGTGATATTGATAATGATGGTGATATAGATCTATTGTTGTCCTTTGACTCAAACATATTGGTCCTAAATAACAAAGGGGATGGAGCATTCAATATTTCTGATACTCTTCAATGTAGTTCTAAGGTTGTAAAACTAGGCGATTTGAATAACGACGGTTATCTTGATCTATTCGTTAACAACCTAACTGGCCCAGCGGATATTAATAGACCAGATAATACAACAGTCTTTTTTAATGATAAAAAAGGGAATTTTATCCCACAATACACACTTGAGATCAATGGAAATTCAGCAGAGTTAGCTGATTATGATAACGATGGATTTACAGATTTGCTAATCTCATACACATACATGAATGAGAGTGTTACCAACTCCTCAGTAATGAATATGCCTTGGGAAAAAGGAAGAACTAGCATCTTCCACAATGATGGACAAGGCAACCTTGTTAAACAAGAACAAATTAATATGGCTGGCGGCGCAAACAGCGCACTTGCTTGTGGTGACATTGATAATGATGGATATCTCGACATTGTTATATCAGCCATAGAAGAAAGTACTCCTTTTACTAAAATTTATCATAACAATGGAGATAACACTTTTACAGAGCAAAGTGAAACTTCTTATACTGGAATTTTTGAAGGAGCAGTAAACTTTGGCGACTACGATAACGATGGCGATATGGACATTCTTCAAACTGGTATGCTAAATTATAATGGGAGTAATGGCCAGTCGACAGATGAAATGTCGGTTATCTATCGAAATGGAATAATTTCTAAAGCAGGATATTACTCAGCAAATAAAAAACCAGATGCACCTCTAAACCTTACCATTTCCCCACAAATCAACGGTTTGAAACTAAGTTGGGATTTGGTTACAACAGACGAAACCCCTGAGAAAGCGATGAGCTATAATATCAGACTTAAAAACGTCAACTCATCAAATTGGTTAAATAGTCCAATGGCTGCAGAATCAGGTGATCGCAACGTTACTACGCGTGGAAATTTAGATTTAAACAAATCTCTTTCAACAACATTGTCTCCGGGCATATATTCATGGCAAGTGCAAGCGGTTGATGGAGCTTATCAGGGTGGAACTTGGTCTGATGTTAAGACATTTGAAACAAAATCTGTTCAGGCTTTCTTTAGCGCAACAACTGCTTGTCTTGGTACAGAAACTACATTTATGAACCTTTCAATAGTTCCAGACGAGATTGCAACAATCAAGTGGTATTTTGGTGATAATGAAACAAGCAGCCAATTAAATCCAAGTCATCTTTATACAGAAGGGAAAACATACATAGCTTCCTTGGCTATAACAGACAAAAAAGGAATTCGTGATTCGTTTGCAATGCCAATTCAGGTAAAACCAATCACAAAGCCAACTATTATTTCAAATAATTACCAACCAGGGAAATGTATTGGAGATACCCCTATTACACTAAATATCAAAGATATTTTACCAGGCTACAATTACAAATGGTATAGGTACAATAATTTGTTTGATGACAGTTCGGATTCATTATCGGGTTTCCTTCCACAGGGTGACTATACTCTTGAGGCAACATATAATGGATGCAGTGCAACCTCTTCGAAATTCAATGTATATTCTGAGAATGCCCCTGAAAAACCTACAATTTTCGCAAAAGGTCCCTATGCATGGTATCTAGCTTGTAGTAATTCAAATGTTACTCAATATAGATGGTCTTATAATGGAAATATTATTTCAGGCGCAGATAAATACTACTATGTTGCCAATAATAACTTAGGAACTTATATTGTTGAGATTGCAAATGATAATGGCTGTTTTATTGCGAGCGATCCAGTTACAATACCTCTCACGACAGGAATTGATGATGGCAACGCTTTCTCAAACTTAATAGTACTCCCGAACCCAACACAAGGTTTAGTTTCGATTGAAATGAGTAACTCTCTAATGGGTAAACTACATATCAAAATATTCAATTCTAGCGGCACGGAGGTTCTTAATCTCAGAAAAGAAAAGCAGTCAGAGTTTTTCAAAGCGGATATAAACCTAACAGGTCATGGTAAAGGATTGTTTTTAATGACACTAACCCTTGACAATAAGAAGACTGAAAGAAAAATAATTGTTTATTAGTATCGTAGCATGAAAAATATTCTATCAATCATATCACTTGTTTTTGTTGTTAGCTATCTATCAGCAAATCCAGTTGAATTTCCCTCTAAACAAAAAGCCATTATTTACAATGATGCGATAAAAGTTCTTAAAAATTACGAGCAATATTCAAATCAAATGGCTGATGCAGTTGTGAATATTGACGAACTCAACAAGTTAAGTCAAAAACTTATTGACCAATTCGTTAGCCGAAAAGCGATAATCTTTAATGATCTTGATCCCACTCATAAACTAAGCGAGGCTTACGAATTGGAATCCTATGTAGCAAACATTTTGCTATGGTATCCTGATGGAATGAAGATTTCTCTTGACTTCGACAACCTTAAAGCCGGAAATATCATTTCGCATGGGGATGACATCTATACTGTAGACATAATGACCTCCAAACGAATCAATGGGAATTATCTAAACAAGCAGCAGAATAAAAATACTGAAGAACTTCTTTTTCGAATTGCATTTTTTCAAAAAAATGGATCATTCGAAAACTATAAGATTGCAGGTGTTAGAAGCAGTAAGTCCACAACATTGGCAAATGATTCAAAACTTTTAGCCGAAGTTAAGAGTGTTGAATTTACAGATAAGGAGATGCAACAGGTTAAGGAACAAACAAGAGCAATATTAAACGACTACATTAACTTTTTGAACCTACTAACCGACCCTAAAGAAAACAGCGAAGATAAAGGTTACTACCGAATCTCCTTTTTAGGCTTATTTAAGGATTCCACAATGAATGTTGCCAACGATATTGAGCCTAATCCTCAAAAAAGATGGCTTCCAATTACTGATTACCAAAAAAACATAGTTGCCTCCTACCCTGAGGGCATTCGAAATTTAGGCCTGAATATCGATTCTGCAGAATACGGTAAAGTTGTTTCAGATGGTGGCGATAAGTACTATATCAATGGGTATATCGACAAATTCTTTTCGGGCAAATATCAGTCTAAATCAGTCTTTAGGGATAATTCAAAATATGATTTCAAGGTATCTTTTGAACGTGATGATAATACCTTTAAAAATTTCAAACTTTCTAGTATTGATAAGTTTGGCGTTAACCTATATAACCAAACATCTAACAACAGCGCCCAAGAACTACCAAGCAATCCCATTACATCCATAAATCGAAAAGGTTTACATTTAGGTTTGTCATTGGGCGGAGGATTTACTTACTTTAATGACAAAAACCTCACAAGTAATTCAATTTTAGAATGGGGCGTAAAAGGTAAAACTGCTTTAAACGCTGAAGCGTCCGCTTCCTGGTATTTCACAAACAGATTAGGAGTAAACATTGGCATTGAGTATTGTAGATATGGTGCAAATGCTAACCTTTCAGGTACATTTCGTAACAACAAGCTGTCAATTGATACGCAAGATGAACCATACTTAAAGATTGTTGCAGCAGCTTACGACTCATTACTCAATCTAAACTATATATCCATTCCTATTTCCTTTATATTTCATAGTAATAGCAATCCTGAAAAATGGGGATTTTACTTTGAAGGTGGAGTAGTGGCGTCATTCAATTTAGGTTCGACTTACAAAACAACGGGAAGTTTTGCAACATCGGGATTTTATGAGCAATTTCCAGAAAATACACAGATTATATCTATACCCGAATGGGGGTTTATTAATCGAGCAAATATCAGTAATAGCGGAAAGGCAAACGTTTCTAATTTTAACTTGGCTTTAAAATCTTCCGTTGGGATTACTTACCCCATCAACTATTTTACAACTATATTTGTTGGTCCAGAGATAATTTGGAATATCAGTAATTTATCAAAAGCCAAAAATAGCACGAATGCATTTGGAGAGATATCTCCATCCCAAAAAGTTGGACTATTAAAATATGGTGTTAAGTTTGGAGTTAGCTATAAATTCTAGTTTAAGAATAATAAAGATATGAAGATGAGATATTTATTAACATTATTGTTCATTGGATTTTTCCTTGCCGGAAATGCTCAAGAACCAACCAAAACAGCAATAAGCAGTAAAGAGGCGAAAATTGTTGATGAGATCAACCTATCCGATGCCGATATTGAGGTATTCAAAGAGCAAACCAAACAGAAAGTTGATGAATTCCAACAACACATCGTTACCATTGGCAGCAAAGAGCAACCTGCCGAAAAGCGCAATATGGCTGAGAAGGAAGCATTAAAACTATTCTTCAAAGGAGCCGAAATGCAAACCTCAGTAATTTCGCCTGATGGTTCGGTTGCAATACAATCGCGCCCAATGGAGAAATACCTTGCTAGGCTTAAATCATTGCCATTCACTGCCGTTGTTATCAAATTCTACGATCTGGTTTATATATCAAGTTTTACTAAAGGGCCTGATGGTCGTTACTACTCCTCGGCAACAGTTATCCAAGAGTTCACAGGCTTTACTGGCGATAACATTTCGTATCGAGATGTTACCAAAAAGGAAATCGAAATTGTTATCGACCTTGTTGAGGATAAGTTCTTCAACGAGAAAAAGTGGAAAGTATTCCTTGGCAATATTAAAGCCACCGAAACAAAGAAAGTTTAGTACATGAAATTTGCCCAATTCCAATATATCCTTTTACTGCTTATAGTATTTACTAATAACTCGTATGGGCAGCAAAAGGATATTCTTAGCAATACGCTAATTACTCCAAAGGAGTATTACCTTCAAGTAAAACAGTTCGGCGAATTCATCGATAGATTTAACTACAAAAGCGATTGGAGAGGCAACCTTATAACCGATGAGTTTAAGAAAGCTATTCCCCGTAAAAACTACATTTTATATCTAGTTAACAACGAAGACTCGAGGTTAATCGATTCAAAGGATTCATCGTACAGGGCATTATGCAGCGATTTTATTGCTTTTGTTGATGACTCGAAAAACCCTCAAAATATCAACCTTTTCAGTGGTCAGGTTAAGGCTTTTGTTGATGCACAGATTTTGTATAAAGGGGTAAAAAAGCATGCAAAGTTCGAGCTAATACCCGAAGTGCTTCCAGATCGCTCGGCTAAGTGGGTAATTAATAGCGTTGAAACCGACTGCTTCGCGATGAACTCCGACAGTCTCCTTAAGCATTTCATCGCGCCAAATAGCCACGAGACCAGCTTTATCAACATTAAAAAACTTATTAGCGTTTCGGACCCAACCTATCTCCTATCGAAATCTACTGCATCAACGTTGCTTTTTATAAATGAGATTGAAAAGAAACACATCACAATGAACAACACAGAAAAGATAACTTTTCGCATCTCATTCACTGGATGGGAGATTGTGGTTGAAGAGTTTGTAAGATCAACAAACAACTCTGGCTGGCTAATCAGCGATATAAAAAGATTATAATCTACCTATAACCAACCGAAGCATAACCAACCCAGTGGCGAATTGTGGCGATGGCTGTTTTTCCCATTCGCAAATCATCAACGGGTAATGGTTTGTGATCAATGCTGGTTGAGTAACCAATATATTCGCCTTTTAAAGGATCACCTCCCACCTCGCCTTGTAGGTCAAGTGCTGTCATTAATCCCAGTGGAACGCTATACCTACCACACCAGGTCCATTTATACTCCTGATAGTTATTAGGTTGAACGGTATTATTGATAAACAGTTGAATTCTTTCCAAACCTAAGTCACCAACAAGGCAACTATCGATTATTCCATGCTCGTGAGCAACAGCCCTTTTATAGCCAATGCTATCGACACCAAATGGAGCCATATTCTTACCACTCCAATCTTCATCGCCATAGTGAACCGCATCGGTGGTGATAAGCAATGCAATATCCTTACCCCATTCCAAATTGTGAGTTTTCATCGATTGGGCAATAGCTGCAGCAAGGGATTTCGAAATTTCGCTCATGCGCTCGCTATCCATGAATGGAACGAGAATTGAAATTATCTCAACATCGCGATTATAATGCTGCACTAAAGGCAGCATACTCTCAACAGAATGCTCAATTTTCTGCAAACTATCATTCACCTGATATAACTCTTTGGGCATATTGGCCATCAACTCCTCTCGAATTGATGAAACTTTAATATTCTTATAGGGCCCATGCCAGTGCGAATAGGTATCGAAAACTATTTGATCGGCAACATTCAGCTGACGAGCTTTGTGCGCAACTCCAAAAATAATTACAGTTTTTGCCTTCAGATTCTTTAGCAAAGCAGGATATTGCCAGCTGGCATAGGTATAATCATCGTGTGGGCAGATTGCAACTCGCCAAGCCATATCAGAAGGTGTGTTAACCTTTGTAATTTCCTCGGAGTAAGTTCTATTTATCCTTTTTACCACCGAATCGACTTGCCAATCTAAATGGGCAAATCCAACGGTATCTTTCATGGAGCGCACACTGACTAATGTGTGCTTACTTTTCTGACTATTACATCCTATATAAAATATACAGGTTACAGCAAAGGAAATGGCAAATAGTTTTCGAATCATGGTTGATGATTTTAGCAAATCAAAGATAAATTGTAATGATGTTCGTTATCCCTTTTCCACAAAATACTTTAAGCACTCAGTAAGCATCTATAAAATGTAGATCCCAGCGAATTTCTAAAACAAATTCAACAATTTATTTTTTTAATTCAAAATAGTTGTAAATTGCAATAGTTTTATTTTGCAATCATATAAAAATGAAAACACAAGACAATCAAACAGTTAAACAATTTAGAAAAATCCTTCGAAGATTTGAGAGGGAACTTTTCATGCAAAACAGCGATTCGTGTTGCAATGGGGTAACTCTTGCTCAATGTCATACTCTGCTAGAAATAGAGAACAAAGGCAAGGAATCGCTTACTGAATTGGCAAAAACTATTGGTTTAGACAAAAGTACTATCAGCAGAACGGTTGATGGCCTTGTTAACGTAGGTTTAGTTGACAGAACCATTCCTGCAGAAAACCGAAGAATGGCAACAATCCAGCTAACCGAGGCAGGCAAAAGTATCTGCCAAAACATCAATAGCACCAATGATAAGTACTTTGAGGAAACCTTATCAGTACTAACTGACACAGAGAAACAAGAACTGATTAAACTACTTGAAAAGGTAGTTGACAGAATGGTTCAACTACGCTCCAATGATGGAATATGCTGCAAATAGCACATAAAAAATAATGATAAAATATTTGAAAGCTAATTCGGAAGACATTGAGTCAATAATGAGATTATTGGCTGCAAACGATCTTCCAAATTCAGATGTAAAAGATAATCCTATAAAATTCATAGTAGCTAAATCCGAGGGAGATATTGTTGGCTGCATTGGATTGGAAATTTACGAAACTGATGGTCTACTGCGATCTTTTGCCGTTGAGCCAAGTTCTCGCAACAAAGGGATTGGAGCAGAGCTATACAAGAATCTTCTCTCATTCGCTTTAGAGAATAAAGTAAAAACCTTACACCTTCTTACAACAACAGCAAAAGATTACTTTTTAAAAAAAGGGTTTAAAGTAACTGATAAAAACCAAGCCCCTATTGGGATAAAGAAAAGTAGTGAGTTTGACGGTTTATGCCCAGTCTCATGCACTTACATGGTTAAGAACATAATATAAAATATGCAAATCAAAGAGGCTTGGTTTAAAAACGATATGAAACAACTGGTAATGCTTGCATTACCAGTTATTGCTACCTCATTCACATCTATGGCATACAATTTCATTAATATGATTTTTGTAGGTCGATTAGGCAGTGATGCTGTGGCAGCAGTTGGTTCGGCTGGCTTTTTCATGAATTTAAGTTGGGGCATCTCAGCCATACTCACCGTTGGAGCAGGAATAAAGGTATCACACTCCATTGGTGAAAAAAACATAATGCTGGCAAAGAGCTATGTAAAAAGCGGAATACAAGCAATTATTATAATCTCACTAATCTATTACTTTATTCTGGCTTTAGCGCGAAAATATGCAATTGGCATTGTTGGACTAAATAATCCTGAAATAGAAAAGGCTGCAGCCACCTTCCTTCTTATTGTAGGGCTGAGCATTCCATTTTTATTACAAAATTTGTTTTTCACCAGCATATTTATTGGATCTGGCGATAGCAAAACACCGTTTCGAATTACAACTATCGCACTTATACTAAACATAACCCTTGATCCCTTACTGATTTTTGTTGCTGGGTTAGGAATAAATGGCGCAGCAATCGGAACAATTGTATCTCAGGCAATTGCAACATACCTATTTTACAGAAAATTAAATCAGTCTGAAGATCTTAGACCAACAGGAATAACATACCGGTCAGTTCTTCTTAAAAACATAATCAGACTGGGAATAAGTCCTACAATCCAAAGAGTATCGTTTACAATTATTGCAATCGGAATGGCACGCATAATAAGTAGCTGGGGTGCCTCAGCTATCGCTGTTCAAAAAGTTGGGGTCCAAATCGAAGCTATTTCATACATGACAGCAGGAGGATTTATGTCTGCTCTATCATCATTATCGGGGAAAGCCTATGGCGCCAAGAACTACGATGACCAGTGGAAAGTATTCTGCTCAGGCATTACGCTTGCGCTTATCATCGGACTAATAACATCAGCAGCTTTAATTATTTTTCCCGAAGCCTTATTTTCGATTTTCTTGAGCGACAAACAAAGCCTTGCCATGGGAAAAGAGTACCTGACAATTCTTGGATACTCGCAACTTTTTATGTGCTTAGAGCTTATGGCAACAGGTGCGTTTTTTGGCTGGGGCAGAACTAATATTCCAGCAATAACGAGCATCTCATTAACTCTGCTCAGAATTCCAATGGCATTTGCCTTTATCCATCTATGGAGCAATTCCCTATCATCTGTTTGGTGGAGCATAAGTATTAGCAGTATTGCTAAAGGCACAATACTGGTAACGCTATACATTATTCTTTTTAAAACTTTTAGTAGAAAGTATAACACGGTACGACTATGAAAGAAGCATGTTGTGTAAAATCTTCGAAATCGAGAGGAAACGATAGAATTGAAGATAAGAGTACCTCAAAAGAGGTAAAAACTGATATTTTCACCCAATTAACCAACAATGTTCAAGGAAACATCTGGCTTGAAGGGCTATTTGGCATCGAGAAAGAAAACATTCGTGTTGATAAAGAAGGGAATCTAGCGCAGACTCCTCATCCCAGAGTCTTTGGCAACAAGCTAAAACATCCTTTTATCACAACCGACTTCTCTGAAAGTCAGATTGAGATGCGAACACCTCCCCTGCCAGATATTAAACAAATGTTGGGTTTCTTAGAAACCGTTCATGATATCATTAGCATTGAATTAGAAGATGAGTATTTGTGGCCACAAAGCATACCTCCCGTTTTGCCTGACGATAAGAAGATTCCCATTGCCCAATACGATGAGGAAGGCAAGGAGGCACAACAATATCGGGAGTTTTTGGCTCAAAAGTATGGGCCCAAAAACCAGCTATTCTCAGGTATTCATTTCAATTTTTCTTTTAGCGAAAAACTATTACAACTACTATACACTCAAAGCAATACCTCATTAAACTTCAATGAGTTTAATGATGAGGCGTACTTAAAAGTTATCCGCCAGATGCTTAGGTTGCGATGGTTGTACGTTTTGCTCTACGGTAGTAGCCCAGTGGTTGATTCATCCATGGAACTAAGGTGCAAACTTGCTCCTGAAAAAATTGATAGGCACGTAATTGGGCTGTCGATTCGAAACAGCTGTTATGGGTATCAGAACTTTGGTGAACTTTATCCCGACTACAGTAGTGTCCCTGCTTTTAAGCATAGTGTTGAGAAAATGATTAAAGGGGGAATAATTACCTCTTCAAAAGAGCTATACACTCCAATTCGCCCAAAATTTATTAAAGACCAAAACCATATTACATATATTGAAATCAGGTTTGTAGACATTGATCCATTATCGAAGGCAGGGATAACTGAAGAAGCCTTGCATTTCCTTCATGCTTTAGCCTTATATGGCTTGCTAACTGATGAACCCGATTCCTTTGATGCACAAGCACAGGCAACGGCAAACAATTATCATGGATACGTCTCTCTGTATGGATTAAATTCAATGCCATTTATCCACGAGCAATCGGGTAAATACATAAATATATGGAGCGAGGCAAAACAGCAAATTCAAAAAATCCAAAGCCTATTCCAAAATAATTCAATCAGCAAAACGGAGTATGCAAAGGCTATCTTTAAAGCCACTGAATTAATTGAAGAACCGAAAAAACGTAGAGTTTATGATGTTTTGGATGGCGTTTTAAAAATGGGATATGTTCCTTTCCACATGAAGCAGTCCCAAACCTTTTTAAAAGAAAGTCGAGAAAAGAATTACAACTTCGTTGGGCTTGAAGATATGGAGCTATCCACACAACTGCTGTTGCGAGAGGCAGTGAAAAGAGGCGTTTCATTTGAAATACTCGACAGGAAAGAAAACTTTGTAAGGTTAAGTCGAAATTGCAATACTCAATATGTTAAGCAGGCAACTAAAACATCGTTGGACAACTATGCCAGTATACTTGCCATGGAAAACAAACTGGTAACCAAGAAAATACTTGACGAGAATGGAATTCGCACCCCAAAAGGATTGGAATACAGCGATCCTGAAAAAGCGAAAGCCGATTTCCTATTTTTCAAAGGTAAACCTATAGTAATAAAACCAAACCAAACCAATTTTGGCATCGGAATCACAATCCTAAAAGATAATCTTGATTTAACAGTATTTGATCGTGCCATTGATATTGCCTTTGAAAATGATACAACAGTTCTAATCGAAGAGTTTATAGAAGGCAAGGAATTTAGAGTTTTTGTAATCGACGATAAAGTTGTTGGTATCCTTCACCGTGTACCAGCGAATGTGGTGGGAGATGGTAAATTATCCATAAGTGAGTTGGTTCAACTTAAAAATCAAGATCCATTAAGAGGTAAAGGATACAAAACGCCACTTGAGAAAATCGCCCTTGGCGAAGCAGAGGCCATGTTCCTCAATGCACAAGGCAAAAACTTCGATTACATACCAACCAAAGATGAGATTGTGTTCCTTCGTGAAAACTCAAACATTAGCACTGGTGGCGATAGTATTGATTATACTGACGATATTCCATACTCCTACAAGCAAATTGCCGTTAATGCGGCAAAGGCTTTAAACGTAAGGATTACAGGATTAGATATGATAATTAAAGATTATACCAAAGAAGCAACACCAAATAACTATGCAATAATTGAATTGAACTTCAATCCTGCCATTCACATTCATTGTCACCCTTATAAAGGAAAAAATCGGAAATTGAACGAAAAGTTAATGGATGCGCTTGGGTTCTAAAAGGTTCTATTTGCAGAATTACCTTCGGTGATCCTGTGTGGGGAAAACTAAATGAAAAGCCCACACGCTTCGCGTGTGATGTCTTTTTTTGTTTTGCTTTGTTTTCATACAAACTTGAGCCAAATGCAGGATTACCTGCGGTGAACCTTTTGGGGAGGAAACTAAGTGAAAAGCCCACTCGCTTCGCAAGTGTTAGCCTTTTTTTATTTGGCCTTGGCTAGCAAGCCAGCTTGCGCCCAGCCAAATAAAAAAAGCCTTACTTTCTCAAGTAAGGCTTTTCGCTTGTCGGGGTAGCAGGATTCGAACCCCCGGTACCCTAATCGAGTACGACAGTTTAGCAAACTGTTGGTTTCAGCCACTCACCCACCTCTCCAATGGGTTCTGAAATAATAATCTTTAAAAAAAAGAATAAGAACTCTTCATCCCCCTCGGTGGGTTTGACTTCTATTCTAACTTGCCGTGGCTTGTTTTAAAAGAAGTGGCACAAAAGTATAAAATCAATTCAATTTAGCAAAAATTTATTCCTTTTTTAAGGATTATTTTATCAAGAATATGAAAAAAATACTTGCACTCATTTACGGCAGGCATCGACATACCTGAATTACAATCAAGTACAGCAAATTAGTAATTCTCGCAAATACTTGTTGTTATTCCTTTTAAATCAAATTCTCGCTTTAACACAGAAAGTTGATCATATGAACCCAACTTAACATCGCACTTACCCTTATAATGGGCTATTACAGTACATTGCTCAGCTTGAACAGGGGTATGTTCACAAATATGAATTAGGTTTTCAATAATAAAATCGAAACTATTTACATCATCATTAAATAGCACCAAATTATATGTATCGACTGATTGGTATTGCCCATGATATTTATCTGAAGGCAAATCTCGCGGTGTCCCCCTCATAATCAATGTATTTGAGCACAAAGATAACTATTTTTTATCAATATCAATGGCAACCACCTCAGCAGTAGAAACGCCACTTGCAATGAGATTATCCTTAATTCTATTAGCCTCATCCAATGAATTGAAATTTCCAATTGTATAAACGACTAAACCTTGATCGTCGGTTTTACGAAAGATATCCTGCCCTGCAGCCATCGCCTTAACGGTTTGCAAAACGCCTTCAGGAATTCTGGAATTATATCGCCCAATTTGAACTTGATAAATCCTTCCCTTAAGTGATGCTGAATCAGCTAAGTTATTGGTTTTTTGAACATCAAATTTAGGTGTTTTACCCTCCATAGATTGTGCTCTACTTACTGGTATTGATTTTCCATCGAGCCAAGCAACAATAAATGCATCCTTAAAATTTTTGGAACGCACAATCGTTAATGCCTTTTCAGCCTCAGTAAATTTTCTAAATCTACCTATAAAATACTTTGAAACTTTAGCGCCGCTTGGTCTTTCTATTGATACAGGGTTCATTCCTTTAAAAGAATTTATATCCAAAGATTTACTAAAAACACCTAGCTGAATTTTATAAATAACACCTGTAGGAAAAGATTCATTAACGGGGATAGGGTTCTGTGCGTTATAAGGCGATTTGTCAGAAACCTGAAAAGCCAAAGGCTCATCCTCCTTTATCATTATTGGTTCGTTATCTGAATTTTGTAGCTCTACTTTCTTTATTATGACATCCTTATTTACTTCAATCTTTGGTTGTGAAACCTCAACCATTTCTATTTTTGTTACAACAGGCGGAAGAGGATTCCCAAATGCTAATTTCTCTAACCTTAAAACGTTGCTGGTTACTTGCTGTTCAAAAAGGTTCATGCCCCATATTCGAGCAAAAGCAAGTTCCATCCTAAGTATTCCTATCTCATTTAAAACCGATGCCTCAAACAAACTTTCGCTTCGACCCTCATCGGAAAGGTTATTCTTGATAGTTGTAGCAGTTCTAAAATGGCTATTTGCTCTTTCCAACTCGGCTCTAGCATCATCGCCATTGTTATTACCGCTTTTAATTATTGCAACCATTACACAGTCGGAGTAGATTTTATACTTAACATCAAATTGCTTTGCTATTAAAGCCGAATAAGCATTCATTTTAATACTTGCCTGTTTCTCTAAGTCATTGCAACTTGCGGTAGAATCATTTCTCTCAACACAATCAGTAAATTTACTTTTTGCTGCTGATGCCTCATCTCTTGCTGAGGCAATTTGTCCTTGCAACTTCTCAATTTGTGCAAGTCGATTTATTTCATCGCTACGAAATACCGTTGATGCAAATTGCGCTTGATAAAGAAAATCAGGATTATCGCTCGTAAAGGTTGAATTTGAAAGTCCTTGAGGTTTTCTTTTTCCTGTTAAATACTCCTGCTCTATTTGGCTTGCCTGAGAAAAGTATTTATCAGCCTCGTTCTGAGCTGATAACAGTGCATTTTCAACTTTTACAACCTTCGACTCCAAACTCTTTCTTTCTTCAGCAGTTGTAATGTAGTCGAACCTTTCGCGCAACTTTTCTAACTTAATTCTAAGGGAATCCGTTTCTTTCTGTTTCAAAAAACCATTTGTAATAACCCTAACGTATTCAGGATCATTTTCCACAGCGTTGAACGATGCCGATTTTGTTTTAGGTTTACTTACAGTTTTCAACTCGTTCTTCTTTACAACGTCTGCTTTATTGGATTTATTTACTTTTTCTTTAGCTAGTTTAAGCAACGCAACACCCTGTACCTCTTCAACTGTGGTAAAAGAACGTTGAATGGGATTCGCCTCTACCTTACACATCACAACATCAACGCTATCGCCATCGCAATTCCGATTTGTTGAAAAACAAGCCAAACTATCTTTTGAATCCGGGATATAAAGAATGTCGTCGTATGTTGAACTGAAAGGGAATCCTAGGTTTTCAGGATTGCTCCACTGTTTTGAGCCTTCATCGTAAACGGTTCGGTAAATATCATAACCGCCCATGCTGTAATGTCCCTTTGAAGCAAAGTATAGCGTAACACCATCGGGTGCAATGTATGGAAAATCCTCATCCTCTGAAGAATTTATAACACGTCCAAGGTTTTCGGGTTTACTCCAATAACCGTCTGCCAAACGCTTTATTCGATAGATATCTTTACCATTAATTGTGCTCTTGCCATAACTTGCAAAGTATATGTAGTCACCCTCTTGAGGATCGTTGGGAGATAACATTACTGAGGCAACGCCCTCTTTACGATCGGTATCAGTTGTAAGATTTTCGGGAACAGGTATAAGAGAGGCTGATTCAGGGATTAATGGATAATATTGATAAAACTCATTGCTCGCCACCTTTTTCTTCTCTAAAACCTGTGGAGAGTAAAAGTATTTCAAAAGTGAGTTACCATTCTCGCAAAGGTTAAGGTATTTCTCAATCTCGCTCGATTTAATATCTTTTGAACCACCATTAACAGTAAAACGACGATAGTAATCAACAGCTTGATCGAAACGATAAGATTTGCGAGAAGCCTCAGCCAAATAGAAATAAATCTTATTAGGTACATCTCCAGAAGAAGCTTTTGAAAGGAATGGAATTGCACTTTCAGGTTGCCTTGAGGTATTTAAAATACAAACACCAACGGCAAAGTTATAGTACGATTCTTGGGGATAATTATCGAGCAGTTCTCTATAAATAGGAAGTGCTTTTGTATAATCGCCGACATTAAAAAGCGAATCGGCAGTTAAGCGAGCCTCTGATTTACCTCCACCAGCAGTTATTTCTTGAGAGAAAGATATTGATGAGTTTAATATTATTGCAATTGAAAAAATCCAACGGTAAGCATTCATGGATATATTTTTGATTATAAAATTCATCCTGTAAAAATAACACATTATTTGCGGTTATCCGAATTCAAGATCTTTTGAGATAAGAGGAATACTATTTTATTTCATACCAATATCTTCTGTAACAAATTATGAAGCTGCAAGTCTTACCATTGCAAACAAAAAATATGACCATTTAATTAATTTGATGTTTAGCTTTATTGTTAAAAAGTTAATTTTGACAAACCTTATATCAAAAAACACCTTAAAAATTAACGCTTATGAAAATGCAATTAAAAATTGGTTTAAAGTTAATCTTTGCCCTTCTTATTACTTCGTGCTTACATGCTCAAGAGCAAAATGAGGTATTCTGGAAGGCGGCGAAAAATAACGACATTCAAACATTAAAAGCCTTACTCGATAAAGGAATCGACGTTGACGTAAAAACCCAATATGGAGCCACTGCATTGATGTTTGCCACTGATAAAGGAAATCTTGAAGTGGTCAATCTTCTTTTGGAGAAAGGTGCAAATCCTAATATTAATGACACCTTTTATGGGTCATCACCATTTTTATTGTCTTTTAGTAAAGGAAATATTGAGATTATAAAAAGCATGCTTAATCATGGTGCTGACATTAGCACTGAAACACCTTTGATTTATGCATCGTACAGCGATAATCCTGAAGTCGCAAAGCTATTAATTGAAAAAGGAGCACCTGGTGCAAGCAAAGTAATATTAATCGCGATAAGAAACGAAAATACCGATTTGGCTCTAACGATATTGAAACTGACTAAACTTGACGAAGCAACTTTATCAAATGCATTGGTTTCAGCTACTGCTGCTAAAAATGAAAGCATTATTGCTGCGCTAAAAGATGCTGGAGCCAAACTCCCAGAGAAGCAAATTTCAAATGTTGAAATCAAGCAAACTCTCATAGGTGAATATAAGAGCAAGGAAGAAAGCAAAATTGTTACTAATATAAAAGATAATACTCTTACTGTAAGTTTCAACGGAGGTCCAGAATATAAACTTTCGCTCAAAGAAGGGTACACATTTACCCTCGATGAGAATCCTGCGATTTCTTTTACATTCGAAATGGTTCAGGATATCCCTGTTAGTTTAACTTTTGTGCAAGGCGAAAACAAAACCTCTTTCTACAAGGTTGAACCTCAACCTAAAATTGAAACACCTCAAAAAAAGGAAACCTTTACCGATGTTGTTGGCAAGGTAGCAAAACCTATGAATTGGCCTTCATTCAGAGGAAATCAGGCTAATGGTGTTGCAGATGGGCAATTTCCCCCATTAAACTTTGATGCAACTAAAGGAACGAATCTAGCTTGGAAAACTTACATCCCAGGTTTAGCTCACTCCTGCCCTGTGATATGGAACGATAAAGTTTTTTTAACTACTGCGCTAAGCATAGATACAACTGCAGAATATCGGGTTGGTCTTTACGGTGATGTAGAACCAGCCAATGATAACTCCTCGCACATATGGAAGATCTATTGTATCGATAAGAAAAATGGAAATATTCTGTGGGAGAAAAAAGCATACGAAGGCATACCAAGAGTTAAGAGGCATACAAAAGGAACTCAGGCAAACTCAACACCCGTAACTAATGGCGAATATGTTGTAGCCACTTATGGCTCTGAAGGTATGATTTGCTACGATTTTAAAGGGAATGAGATATGGCGAAAAGATCTAGGCATACTCGATGCAGGTTGGTTCTTCGAAGAAGAAACCCAATGGGGACATGCTAGTTCGCCTATTATATATGGAAATACTGTAATTGTACAGTGTGATAGATCAAAAGATTCGTACATAGCAGCATACGATTTAAAAACCGGGAAAGAGGTTTGGAAAACCAAGCGTGAAGAAATATCATCGTGGGGAACNNGAACGCCAACAATATACTATGGGGCAACTAGTGCAAATGATGAATTAATTACAAATGCAACTAAATTTATTAGAGGTTATAACCCAAAAACAGGCGAAGAACTTTGGCGTTTATCGCCCAATTCAGAAATTACTGTTGGTACTCCGATAGTTTCGGACAATTTAATTTTCGTTTCAAATGGTTATGCCCCATTACAACCAATTTATGCAATTAAACCTGGCGGAAAGGGTAATATATCCATAGCAGACAGTTTGAATTCTGGCGAATTCATTCAATGGCGTACCAAGAAAGGCGGAACGTATATGCCTTCTCCAATTGTTTATAACGGTTATTTATATACCTTAAATAATAACGGTGCACTCAACTGCTACGATGCAAAAACAGGAATGATTAAGTATAAAAAAACTTTAAGAGATGGTCAATCATTCACTGCATCAATTGTTGCTGCCGATGGCAAACTTTATTTCACTAGCGAAGAAAAAGGCGTTATTGTAGTTAAGGCAGGGCCTGATTTTGAACAAATTGCAATAAACCCAATTGGAGAAATATGTATGGCTACCCCAGCAATTTCGGACGGATTTATATTTGTTAGAGGGCAACATCATCTTTTCTGTTTCGGAAGAAAATAAAGGAAAATACATACAGAACCGAATTATAAAGGCATCTAGAAATCTAGATGCCTTTATTTTATTCTCACAGTTAGGTTACTTAATCAATGCTAAACCTTCCTTTGCACTAGCATCATCAGGATTGTAAAGTAAAGTTTTATTAAAAAGAATTTTTGCTTCGCGAGTTTTACCCAATTTAAGATTTGCCCACGCAAACATTAATAGGCTGTCATGATCAAATGGATAAAGGTTTACTATTTTCTCGAAGTACTTATACGCTTGCTGATACTCCTTTTTCTCGTAAGATATTAATCCCATACGATAAAGGGTAAGAGTATTATTAGGATCGATTGATAAAATTTTATTGTACTGAGCAATAACCATATCCCAATTACCAAGAGCCGAAGCTGGTAAAGCCACACCTAAGCGTGGTTCAATTGCATAAGGCATCAACTCAACAGCCTTATTATAGTAGCCCAAAGATTCGGAGAATTGACCCTGCAAATAGGTTAACCATCCAAGCCTTAAGTTTATTTCATACGATTTTTCATCGTAATAGGCTTTTAAAGATGTAACGGCATCAGCGTACTTTCCAGATTTCTCTTTAGCATAGCTATCGCTAAATGCTAATGTAAGTTGATCTTGCGATATGGACAGATAAGTTGAAAGCAAGAAAATTGCTAGAAAAGTTAATTTTTTCATGGTTTTAATTTTTAAAAGTTAGTTTTATGGAGCCTCCAAATGAATTAAGGCTTAATTTATCGTATCGACTAAAATCATTCAAATTCCAAGTATAAATGTGGTTCACATTGTAATAGGGAGATATGGTAATGCTAAATTTTTTACCGAGTAAAAAAATAAAATTTCCAAAAACTGTTGTAGCGGGAATCTGAAATGAGTTATTTAAAAGCAATCCTTGATTTCTTGAATATAAAAATGAATTCCCGGTGACAATCCCTGACTCAACCCAGAAAAATTTTAATAATTTAAATCCGATCTCCTGATTAATCTGATATGTTTCTCCCCAGTTTTTATCTGTTTGGTACATCCCTCCGGTTGTCAAATAGAAATTAAGGTTTCCAAATGGTAAATAAGTAAGAAAACCTTCTCCTCTAATCTGAGATGAACTTCCAAAATTGCTATACGATGCGTTTACTCCTGCTCTAACCTTCCATCCATTCTTTAAAATACCTAATCCTCCTACATATTCAGTTTTAATCTGTTTTGTAGCATTTCTTCCACTATGTTGAGATTGGCTCGCTCCCACAGAATAGAGAGCAACATGACCAAATCCTGAGAATTCCCATCCAGGAAATTTATACCCTGATAATTTAAAGTATAGCTGATTCTGTGAATAGTCAAGATTAACTCCTGTTGTATTAACGCTAGAATAGGTTGTTCCTGTTTTCCTCAAATTTGAGTAGGCAAAAGTTCCTTTAAAATTTGGCGAAAACATGGTTTCAAAACCACCATTAATACTCAGAATATTTTTCACCGCTTCATAATTATCAACTCTTGTATCGAAATATTTAACATCATAATTCGCGATCGAGGCACCTAAATAAACCTCCTGTAGATTATGCTTACTTATAGATCTTAAGGTGCTATTTCTTTTATCCCACGAAATCGTTTCTAGGTATAGATTAGCATCAATCTTTCTACCTGAAAAAAGATAGCTNNTGTATTCCTTTGAGATTGTATCCCACGAGCTAAATTCAATAGCCTTTTTAAAATGTTTTATTGCATAGGCATATCGCTGATTATTATATGCTAGTATTCCCAATCGTAAACGCAAATAGTAGTAATCAATACCCTTCGATAACATTTTTTCTCCTGTTGCCTTTAGGTTTTTATAATCACCCTTAAGGTAATAGTCATAGGTTTGCTTATCGAGCGATATAAAATCGTTTTGGGCAAACAGATTAACTGTTATAAACAGCACTGTAATAGTTAATAAGATTCGCATATTGCTTCTATTTCATTGTTTTGATCATCTATTCTCAAACTATTATCGTTACTCACCTTAAGCTTAATACCTCTAACCCAGATAAGCTTACTAAACGAGTAACCAGAAAGACTTGATTGATACTCAACACTATTCAAATCGAAATCTGAGCCGTTTTTTAACATGCTAACCTCGAAGTGTGTGCTTAAGTACAAATAGAAAGGAGCTAAAAAATCTTGAAGAAAAAGCCGCCATCCATTAAATGTTAGGTTTACAGGTAATAAATCCGTTAACTTATAATCATCTACATAAATAAGTGGAATTCTGAAAGCGGCTAAGTAAAAAGAGTAAAGTAATGAGTTTCTATCACCTTTAAAATGGGTAAAGTAGAAGAAAACACCATCATTCTGAAAATATGCAATAGAATTCGTTGCATAGCAGTATATGTAGGACTTGTTATAAACATTTGTAAATACTTCCCACGAAATGGTATCATACCCCTGAGGTGACTTTACGCTCCAGTTCATCTTTGTACCAGGAATCAAATTGAAAGCTGATTTAAGCAAAGCGTTTGTCTCAATTGGTTTCAGCCTTTGATCTTTACTTGGGTAAGTAAAAGTTTTGATCTCCTTACCATTTTCTAAATAAGCAAATAATGGATATTTTAATGTTTTTGAACCAATATAAGGTGTTGCTTGTAGCTGGAAATGAAGATGTGGATACGGAGATCGTCCCGAGTTGCCAACTTTACCAATTACCTGACCATAATGTACATTGTCCCCAATATTAACTACGATTGATCCCTTTTGAAGGTGACATAACTTTGAAAACAATCCATCAACATGTTTAATGATTACGGTGTTTCCCCAGTTCTTAATCGTATTTATCTCGCCAACTATATTATCTGCAATACCATCCTCAACAACGACAACTGTACCATCGGCTGGTACAATTACTTTTTGTCCATAACAGTAGTAATCGTCAAGATTATTACCTTCATTTCTGTATTGACAATTATCGCTATTTAATATAACAAAGTCCCATGCGTGAGCCCAATCGCCTTTATGGGTTTCTTCGCCATTGTGCCCTTGATTAACATACCACTCTCCAAGAAAAGGTAGCTTAATTTGAATCCACCCAAAATTTGGAAATCGTTTAGTAAAACTTTGATAAGAATAAAGATTCTTTTCTGGAGTTCCCTCCTGTATTACTACCTCATTAAAATGACCTTGAACTGTTCTATACCTCAAAGAATACATGAAAGCTAGTAGAATAAGACTAAAAGGCAGAGAAAGTATGGGCAAAAAGAATGGTTTAAGCAAACCTAGCAATCCTGCCGCAACCAAGGCAATTATTGGGGTTATAGCAAAAGCCCAAAAAAAAGATTGCTTTGATGGAATATAGAAATATCCTCCAATTGCAATTGCGCCTAGAATAAAATTAAAACCTATTAGGCTATAGCCCAACTGGGTCATGTCCATACCCAATAACAAATATGCTGAATAGGCAATTATATACCCTAGCAGCGAGAGGAGAAAAGCGATTCTTGAGTAGAAAAGTAGCGCAATTGCGACCACAATTCCAGCAAAAACATTGAATTGAAAGAAAATAGCCCCTAATGATAAAAAGTAATTATTCAGAAATTCGGAAGTAATATTTGCAATCCACCATTGATGAAAATTTACTAATGGATTACCACCTATGCTAAAAAGCTTATTAAGGATGTATACACCACTTTGATTATCCACTGCTCCAGTTACCATCCATCCTGCACTTAAAACAATCCAAACGCTAAAAACAAATGGTATAGATAAATATGGAAGGTAATACTTACCTAGATTACCCTGAAACACAATAGTAATTAGCAGTGTCAAAAAACCTGCAAGAATAGCAATTACTATAATTGAAACCGTTAATTCGTAGTAGTAGCCTAACCCTAAACCAACCAAAAGGCTATTATAGCCATAAGAGCCTTTGACTATTGCCAGCTTATCAAACTTTAATAAAGATGCTACAAGGTTAGAGGTAATTACAGAGAGTAACCCACTTAATCCTGCTGAGATATCAAAAAAAGACACTAAAACCAATGGGACAGCAAACCAGTAACTCTCCGAAAAGAATATTTGGGAGTAACTTCGGAGTACGCCCTTAAACATTGCCAATAAAGCCTCTTTATTCATTATCATTTTTTCTTTGATAAATACTCTGGGGTTAACTCATTTTCTACAATATTCTCAAGCGTTTCTGCTTTTCTAATCAAATGAACCTCACGACTCATATCAATTAGAACAACATTGGGTCGGGTTGTAATAAACTGAAGCCATTGTGTGTTATTGTAGGCACCTGTACGAGTGATCACAAATCTATCGCCACGTTTTAGAGCAGGAAACATTAATGATGGTCTTAACACATCAATATTCATACACAACGGACCATAAATCGTTGTCTCTTCTACTAACCCAGAATGATTACTTACCGGATGAATCTTATGATCGTACCAAAATGCTGTAAAGAGCAAATTCACTCCAACATCCACAATAGTTGCCCTACGACCATCTGAAAGTCTTTTATTTGCAAGAACAGATCCTACAATACTGCCTGCATTATCGATTAATGCACGACCCGTTTCGAGAATTATAGTAGGTAATTTATCAGGTTTAATTTGAGAATCGATAATTGCAGAGGTAATCGCTTCGGCATATTCATCGAACGATGGAGTTGTATCTTCGCCTGAGAGGTAAGCTCCACGAAGTGTATTCTTTGATGCAAAACCACCACCCATATCAATATAGGAAATATAATGATCAAATTTCTTTGCTACCTCGCTTGCAAGCTCTGCTAACTTTGACGCTGCAATTCTGTAAGCATCGGTACTCATCATGTAAGTTCCTATATGAGTATGTAGTCCCACCAATTTTAACTTTGGGTTTAGCATAATTCGATTTAAAGCATCCCAAGCCTCTCCATTCTCGTAGTTTAGTCCAAACCTATCCCATTTTGGATAAACTCCAACGTCCATATTTACTCTAATGGCAACTCTTGCTTCGAGATTTTTTTTATGGCAGATATCAGAAAGCATAAATAGCTCATCAAAATGATCAATATGTATGAATGATCCATTTCGAGCGGCTTTCTCCAGTTCTTCTGAACTTTTTGCTGGTCCATTAAAAATGATATTCTCTCCTTTAACGCCATTACGAATAGCCTTATCGTATTCAAACCCCGAAACCACCTCTGCCCATGAACCCTCCTGATGGAATATTTGGCATATGGAATCGAGGTAATTAGTTTTATAGCTCCAAGCCATTTGAACTTTTGGATACCTTACGCTGAATGCTCGCTTAATATCCTCCATTGTCCTCCTAATTGTTCTTTCGGAAAAAACGTAAAGCGGAGATCCATAAGCATCTATTAGATCATCGACTTTAACACCATCAATCATTGGCATCGGGGCAATGACTGAGCCAACGCCGTGTTTTGATGGCACACCAGGACTTAGCTTGGTTATTGTTGGTCGTTCAAATATTTGTTTTGACATATGCTAATTTTTTATTTTTCCTACTTAATAAAATACTTTACAATTCGCCTTTAGTAGCTAGCTGCGAAAACTTATCCAAATCGACAATCATATCGTACGAATAGCGAACAAACATTTTACCCACATCGTAGCGCGTGTAAGGTTCAACCTTGAATCCTAATGCAAGTTTTAATAACGCTTCAGGAATATTTTGTCCAACTCCTACAGCTAAATAAACCCAAGCTGGAATTCGAGGATTAATCTCAAGCAAGTACAAATCTCCTTCGGAATCCCGAATCAATTCCAACTCCATTCCACCTTTCCACTTGGTTTGAGTCATTATGTTCTTTGCCAAATCGAGCATAGTTGGATCTTCAACAGTAATTCCTCCCCATGCTTTACCCTTATCTGTGATATACTGTTTTCGCATGGGCACTGCAGCAATCAGATTACCTTTACCATCGCCGAGGGCGATGACATTCACCTCGGTTCCTTTAATAAATTCCTGAACAATTACAGGAAAACCCCATTTAGCCGACATTTTTGCGAAATAAACACCAGCCTGCTCCTCGGAATGTGCAGCATAGGCATCGTAATACTTGCCCTTTATCATTACTGGGTATTTCATCGATTTAAGGGCATTGTTAAGATCGTATAGACTGAAAACCTCTGTGCCTTTGGGCACATTCACATTATACTTCTTACCGTATGCTGGTAAATTTGATTTATGTCTCTCCTCGAACTGTTCAAGAGTTGGCAAAAACGTTTTAATCCCAATTCTATTTAGCTCAGGTTCAAGCTTAATAAACGAGAAGAGTTCGGCATCAAAATTTGGAATTATAACATCAAGCTTCTCCTTTGCATGTATTTGCTGTAATCTTTTATACAAAGCTTCCTTTCCCTCCGAAGGGTAAGGGATCATATAGGTTTTATCGACCAAATCGCTCATATAGATCCCTGGTTCAAGGTGTTCGTAAGCAAGGCCAACTATTCGGACATCAAAATCCTTCGATTCTCGAATCCCCCTGATTACAGGAATTCCTGGACCAGGACTATCAATATTATTGAGCCCAGTAACAGCAACGGTTATTTTGTGTGCTTCCATGTTACTCCTCGATAAGGTTATTGGATCTAAGATCATTTAAGAAATCGACCAAATATCGCTCAAGCGTAATTGGATCGACATCGTATTTCTCAAGCATTAAATTTGAGATTTCCTCAATTGCTTTGCCTTCTTTTATTAGTAAAAGGACCTCTTTACCCGTGTTGTTTAGCGTAAATGAATCGCCCGATGCAGGGTTGAAAACAAATCCATTATCGCTTAGCGCTATGTTTCCTTTAATTGGCATGACATTTATTTTTATTGTTCCTTAATTGTTCAATTTAAAGAGAAAAAAGAATAAACAAGTAGAGTCACAGATGATATACATCATTATATATTACTGAAATAGAACAAATTATCGTATTAAAAGTTAATGATTTGATTTAGATTGTTCTCAGCCATTTATACCTACTACAACCAACATTGAGAATACCCTACTTTTTTATGTAAGATGGGTTAGCTACATGAATATTCTACAGCTAACTCGAGAACCAACAATCCCACTATCAGGCTTAGAGCGATAACCTTTAAAATGAACACCTCAACCTTGGAGGCATTACTTTTTCTATAAGTTACACAGTTAATCATGGCTTTATATATTAGTTTGTTTTATTACTAATACAACTCACATATAATACACCCTACTATTAATGTTAAAATGGATTAAATATAGATTCAGACTTTTAACATCTACTTTGATTTTCGCTGAATATATTATCTTTGGGTTTTAAGGGAATAATAAATTTCTTTTATAGAAGTTATTATTTACAGCGGTTCTATTCCGCACATTAAGCAGAGTGGTTAGTTATTAATAGTTTATTTTGAGACCCCGCGAATGCTAACGGAGTATTTTTTATTTAACCCAAAAATTAATAACTAAAGATGAAGTATATTGACATTGAAAGCATCATCAAGAATAGCAGCTTTAAGCTCCTTAAACGACTCCCCAGTTTCATTATCAAGTTAATTATTAGAATTGTTAAGCAGGAGGAAATCAACGAAATTCTGACTCGACATTCTGAGAATATAGGAGTTGATTTTCTTGAAAAAATGCTTAAAGAGTTTAATCTCACGCTAATTATTGAGGGGAAAGAGAATTTGCCTGAGAACGGCAAGTGCTTTTTTGTATCAAATCATCCATTCGGAGTAATTGATGGTTTAGTTCTTACACACACCGTTTCACAAAAATACGGAACACTAAAAGCCATTGGTAACGACTCTTTTAATTTTATTCCTCATCTAAGACCACTAATTGCTGCTGTAAACTCATTTGGCATGAGCCCAAAAGAGTATATAAACGCTTTGGAAAAAGTATTTGAATCAGATATTCCTATTACTCATTTTCCTGCAGGAGAAGTCTCACGGGTTTATAACTTTAAGGTTCAGGATTGCAAATGGCAAAAAAGTATGATTACCAAATCAATTGCCAACAAACGAGATATTGTACCCATACATATTTACGGAAGAAACTCACGACTATTCTACTCGATTGGAGTTATTAGAAAAATCTTTTTTATAAACCTCAACCTTGAGCTAATGTTGCTGCCAAGCGAGATGCTTAAAAAGCGAAATGCTACTATTAGAGTTAGAATAGGCAAGCCAATCTCGTATGAGAAATTCAACTCATCACAAAATCACTGGGACTGGGCACAACGAGTTCGGAAACACGTTTATGACTTAGGCAAAAGCAAGGATGGTGATATTACATTTTAATACTATTTTTGCCCGAAATTCTTTAATCAATGCGTGAGTTTTCAATTATATCTGTTGCCCTTTTAAACCTAACAATCACAATACGCTACTGCCGACTTTTATATAAACAAGAAATTAAACCTGCACTAGCCATGTGGGTTTTCTTCACCATTGCTGTGGGCATGAGCCTTATAACTTATCTTGCAAAAGATAATTTCAGCATTTGGGATAACATCCTAAACACAACCGATTTAATACTTGTACTTACCATATCCATTGCCATTGCTATATGGGGCGATAAAAGTTCTAAGTTCACAAAATTCGATGCAGCTTGCTTAATTGCAGTTATAGTATCAATTCTATTCTGGGCAATTACCAAAAACCATTTAGTAACAAACCTTTCCATACAGCTAATCATGGTTGTATCATATTTTCCAGTAATTAAAAGGTTATTCGAATCAAAAGCCAACACCGAACCCTTCTCGGTTTGGATTATGATGATGCTTGTTCCCGTATTCTCGCTCCTATCAAGCAAAGGGCTACTGGCCACAATTTACTCGGTTAGGGCAATTGTTTGTGTAGGACTACTTTTGCTTTTAATGTTGCGAGTTGAGATGCTAAGAAAGAGGGAATAGGTTCATAAGTTAACAAGTAGATAAGTTTATAAGATAATAAGTCCAAAAGTTTCAAGCAAAGGACAGCTAAATCTGTACTTAAGAAACATAGCGTTACAGTCTCATCATAAGTTTTCCACTACACTATATGAGTGAAGAGATTAAATAATCTAAGGTGGATTTGTACATATCGTTTTTGCTGATTTGAAAAGGAAAAGAGACCATAAACCTTACATTATAATGTACAACATTCTTTAAGTTTTATGTTACTCCTCTTCAAAAATTAAAAATGCCATTATAACTAAAACTGCTATTAAACATATTGCATTTCAAAATTTCTTCACTGTTTTAACATCAAAAAAAATTAACTTTGATATAGAAGCAACCAAAAATGAATTTTTCTCCAATTAGATAAACNNATAAAAGTTAACACTATGAAAAAATTAATTCTTCTTTTCAGCCTTTTTTCCTTAATTTCTTACAATGGTAAATGTCAGGATACATTAAAAGCAACTGCAAAAAGAATCAGCTCCGAGTTAAATATTAATCCATTAAATGGAAGTTTTTCTTTCAACAATGCTAATGCTCAGATAAAAATTAGAAAATTCACATCAGATCACAAGGCATTAAGATTAGCCATTACAACAACCTACCTCCAAAACAATAGTAGTTCTAAGTCTAATTATGGGTATGACCCCATCAAACAGAGTATTTATCAAAGATCGTTAACCACAGCCTTAAACATTGGTATGGAGAAGCATCTAAATGGTACTAGAAGAATATCGCCTTATATTGGTTGGGAACTGGGTTTTGCAATAAAAAGCAGTAAAGAAATAGATAAGGATGGGGGCATTAAAACAACCATTGATGGTACATGGTGGACTCGCCAAGCGTACTATGATGGCTACTACCATTATACACAAGTAACTTTCAATGAAAGAGGATTTTGGAGTGTTGGTGCTAATATTGTTGCAGGGATTGACTTTTATGTAGCCAAGGATTTTTATTTCGGCGTTGAAATTGCTTATGGTCTAGATTATTATAAATATAGTAAAATTGATGTTTCATCTAATGATAGTTATGGAGATACTTACCCTAAACTTGACTCAAACAAATGGAGTTTTGGACCTAAACTGCTAAACGGAATCCGAATTGGGTTTGTTTTCTAATTTTTTTGATTGTTTATCAAATAATTACACCAATGCTCGAGAAAAAATACTTAAATATTGCTATGCTCCTTTTTTTATTGTCTTTCACTTTTATTTCGTGCGAGAAAGACAAAGAAGATCCACGAGTAGAAACAACTGAAATGACATTACAGGATGACCTATCGTACATGGCAAAAGCAACAGTTTATAACAAGGGAGATTACCCCATTTTAGATTATGGGTTTGAATGTAGTTATGGCTCATATAACACTTTCAAAAAATCGTTAGGGAAACATCTTTCTGGTGACTCCTTTTCTTGTAAACTAGAAATCAATGACTACTATTCCGAGTTTTTTTATGCCAGAGCCTATATTACTAATGAAAAAGGTACAGTTTATGGCAAGCAACTTAGAAGTATAATACCAAAACCCTCTATTTCAAATATCATTCCTAGCCATGCCGAGGCTGGCGATACGATAAAAATTACTGGTTCGAATTTTAGCACTTCATCAACAGTGGCCTTCAATTCGTATTCTGCAAGAATACTTTCTATAACCAAATCTGAAATTACAGTTATCGTCCCAACAGACTTGTATTCTGACTATTACAACTCAAATGTAAGTATAACAATTTCTTATAATGGTCAATCCACAACATTGTCCAGTGTCTTCGCACTAGATCCAACAGTAACATCATTCTCTCCCCAAAATGGGACATGGAGCACAGGCATAACCATTTATGGTAGAAATTTGTATGGATCTTCAATTTATTTTGACAACATTTACATAACCGACAGCTATAACTCAAGTAATCTCAATGTTTACATACCAAATTCGTTCGCAAAAAAACAATTTAAAATATATGTAGTGAAACAAGGAATGAAAAAAGAGGTACCTGGTGGTTATTTCACAATGAATAACCTTTCAGCAAATTTCGCCTCACTTTCTTGCTATTTACCAGGCACTACGCTATCAATTCAAACCACCAATGCAAATCCATCTTACAATACAAACTTTCTTCTTCTAGGCTCTACAAAAATTCTAAATAGCAACTATTCAGGGTCAAATATACAGTTTATTCTCCCTCAGCAAATGGCTGAAGGAGAATACAGTTGCAAATTATCGAATTGTATCGATACAATTCTTTTAGCACCTAAGGTGAAAATTGTAAAACCTAAAATCACAGACATCTCATCAACAACAGGGTTTCCGGGCACCAATCTTACAATACAAGGAAGTTACTTTGTAAATTCTGGAGTTACTCCTTACATCTATTTCGATCCTTTATCGGCTTACGGAACCATTACTTCCTACGATTCCACTAATATAAATGTAAAAGTACCATGGATTGCCCCAGGTGCATACAGCATTAGGGCTTCATTTGGTAGCCTTATTGTAAATTCATCTCAGCAATTTACTGTGCTTGAGCCCACCATATCATCAATAACACCTTCGAGTGGTGCAGCTGGAATATCTGCAATAATTAGTGGGCAAGGTTTTGGGACATCAAGTTATATAACTGTATTCTTCGGCAATTTAAGTGCCTCAGCAATCTCGCAAACAGATACACAAATAAACGTAAAAGTACCCACTGGCATTACATCTGGAACTTGGCTGGTAAAGGTTAGAATTAACGGTTACGATTTATCAAACACGACAACCTTTGTGGTACCGTAAAAACAATAATTGACCATCAACAACGCAGAACAAACCAATTCGTAAGGATTGGTTTGTTCGTTTTCAAACAAATATGAAGATAAGTTGCTAAGCCAACAAGTTGACAAGTTAATAAGTAAATAAGACCAAAAGTTTCACGCAACGCATTCGCTGAAGCTTTAGCGTATGCGAAAAGGACGCTAAGTATGCGCTAAGGACGCAAAGCTCTACCTACTTCTTTGCGTTTTTCCCTTTGCGAACTTTGCGAGAAACAAGCCTATAATCCCAACTCAACAATTGCTATTTTACTTTGTTATTTGTTTAAGCAATTAGCTATAGGCTATGTTAAATGACCATATAAAACTTAATGATAATTATGAAAAAAATAAAATTCATTGTAAGCATTAATGCACCGACAAAAAAGGTATATGATTTAATGCTGGGGATTAACAATAAATCAACTTATGAGCAGTGGACTGCTTTGTTCAATCCAACTTCAACCTATGAAGGGAATTGGAATAAAGGTAGCAAAATGCTATTCATAGGAACTGATGAGAAGGGCGATAAAGGTGGAATGGTTTCAGAGATAGCTGACAATATTCCCAACCGTTTTGTTTCAATTCGCCATTACGGATTATTAAAGGCAAATATAGAAATTACTGATGGCCCAGAAGTGGAACAGTGGGCAAACGGATTTGAAAATTATACGTTTGAAGAAAACAACGGAACGACTAAGGTTACTGTTGACTTAGATATTACCGAAGATTTTGTAGATTATATGAACCAGACCTACCCTAAGGCACTCGAAAAGCTTAAGGAAATATGTGAAAAATAAAACCCTTCGAAAGTTGAACAATGACAGCTATGAAACAAATGGCAACTTTCTTAATTCTATCCCTTTTAGCATTGGCCTCGTGCTGCGAGAAGAGAACAAATTCAACCTATGGCAATATGGAGAAGCAAGCAACTCCGCTCGATTTCAAAAGCGGTTACGCCGATGTGAATGGACTTAAGATGTACTACGAAATTTACGGGCAGGGCAAGCCTCTTGTGCTTATTCACGGTGGTGGCTCAACCATACAAACATCTTTTGAGAAGGTTATTCCGCTATTTGCAAAAAGCCGAAAGGTGATTGCCGTCGAATTGCAAGCGCACGGGCGCACCAGCGACCGTAATGCCGACCTCTCCTTTGAGCAGGATGCCGATGATGTTGCCGCTCTTTTGGCAAACCTTAAGATTGACAAAGCCGACTTTTTTGGTTTTAGCAACGGCGGAACAACTACACTACAGATTGCCATTCGTCACCCCGATATAGTTAACAAAATTGTTTTGGGCTCTGCCATTACCAAGCGAAGCGGCGTACCCGAGCAGTTTTGGGGATTTATGAAACAGGCAAGTTTAGATAATATGCCACCGCAGCTGAAGGAGGCCTACAAAAAGGTTGCCGCCGACACCAACGGGTTACAGGTGATGTTTGCCCGCGATGTACAAAGGATGCTCAACTTTAAGAATATCCCCGACGAGAAGATTAAGGCCATTAAAGCTCCTGCTTTAATTATTATTGGCGATAAAGATATGGTTACACCCGAGCACGCCCTTGAGATGCACCGCCTAATTGCCAACTCCGAGCTAGCCATAATTCCAGGTGGGCATGGCGACTACATTGGCGAAATAACCACGCTAAAACCCGATTTTAAAGAGAGCGACCTTGCCATTCCGATGATAGAAAAGTTCTTGGATAAAAAGTAAAACCAACCACAACTCTACTAAAAGCCCTAGCAATAGGGCTTTTTTGTTTTTGGATAGCACTAAAAAGTAACAAATGGGGATGATTCGTATTTAATGATGTTTTTCAAGCACTTGCTTTGTTTCTGTTTTTAGAAGTCTTAATTTTATACTTCTTAGGACTGATGTAATAGTCAGCCTATCGAATTGACTGTAAATAATACATAAAACATCTTTCATGAAAAAATTTGACTTCATCCCAGACAGAGCAATTATATGCAGTGCCGAAGATGAATTAAATAGAAATTCTTTTGCAGAACAATTAAAGGCATCGCTGTCTACATGGGAGAATGAAGAAAGTTTGGTAATTTCTCTTAAAGGAGAATGGGGAGAAGGGAAATCTTCTGTAATAAATCTTTTAAAGGAACAATTCGAATTAACTAAAGGACAAAATGATCCAACAATAATTGAATTTAACCCTTGGGCATATGCTAATCAAGATTCATTGAGTTTTCATTTTTTTAATGATATAAGCAGTGAACTCAATCTTAAAAAAGATGCAAAGAAAGATGATAAACTGGCGAAGAAACTCAAATTATATAGCCAGTTAATTAATTTAGACAATGAATCTAAAGCATTAAAAGATATAATACCACATCTTATTTTATTATTAGGAATATTGGGTGTATCTGCAAATAAAATATTTGATTGGATTCCGATTAGTTCAAAGTGGGTTGAGAACTCTCTTTTTTTTATGGGTCTACTCGTGCTATTGGCTCAATTATTTGGCGGAGTTTTAAACAAAATTGCATCATATTTAGAGTTTAAATCAATTACTTCAGAAACTTCTCCCCAAGGACTAAAACGAGAGATTGTCAATCAATTAATAAAAAGAAAGAAAAAACTTTTAATTGTAATTGATGACATTGATAGATTAAGTCAAAAAGAAATCTGCGAAGTGTTCAAATTAATTAGAGTTAATGCTGATTTTCCAAATACAATTTATCTCCTTGCATTTGACAGCAGAATTATTGAAGCAAATCTCGAAGAACAAAAAGGAATAACAGGTAAAGATTACCTAAAAAAGATCGTTCAAGTAGATTTTAACCTACCTTATACTAGAAATGATAAGATTCAGCAGTTCCTATTTAAGGAATTAGATAAATTAATTCATAAATTACCAAATTCTATAAATGAATATTTTAAAACTGAAAATCATTATTGGGCTAATACATATCATGCGGGATACAAGAACTTTTTCAAGAACATTCGTGACGTAAAAAGATATATAAATAGTTTACTATTCAATATCAACCTACTACATAGGGAAGAAATATTTGAAATTAATCCTATTGACTTTATTGCACTTGAAGCACTAAGAGTATTTACTCCTGATTTCTATGATTTCATGAAATTCCGAAAGGATCTATTTACAGATCCTTCTGAAAAAAACAATCAGAGAAGGATTCCAAACGAACAAAGGAAAAATGAAATACTTACGGCAATTAGTAAAGTTGAAGAGGGTCTTCAAGATAGTGTTAAAAAATTGGTTAACAATTTATTTCCACAACTTGATTCAATTATAAAAGAAACAGGTGGAGTTCATTATGTAAATGATTTTTATGCTATTTGGCGTAAGAACATGAGGATTTGTTCAAAAGAACACTTCGACTTGTATTTTACACTAAATCCTGATGACAATGCAGGTGAATTAACACAATATGAACTTGAAAAATTCATTAGAATTTTGAAAGACAATGACGAAACAGAAAAGTTATTACAAGAATATATTGCAAATAAAAAATTCCGTCCATTACTTAGAAAAATCCAAGACTTTACAGAAAATAGAGAGAAAATCCCAGAAAATTCTGCAAAAAACTTAATAAAAGGACTTAATAACCTATCAGACAACCTTGAAGATGAAAAAGAAGGCATGTTTGATCTTGGACTGAAAATAGAACTTGTTAGAGTCATTTACCAATTGCTTTCAAAGGAAGATAAAACATATAATTACAAAACAATTAAATCTATAGCCGATGAATCTGAGGGAATTTTCGGAATACTTGATTTAATTTCGTTACAAACACATGTTTATGAAAAAAATCCAGCAGATGAGAAACTGCTATTTACGAACGAAAATCTGGTAGAACTTCAAAAAATAATAATTGAAAAAGTTGAAAATACAAATATTGATAAACTTCTAGCAAACAATTATTTATTACACATTGTAAACAAATGGAAAGAATGGGGAAGTGAGGAAAAACTTAATGACTTCATAACTAAAATAAAAAACGACAGGAGATTGTTTTTAAATTTCTTGAAACATTTTATAACAGTAAGTAGAAGCATGTATGTGGGAGCTTACGGAGTGTCTATTCATAAGCAAATTGGGTTTAGAAATCTGGAGAGATTTTTAACACTAAAAGAAGCAGATAATCTAATGGAAAATATAATTAAGGAATCACCTGAATTCCAAGATTTCTCAGAATTAATTGAAATGTACTATAGAGACCATGAATTATATACTAAAAATCCTGATAAGTATTCAAATTTTGACTTTGATTAACAAAACTCTGTTCTACTAAGACTGCACCTCATCCTACTATGGACTAAACTCGGTGTCCCTCTGTGCTCTTACTCTGTGGAACTCTGTGTTATAAAAGTTAACAAGTTGATAAGCGAATAAGCGAACAAGTAGAAAAGTTAATAAGTTGACAAGCAGATAAGACCTAAGAGTTTCATGCAATGAGCGCAAAGGGTACTGATAAGCGAAACACTTTACTTCGAATAAAATAATCCTTATCTTTGGAGAAAGAAAAAAATAAATAAAATGGACATTCAAGCAAGAAAGATACACTTTGTTCAAGAATTCCTTAGAGTTGCTGACGATGAACTTGTCACTAAACTTGAAAGATTACTTAGAATTGAAAGAAAGAAAAAACTTGAAGAAGAATTAAGTCCAATGACAATGAAAGAATTCAATGAAATCATTGATAATTCGGAGGACGATATTAAAAATGAAAGAGTTACTGAAGCACGAAATCTTCTTAACCAAATTGATACATGGAAGTAAAGGTTCTGTGGTCCGACACATCTCTTGTTCAACTTCAAGATATATTTGATTATTATAGTTTTAAAGCAAGTCCT
>DQHR01000012.1 GCA_003531155.1 Bacteroidales bacterium | reverse complement strand
CATGCTGAGCGTAGCGAAGCATCTTTTGTACTGGAATATTAGATCCTTCGCGATGCTCAGGATGACAGCATTGATTGAATTTAAGGTGATTTAACCAAAGTAGCACTGTCATGCTGAGAGAATCGAAGCATCTTTTGTACTGGAATAATAGATCCTTCGCTACGCTCAGGATGACAGCATTGATTGAATTTAAGGTGATTTAACCAATATAGAACTGTCATGCTGAACGAAGCGAAGCATCTTTTTTAGTGCCATAACAGATCCTTCGCGATGCTCAGGATGACAAAGGGGTGGCTATTTATAGATAGAAGATTATCTATGGATAATCGAGTAAACCTTGCCCGGTTTGCTTTTTACCAATCCTGCAAACTCAAGGTTTAATAGGAGAGACGATACTTTTGAAACGGGCATCTGGGTTTTTATGCAAATAAGATCGATTGATTCCTGTTCTACGGTTTTTAGATAATCAACAATGCATTGCTCATCGCTGCTGAGATCGGCAAAAAGGGTGATTTGTTTAGGCTGATTTTTAACGGTTGTAGGTTCCCAACCTAAAAAATACTCAATATCATCGGATGTTTCAATTAGCGCAGCCCTATTGGATTTGATTAGCTGATTGCACCCTTCGGAGTATTTTGAGCCAACATGACCCGGAATGGCAAATACTTCGCGATTATAGGAGTTGGCCAAATCGGCGGTGATCAGCGCTCCGCCCTGATCGCCACTTTCAACTACAATTGTTGCATCGGTCAAGCGAGCAATAATTCGGTTCCGTTTAATAAAGTTATTTCTATCGAACTTGGTATCCGAGGGGAAATCGGTTATCAACGCTCCAGTATCAACAATCTCCTTTGCCACATTTCGGTGCGATACTGGATAAATGGTATCCAATCCATGACCAAGCACAGCAAAGGTTTGAAGGTTATTTTTTAGCGCCGATTTATGCGCTGCAATATCTATCCCATAAGCCAAGCCGCTTACAATTATTGGTTTATAACCCTTTTCAACCAGACCATCAATAAGTTTCTCGGTCATCTCTTTTCCATAATCGGTTGCTTTACGAGTACCAACAACGCTTATGTACTTTTCGGTATTGAAGTTTATAAGACTTTTGCTCTTTACAAAAAGAACTATTGGGCAATCCTCGCACTGGCGGAGCCTTTCGGGGTAATCGTTATCAAGATAAAATAGGGCTGTAATTCCATACTTTTCGATAAACTCAACTTCACGCTCAGCTTTATCTAAAACTTTTTGGTTGGCAATTTCATTGGCAAGTACTTCTCCAATGCCCGGGATTTTGAGTAACGATTTCTTACTCTCCTTAAATACCCCTTCTATTCCTCCACAGTAAGCAATAAGTTTTTTAGCATTAATGCTTCCTATCTTAGGAATCATCTCGATTCCAATCTTGTATTTAAGCAAATTGTCCGTCAATCCTATGTCTAATTAAATCTGTTGATACTGGTTTAGGGTAAGGAAAACTTTTGCTTTTTGCTCCTTACTAAGTCCTTTTAGGCTAAATGGTGGGTATTTGGATATGCTATTTCCGTACTTTTGGTAAACGGTAACCTCCTCGCGTAAAAACGATTTTTGGTAGGTGAATTTATAAAATTGATTCTTTTGAATCTCGTAGGCGCTCTTCTTTGGATTCATGGGCTTAAGCTGGTAAAAGCGGATGGTGATTTTTGCCCCATCATCGGAAAGGTATAGGTATGATGTTTTTCTGTATAGATGAAAGAAATAGTATATAAGATATGCGATTACTAGCATTAGCGAAATCCAAGCATTGGTAATTCCTAGATATTGAACAAGATATGGTTCAATATTCGTAGTATATAGTACTGCAATAATGGTTAGCACAGCAATGGCGTAAATATATTTTAGAGCTTGGCGTTTAACTGTAGCATTTTCGTTATCAATCTTCATAAAACAGATGGTTAATCATTTAGATTCAAAGTTGGAAAATGATTTTTAATTATCCAAAATATGCAGCTGTAACTAAACGTTTGTTTCACTGTGCATGCGAAAAGATACAATCTATAATTGAAAATTTAAAGGTTAAGTTTAGGCTTATATTTAAAAGAATGTAAGGTTAGATTAGGCTTGCCCACAATAATCAAATTTAAAATTGAGACCACAACTTTAACAATTTTCGTATTAAAAGTTTACATTTGACATTGGACTGTGTTTTTTTTAATTCGAGTTATATGCTAAGATATACTATTTCAAAGGTCGAAAAAGACCTTGTGGGAGAGGTTACCCTATTCCCTACCAAGAAGATAAGTAATAAGGTTTTGGTATTCAGGGTTATAAAGCATCCGAGTAGTGAACAAAAAACTCTGCCTGTTAAAGATGAGGTAGATGTTATGTTTGAGAAAGCACCCAAATTTCAAAAGAATATCGATAAAGGTGAGGCCGGAGCTGCACTTAGGCATTTGCGTTCATTTTTTAATTTTTTTAAAGGAGATTGGGTGATTACAGGCTCTAATAAAGCCAAGAGTAGTCCTATTAAAAAAGTAGTGTCTCTACTACAAAAGCAAGGAGTTAGTATAAGTTTTATTGAACGAGATGGTTGGCCTCCTTTTAAGCTTATAGGTAAAAATTTTAGAGGAGATACAATTCTTCGAGTTGATAGTAGTATTAGTAGCCAGCTAGTTGCAGCAGCACTTATTTTACCTCCAACGCTTTCCGATTCAGTTATACATAGGATGAAAGAAAATATCGTTTCCTCTTCTTACATCGAATTAACGCTTAGGGCGTTGCAGTATCTTGGAATAAACTCGGGTTGGAAAATTAACGAAACATTGATTGAGACCCGATTTAAAGACGGTTCAGAGCTAACTCTTGAGTCCGATTGGAGCACCGCATCATACTGGTATGAGGTTGCAGCTTTATCAAAGAAGTGTAACATCAGTATTCATGGCGTAAATGTTGAAAGCTCACAATGCGATATTGTAACCAAAGAGATATTTTATCAATTTGGAGTTAAGACTACTTTTATTAATGATGGGGTAATGCTTACAAAATGTAAGCGGACTATTAAGAATTTTGAATATGATTTTTCAAACAGCCCCGAATTAGTTCCAACGTTTGCTGTTTTGTGCGTTATGCTTAAGGTGCCTTTCCGTATGTTTGGGGTTGGCTCATTAAGACTAAAATATAATGATAGGCTAAAATCGCTTCAATCGGAACTGCTTAAACTGGGTGCTGTTATAACTATTGAAACTTTAAACGATAATGAAATCTTGTGCTTTAATGGAAAAACCAAACATTCGTCGTTAAAGCATATAAATATTTCAACCTTTGATGATCATCGAATAGCCATGGCTTTTGCGCCTATTGCTATTACAGGACTCCCTGTTGATATCGAAAATCCGATGGTTACAAGCAATTCTTACCCTTCATTCTGGGACGATTTCAGAAAGGTAGGATTCTCGGTCGATCAGAATTTGTAAACCAAATAGTATAAAACAAAAAAGAGAGAGGGTTAATCCCTCTCTCTTTTTGCTTATTAACGAAAAGATTATTCAATCTTGAAAACAAAACGGTTAAGGTTTTTATCGGCCCAAAGCATCATAATTTGACGGAAATCGTTATAGCTTGCAGCAGGAATACTTGCTTGGTTTATTTTGATTTTTCGGGTAATAACTACTTTACCATCTTTCTCAATCCCCTCAATAGAACAAGAACCCAAACTATTCTCAACAACAGTATTGCTTAAAGGAGAAACTGCTTTAATTCCAGCAGGAATAGTAAATGTGAATGAATAAACCTCGTTATATGCGGATGGTAGCTCAATTGTTGTGGAGCGGTTTAAAGGTAATTCAGTTGCGCCAATTGAGGTTATCCCTTGTGATATTTTTGGGAGGGTTAGAATATGATAGCCATCAACCTTTTCGGCTAAATTTGGATTTGTAAAGATAATTGTTTGAATTATTGAATCTTGCTTAGCACTCGTTGTTGTAAATGAGAATGCCGAAGATGGTATTCCACTTAATACACTCTTATGAGCGTCAAACCTATTGCTATTTAACATAGCTTTACCGCTTAATTTTGCATCATTTGAGATTGATAGTTCTGCTTCGAATAATGCTTTATATTCAGGCAAAGTTTTCTTTTCAAAAGCCATTTGCGCAATATCATCGTTGATATTGGCTGTAATTCGAGAACCGGGTACTTCTGTATGATCATCGGTTGCAGAAAGGACTCTTTTTTCACCATTGATATCAACACAAACCCAAATTTTATCGAATGCTCCAGGGAATCCAACTTCTTTGTTAAAAAAGTGGTTGTATCCGGCAAGTGTTATTTGACTATTGAATCCAGCAAGTTTTAACATTGCTGCTAGAAGAATGGCTTTTTCTCCCTCTGTACCACCATTGCATTGCCAAACCTCCTCGGGTGAGCGGAATCTGTAACCAGTCCACACAGGAATTACACCATAAGTGTTTATGTTCTTTGCCACGTAGTCTCTAATGAGGTTAACTTTATCCCAACCTGTAGCAGGTGAGGTTATTAGTTTCTTTGCAGCATCGTCGGCAACAAAAGTATTGGTAAGATTTCCTTTCAAGAAACTGAATGTAGTTTCGAAATCGGTTGTACTGAATGTAAGGAAAGGATATGCAGCATACCCTTCGGCTTGATAAGGCTCATGAGAATAGGCTCCAAGGTTAAACGATTCCCATTTATAAATATCCTGAGTATCGTTTGCACTCTTCTTGCAATTTAGCCCTTCGGGTTGGTTAATGATATTATAGTTAAGTTTTTCACCTTTTGGAACTTTTACTATAACTTCCAAATCTTTTACAGGAGATGATTCGCAAAGGTTCACTCTATCGAAAAAGTAAGGCATAAACCCATTTTGGGTTTGAATTACATAATCTAATTCAACAACCGCTCCTCGCTCAAGTCCAACGTGGGTAATTACCATTTCACGAAGGTGGTTGTAAGCAGGTGCATCAGCTGCGGGCCCAGGCAAAACCTCATTGTAAGCATTATCTGGTGATTTTACCACTTTACCATCAGCCATCTTTGTTTCAGATTTGTTCACCTTTAGGGTTTGGTATTTTGGGTTGTAAACCACAAAGGTTTCGCCATAATACCTATTGATAGCCTGATACGAGTTATAAAGGAGTTTGTGGTAGTAATGGTATGTACTACTACCATCGGGGTTAAGAGTGTATTCCTTTACCTGTTTTAAATAAACCGCATCGGCATTTTTTTGCTCATCGGTCAGCGGTGCGCTACATGCGGTAAGGATTAGAAGGAATAATCCGATTATATATTTTGATTTCATATCTATCTTTTTTAGTATTTGAGAATTACAGGTTTGCTAGCAAACTCATTTTGATATTTAACCGCTTCGCGGAACGAAGGCCAATCCTCTGGTTGATAAATTCGCTTTTTAAGTACAACTTTTTGAGCAAATTTTAGAGTATTTCCTTCTAACGTGTAGTTCGATTCAAAATCGGCACCACTTCCTGATGTTTGTTGCGATTCTGGTTTAAACTTAACAGTCATGCTTGAAGGTAAGGTGATTGTTTCGTTCAGCTCAATTAGTTTTGAGCAACCATCAGAAAATGGGAAGAGCCTGTTCTCAACAGAAGTATCAAATGATGTATGGCTATGACGGCTACCGAATAGGTTTGCAGCAACCACAGGAGTAAATATAATCTCATCCTTTGTTGCAATAGCAAAGTCTGGAATCCTATATTTTACATGTATTTGCACTGGTTGAAGCAGATAAGAGTAAGGATCAGTATATGTCATTTCAACTAGCTCAATTCTTGGAGATATTTTAACCAATTCACGCTCAAAGTTAGCTTGCCAATCGGCTTTAAAGCTTCTTGTGAAAATGCCTCTAACGCTTGCATCAGATTGACCTTCGGCGGTAAGTGTAAACTCACCGGTTAAAGTGCCATCGCTTTGTAAGGTAGATGTACCATTAACTTTGAAGTAATGGTTTTCAGGAGCAGATATTGGAGTTTCCATAAGATCCGCACCTTGGGGTAATCCCATTAGATAGTTTTGTTGTTGTTCGCGGCTGCTCCAGTTCTCGCGGGTGAATGGAACCCAAGTTGGATCGAGCATCATATATTCGCCATTGCGAAGTTTTACTGTTGTAACCGAATGGTTGAATTGGTCGGCTGGAATACGATCAATTCTTGAACCAGCCATGGTCATTGCTGGGTATGATTCAAAACCTGCTGCACGAAGCATGGTTACAAGCATACCTGCTTTATCTTTACACACACCACAACGATCGTGAAAATCCATTTCGCCTTTATGAAGCGTAAAACCCTCGCCTTTGCCCATTGATAATCCGCTGTAGCGGATTTCATCAGCAACCCAGTGGTTTAGTTTTGAAATTGAATCTA
This sequence comes from Bacteroidales bacterium, assembly GCA_003531155.1. Classification (GTDB taxonomy): domain Bacteria; phylum Bacteroidota; class Bacteroidia; order Bacteroidales; family Tenuifilaceae; genus UBA8529. The sequence continues at coordinate 8,662 of DQHR01000012.1, read as the reverse complement.
GCTCATCCTTTGCCCCTTTTAGAATCTCTTTAACCTTTTTGTCGATCTCAGGGGTTGATTTAAAACTGCCATAATCCTCATTTACGCCACAAAACCATTTAGATTTTGAGTACCAATCGGGACTGGTTGACATTAATAGTTTTGGAGCAACATCCGATTGCGCAACCATTCTAGCCTCACGCTTCATCGGCATAATATTCTTAACGGTAAAAGTATAATTCACTTTTCCATCTTTCTCTGTTATCTTCTCATCTGCAACTCCATTATACACTTTATATTGAAGATTCTTTGCTTTGTCGATTTTAACGCTGTAAACCTTCTCCTTAATTGGGAACGATGAGAAAAATTCAACTATATCGTAGAAATGGCCACGCATAGGAGGTGTATAATAATCATCGCTAAGTTCTTCCTGACCAAGAAGCGCGTATGAAAACCCTTTCTTAAAGAATTTAATTTCAATGGCATCACCTGGTTCAAGGCGTCCAATTCCAACCATTTTTTGCCGAGCTCCCCAATAAATAGCACGGGCAGGAGCAGGGTAATCCATTGTTTTTGCGACATCAATATCCTCTACTTTGCCATTGTTTCGGTATATCCTTGCTTTCTCAACACGGATGAAAGCGGTTAAAGGATCGTAATCGAACTTAACAACTGCCAACTCCTTTGCACCACTTGGGGTAAGGATTTTGAATAGTCTTGAGTTGTTGTAGTAGCTTAAACCTGTTTCCTGTACATCAACCCGAGTACTATCGTAAACGAGGATGTAATTAGCATTTGGATACTCCATTGCTGTCCCTGCTCTTCGGATTAGTTCAGCTTGCTGAGCTGATGTAAGCAAACCCGATAGCGAGAAAACTAGGAAGAGTAATAGTTTAGAACGCATGGTTAATTAGATTTTAGAGTTTTATTTTAGGTTATTTCAACATAATGGTAGACTCCTTAAAAGGGAGAAAGTTTGATTTGATGCATAAAATGTATTCAAATATAGTAAAATGATTGTTTAAAGAGAAAAAGAAAAGGGAGGCTTTAGCCTCCCTTTTACCATTGAAAATAGATTGTGTTTCTATTTTTTCCAAACCAATGTTCCTGCTAAAATATCGTGTAACCCTTGTTTCTTCTCAGTAAATCCAGCCATCATAAAGCCAACATATAGGATGATGCCTGATATAATTTTACCGAAATAGCGACCTGTTGCTTTTCCGAAAGAGATTTTGTTACCTTCCATGTCGGTAACAATAATTCCTAATGCAAGTTTGCCAATTGTTCCTTGGAATTTTGACGATTCCATTAAAGAAAAATATAGCCATCCAGCAATAATTGTAAAGATCCATACCATGGCCATTGCTCCAGCGAAAGCACCAACCATACCTATTGCTGCTACCTCATCCATTTCGCCTGATGTTGCTGCCTTGAATGCACCAAAACCAAGAGTAGCAAGGATTGGAGTAATAACAATCCATTTTACAACACCTAGGATTAATCCATCAATGATAATTGCAAGGAATCTCCACCAGAAACCTGCAAACTTTTTGTCAACTTGTTCCATAAAATTAGTATTAGGGTTAAACGAAAGTTCATCTTGCAATTTATAAAAAATTAGTTCTAATCCAATACTAAAGCAGACTAATTAGAACAAAACTAGATTTCGTTTCTTAAAACCAGAACTTTTTACTTGCTGAGAAGAAGTTTTGCAAAAAGTTTAACAACGTCAACATTTACCGAGTTTCCAAGCTGTTTGTAGGCAATTCTATCGGTTGGATGCAGCTGGTAATTATCAGGAATGCTTTGCAGTCGTGCGCATTCGCGTGGGGTTAACCTTCTTTTTCGTGGACCAATAATAGATGTTTGGGTAATTGCAACTAAAGCCGGATAGTGTGTTGGTGCTTTTGCTCTGAGTCCTGAAGGACGAAAATGCATAATGGTATCCCAAAGGTTTGGTTCGTTTGTTTTTCCTGCTTGCCACTCGAATTTGGCTTTAGCTCCGTTGAAATCAGGATTTGCCATGGCTTTCTGAAGCCATTTATGCATTGATTTTTTGTTCGAGCCAAAGAGGTTGCTATTTTTATAGATAAAATCCTGCTTCCACTTTGGGTAGGAATGTATATTATCGGTTCCATCTATCTCCTTTAACCACTCACTCCAAACAGGAAATCCAGGTAAATTTTCCTTAACAATTGATACAAATTCGTTCCAAAGGTCAATTAAAGCAATTTCTCGTTTATTAAGTTTATATTTTTTAATGTTTTCTATTTCGTTATCGGGTTGCAGAACCGAAAATGCATCGCTGGTAGGTTTACTCTTTTTATCAAATGAAAAGGCAGGTAGATCTCCTAAATCCTTTCGTTTACAAAGTATAAAAACTCTTTCGCGATGTTGTGGAATACCTAAATAGTGTGGGCTAAATATGATAGGCTCATCGGAGACGTTGTACCCAATTTCTCGTAGGTTGTGACGAATTACTTTCCAAGTATTTCCTCCATCGTGCCCAGCAAGGTTTCGAACATTCTCAAGAATTAGATATTTAGGCTGATGCTGCTTGGCAATTCGAACTATCTCGTAAAAAAGTGTACCCCTTGGATCGCTTACACCTTTACGGTATCCAGCCTTGGAAAATGCCTGACAAGGAAAACCCGCACAAATGATATCGTGAGGAGGAATAGCTTTCTCGTTTACTTTTGTTATATCGCCATAAGGTTCAAGTCCAAAGTTATTCTTGTATACCTGCCTGCAATCAGCATCAATATCAGATGCAAAAACACACTCAGCATCAAATTCTTTAAGGGCTAGATGAAATCCACCCACACCGCAGAACAGATCAATAAACTTTAGTTTTTTCATGCCGTCAAATATAGAAAATGCTTATGGCAAAAGCTAATTATTCAAAATGAATTTAAACTTTTTGACCTCTAGGTAATCTTACAGTTCATACAAAATGATATGTAAAAATTATTTGTTATTTCATTAATTATCTATCACTTAGGTTATATATAATCATTCATGAGAAAAACTTATGTAATTGTAGTTTTACTGGTTATAGTAGGACAGAACTTGCTAGCTCAAAGTACAAACAAGGAGTACACTGCTATTAGAACTATAACCCCTCCAAGAATTGACGGTGTATTAAATGAATCGGTTTGGCTTGATGTAATGCCTGCTGATGGGTTCATGCAAAATACTCCGGATGAAGGGAAACCTGTTTCACAAAAAACAGAGGTTAAAATAGTTTATGATGATTATGCTATCTATGTTGGAGCAATGATGTATGATGATTATCCTGATAGTATACTTCATGAATTGGGTGTTAGGGATGCTTCCATAAGAGCAGATCTTTTTAGAATATGTTTTGATACATACAATAATCAGCAAGATGCATACATATTTGGGGTTTACGCTTCGGGCGTTCAGATTGATAGTAAGGCATTAGATCCTACCTATAATACTGTTTGGGAGAGCAAAGTTCAGATAACTGATAAAGGGTGGTGTGTTGAGATGAGAATTCCATACTCGGCAATTCGATTCCCTTCTACAAAAGAGCAGGTTTGGGGATTTCAAACAACCAGATCGATTGAGCGAAGACAAGAGTTTGCACAGTGGAGTCTGGTGCCCAAAGGGGTAAACAGCTCATTGACCTACTGGGGTAAGTTGAATGGAATTTCCAACATCAATGCACCATTAAGGCTATCGTTAACCCCCTTTATTACTACATATTTCGAAGAATCACCAAATATTGTTGATGGGAAGCTAGCAAACTATAACCATTCATTCTCTTACAACTTTGGAGCAGATTTAAAGTATGGCATTAACGAAAAATTTACACTCGATTTAACGCTCCTGCCCGATTTTAGTCAAGTTCAATCCGACAATAAGGTTAAGAATTTGAGCTATCAGGAAGTAACTTACTCTGAAAATAGGCCATTTTTCAAGGAGGGTGTTGAACTTTTTAATAAAAACAGTTTATTCTATTCACGACGAATAGGTAAAACGCCATCAGGGTTTTATGATGTATCAGATCAATTGAATGAGGGTGAAAAAATTAAGGAAAACCCTTCGAGTGCTAAAATGTTGAATGCCATTAAAATATCTGGTAGAGATAATAATGGTCTTGGCATTGGCATTTTTAATGCAATAACCGAGAATACTTATGCAACTATTGAGGACTCAGTTGGTAATAGGCGTAGAATTCTTACAGAGCCTTTAACAAACTATAACGTAGTGGTATTCGATCAGCAAATGAAAAATAGCTCATCATTTTACCTGATGAACACTAATATGATTAAGGACAAATCGAGCAATGTGGCAAATGTTACAGGTTCAGGTTTAACCCTTGAAAATAAAAACCATAGCTACGCTATGGATGCAAATGTTGCGTTAAGCCAGAAATACACTAAAAACGATACTCTTCCCAATACTTTTACCACTCTTACAGGTTATCGTTATTTGTTTGGAGCTCGGAAAATTTCAGGCAATTTTCAGTTCGGAGCATCTCATACATTCATTAATAAAACCTACGACTCTAGGGATATGGGTTATTATGTTATTGGGAATAAAATGAGAAATAATTTTTATATCGATTATAATACCTACCAGCCAAATCGATTTTTTAGAGATTCCTATAATGAGTTATACTTGAATTATAGTACAAACCCCGAAACTGGTAAGCCAATTGAAAGTAAAATGGGCATATCTCTATATGCTGATTTTCTGAACTATGCAGCAATTAGCATCGTTGGTGAGTTTAATCCTACAAAAAGTTACGATTACAATGAGCCTAGGAGCGAGGGGCGGTACTTTAGGAAAATCAGATTTTACTATATGAATGTTGGGTTTGCATCAGATTCACGAAAAGCACTAAGATTTAATATCCATACTGATTTTGCAGATTTTCTGGAAGAATACGAGGGGAAATATTATGGCATTAGCACCACGTTAAGGTATCGATATAATGATAAACTATCATTTAGATATGATTTCAGATATTCTAAAGACAATTTCAATTTTGGTTATGTTGATGCCATTTCTGAAGATTCCATCATTTTCGGGGGTCGTAGATTGGTTACATTTGAGAACAAGTTTAGCCTTCAGTTCATATTTAAAAATGATATGTCGTTGATTTTATCAGCTAGACACTACATGAATTCTGCCAAATACCTTCAATTCTTTAACCTTGAGAAGGATGGTGAGGTTACACCAAGTAATAATTATAATACCAACAACAATTATTGCTCAAACTACTTTAATATCGATTTAGTTTACTCATGGCAATTTGCGCCTGGCAGCTTCCTCTCATTCAATTATAAGAATGCCGTTGAAACCGAAAGTGATATATTTAATGATAACCCATCTACTAATTTTAGAAGGACATTGAAATCACCTCAGTCGAATAGTTTATCTTTAAAATTTATATACTACTTAGACTATCAATATGTAAAAAAGTTTTTAAAGTAAAGTGCTATGAGAACAATTGGTTTAATAGGAGGTACAGGATGGGTATCGAGTCATGAGTACTATAAGTTAATCAATCTGGAAGTAAATAGTCGTTTGGGCGGGTTGAATGCTGCTCGCTGTATTTTATACTCATTTAACTATAATGATATTGCCGATCTGAATCAAAAGAATGATCATGAAGGTGTTCTTAATTTGCTGATCGACGCTTCGCTTAAGCTCGAGGCTGCTGGTGTTGATGGAATTGCGCTTTGCGCAAATACGCTTCACTACTATGCCGAGAATCTACAAAGTAAGATCTCTAAACCGATCGTTCATATAGCAAAGGCTACTGCTGGCGAAATCAAAAATAAAAATCTATCAAAGGTTGGGTTGTTAGGTACAAAAATGACTATGGAACAGGGATTCTATAAAGATAATTTGGCTAAATTGGGAATAAATACCATCATCCCTTCCGATAGAACTAGGGCGTTTATTCATCGAACTATCTTTAACGAATTGATAAAGAATGTATTTACTGATGCTACTAAGCAACAATTTATCCAAATCATTAATGAGTTACATGAACAAGGTGCAGAAGGAATTGTACTTGGCTGCACAGAAATACCCCTATTAATAAATCAAAAGGATGTTGAAATCCCTCTTTTCAACACCCTTGATATACACGCAAAGGCAATTGCCAATTTTGCTTTAGAATGGTTATGAGTTAATCAAAAAGACATCTAAATCTTTTAATGTCGCATATTCCCTAATAGTTTGTTTGATTAAGAGAACATTCCTCTGGGATATCCAGTTCAGAGTCACCTTTCTTTTCTGGCTATCATTGGTTTCAAGAATAAGCGAATGTGGTTTTATGGTAACACTTGAAATATTTTTCCATTCCTCTTTTCTAGGATATGAAAATGGGGCTGTTCTATACTCAACTACTGAGTCGTCAATTTTAATGAAAGGCTTATTTCGAGATGTAATGCGGTATGGATAAGGCGTAAGCATAAAAACGCCCCACACTAAATAAAATAGTATTAGGTAGAACGATAGCCCATACGATTTCTCAACAATGCAAAATACACTACCAATAAGACCAAGGGCACTCATTAAAATTCCAACAAATTTTGTTTTACCCGAAAGCGAAACAGAATCTGAAAAATCGATATAGAGCGGTTCCATATTTTTAAAAGTTAGTTACACCAATTGTATATGTATCGCGGGTGATAAATACATTCTTTCGAATTGTATTGTAGCGTGCCTCAAAGGTTATCGTTTTGTTTAGTACAGTACCGCTAGGAACCGATATGCGAAAAATACCTTTGCCGTTAGTGGTTGGAACCTGATTACGTAACTCCTTGCCTTCAAATTTGATAATATTAGAGTAAGATGGTTGAATATATTCATCGGTCATTGTAATCTCAATAATATACACTCCCTCGGTCTTGGTTTTGTCAATCCCTTTAAACTTCATTTTTGGAGTTGCTATTAGTTCTCCCTTATCGTTGTACTCTTTTAAACCCTCTTTGGGTTCACCGTTCTCAAAAGGAGCCTCAGAGAAAAGAATGCCATTGGGATAATATTTCTTAATGACCCCGTTTGCTTTGCCATTTTCTACTGGCATTTCGCGGTAAATCTTGCCAGAGGTGCTGTATTCTTTTACAATTCCATTTGGTTTACCTTTTACAAGAGGAGTCTCGCGGTAAAGTTGACCTGTTTTATAGTATTCTTTTTGAATTCCTTCTGGCAAAGAATCTTTATAAGGTATTTCAGTTTCAAGGTTGCCTTCAGCATTATAAATTCTTTTAATACCGCTAACAACATCACCTTCCATTTCAACTGAATTTGGTTGATGTATTTTTACATTGCCATTATTACCGCAGCCATTCAATAATAAGGCAGCTATAGGGAATAAAATAAAAATCTTTTTCATTGTATGGTTAATNNAGGTTGAATAAATATTTAATGGCATCTCCAAATTCACGACTCCAAAACGATTCACTATGCTTACCGTCCTTTGCTATTTTAGTTAACAAATAGTTTTCGTCAAAGCCAACACTTCGAAGTAAACTATCTGCTTTAAGAGCATCATAAACCGTGTTTCCACCTTCTTTTGCACCCGAAATTAAGTAAATTCTTTGAATTTTCTTTTTATTATACTTTTGTATTTGTTCAAAAGCCTTTGGCGAGAACCAGAGAGATGGAGAGAAGATACCTACTTTCCCAAAAACTTCAGGGTATTCAAGAGCCATATAAAGTGATATTAATCCACCCATAGAGCTTCCAATAATTGCAGTATTATCTCTATCGGGGAGTGTTCTGAAATGGCTATCAATAAAAGGTTTTAGTGTTTTTACAATAAACTTTGCGTATTTATCGCCATCACCGCCGAGTTTTAGCGAATCGTTAACCCATGGTGAAAGTTCGTTAATTCGCTCATTTTCCCCGTGATAGATTCCAACTACGATGCATGAAAAGCCATAGTATTTGTAAAGACTATCAAGCGTTTCATCAACATTCCATTCTCCCGAAAATGCTGTTGATTCGTCGAACAGGTTTTGACCATCGTGCATGTATATTACAGGGAAACGCTTACCGCTTGAATAGTTTGGTGGGTAATACATCCGGATTGTACGTTTTCTGTTAAGTTGAGGGATTTCAATATTTGTTGGCAAATACGAAACTCCTTTTGAGACGCTTGGTTTTCTCTTTTTAAAGAAATCGCGCCACCCATTTATCTTGAGAGAGACTTCTCCTCCAATATTTTTGGAGTAAAACCTATTGTTAATGTCGCCACCCAAGGAATCAACTTCAACGCTATTCCAACTTCCACGACTTATCTTATATTCGAATGAATCTATTGAGCTGCTTATAGAAAGAGATAATCTATCTTGGCTATTTTTTTTAAATGCATAGCTTTTATCTCGTGGATTCCAATGATTAATTGAGGAGGCAAAATACAATGTATCATTTAACGGTGTTTTTTCGGGATATACCTCGATTATAAAAGTTACCTGAGAAAAGGCTAAACTAGGTAGGGTAACAAATAACCAAATAAGTAATCTTATTTTCATGGCATAAAGTTTTGATAAAGTTAGCGATTTCTTATAATCGAAAAAATAAGCTTAAACAAACCATGATTTCTATCTTTGGAAAAGATGAAAAAGGGATATACATTTGTGAACTTTTTTGGACAATAAGATGGCCCCATAGTTCAGCTGAATAGAACGTCAGA
>DQHR01000064.1 GCA_003531155.1 Bacteroidales bacterium | reverse complement strand
TGGGTTAATCCCAACTGATGAACTTGATTTTTAGCTAGCTGTTCGATGGTCAATTTAAGTTCATCAGTTGGGATTAACCCATCAACTGTTTGAAGGGTTCGCTTTGCAATGTCAAGAGCCAAAGCCAAACTATCTGTACTTTTGCTATCAATTAACTGCTCAATCCGACTTAGATTTTCTTTTGCAAATTTAGTTGCTAGGTTTTTATCTTCGATTCTATTCGAAGCCCTTGCAGCATCAATGGTTAGCATTTCAATTGCTTCGCCAACTGTTGATTCGTTAGGCCAACGGTGTTTACCATTGAAAACAATGAGTTGGTTCTGGATTCCAACGGAATCCATCAATAGGTTGAGCTGTCTCATCTCAAGATAGTTCATATCCTGCGTGCCAGCAATTCCGATATATTGAAAACCTAAAGTTTTTTTTGTTGGCTGAAATCCTGCCGAACAGGCAATAACACCTTTAATCCCCGGTTTTGCTTGTGCAATCATGCATGCAACTCTAGCACCACCCGAAAAACCAACCATGTAAATCCTTGAAGGGTCAATAGCTAATTTCGTTTGAGTATCGATGAAAAGTGTATTTACAATGCCGTTTATCTCTTCCTGTCTAAGCCCGTTTCTCGAATTGTTTGAGCCGATAATAATATAGTCGAGACTATCGGCAATATTTTTCATTAGGTTAACGGGAATACGTCCGCTTCCATGTGGGTCGAAAGCATAAATTGCAGGATATGTTTTGCTTACGTCATAGTCTGTTGGAATGAAAACACAATATGTAATGTTGGCGTCAGTTTTACATTGAATTTTGTCAGTAATCTTCCCCTTTTGAACCCATTTTAGAAATTGCTCTTTTGGATTTTCTTCTCTGGTACATGAAATTAGCACAAGGAAAAGTATAACGTAAAGAATATGATTGCTTTTCATATGCAAAAGATTTACACAAAGATATGATTAAATAAAAAAGACCTGGTGAGTTATCAGGTCTTTGAAATATTGAATTTTTTTAATTATACGTTAAATCTGATGTGTAGGATATCACCATCCTCAACGATGTAGGTTTTCCCTTCAACGTGAAGTTTACCTTTCTCCTTGCAAGCGTGCTCAGAACCGAGTTCGATAAAATCTTTATACTTTATAACTTCTGCACGAATGAAACCACGCTCCAAATCACTGTGTATAACACCTGCGGCTTGTGGTGCAGTCATGCCTTTTTTGATTGTCCATGCACGATTCTCTTTCTGCCCGATGGTGAAAAAGGTTTCAAGGTCAAGTAAAGTGTACGCAGCACGGATTAGTTTATTTACGCCTGGCTCAGTTAGTCCAACATCTTTTAGGAATGCAATTCTATCCTCTTGGCTATCAAGCTCAGCTATGTCGGCTTCTACTTTGCCCGCAATGATTAGTATTTCAGTTTCCTCGTTTTTAAAAAACTCTTTTACTTTCTCAACGTACTTGTTCCCGTTTACTGCCGATGATTCATCAACATTACAAACATAGATAACAGGTTTGGTTGATAGGAGAAAAAGATCCGCAATAAAGCGTTTATCGTGCTCTTCAACAGGAGCCGTTCTTGCGCTTTGGAACGACTCTAAATGATCTTTATATACTTTTAGAACTTCAATGCCATGCTTCGCATCTTTGTCGCCAGTTTTAACAAGCTTCTCAAGACGCTGAATTTTCTTCTCAATTGATTCTAGATCTTTAACCTGAAGTTCAAAGTTCACGGTTTCAATATCACGAACTGGGTCAACCGAACCATCTACGTGAGGTAGGTTTTCGTCATCGAAGCAACGTAGTACATGAATTAGAGCATCGCAGTTGCGGATATCGCCCAAAAAGCTGTTACCCATACCTTCGCCCTTGTTTGCACCCTTTGCTAAACCTGGAATGTCAACAATTTCAACAGTTGTATGAACTGTTCTGTCGGTAGGCTGAAACTTCTCTAAAACATAAAGTCTATCATCGGGAACGTTAATTATGCTGATGTTTGATTTATTACAACTGAAAGCAAAGCTACTTGCCTGTGCCTTTGTGCTTGACATGCAGTTGAAAATTGTTGTCTTTCCAACATTTGTAATTCCTATGATACCACACTGTAAACCCATTGTATTATTTGTTTATTTGGACTGCAAATTTAGACCTTTTTTCGATTTAATTTTTCTGTTTTTTTCTTTTTGCTGTTGAAAAATGGCTTAAAATCATTGCATTTTTATTACTAGCTGACGTCATGCGTGTAGATTTTACAATTACATTTGCAAATTGGGTTTTTGTTGATTTTTTTAATCTATAATTAGTTGTAAATGGCTGATATTCAAAAATTAAAAACAATTGCAGCGCAAATTCGTCGCGATGTAATCCGCATGATTCATAAGCCAGCAAGTGGCCACCCAGGTGGCTCGCTAGGCTGTGCCGACTTTTTTACAGCATTGTATTTCGACACGTTACGTATCGATCCTAAAAACTTCACTATGGACGGAAAAGGTGAAGATTTATTCTTTCTTTCAAACGGTCACCTTTCGGCAGTTTGGTATAGCGCATTGGCTCGTAAAGGTTTTTTTGAAGTAAGTGAGTTAGGTACATTCCGTATTATGGGTACTCGCTTGCAAGGACACCCAACCACAGCAGAGCATCTTGAGGGTGTTCGAATTGCATCTGGTTCTCTAGGACAAGGACTTTCTGTTGCTTGTGGTGCTGCTTTAGCCAAAAAGTTAAATGGCGATAAGCATCTTGTTTACACGCTACATGGTGATGGTGAATTACAGGAAGGACAAATTTGGGAAGCTGTCATGTACGCTGCTGCTAACAAGGTTGATAATTTAATTTCAACTGTTGACTATAACGGTCAGCAGATTGATGGTCCAGTTGATAAAGTCCTTTCGTTAGGTGATCTTAAAGCAAAATGGATTGCCTTTGGATGGGATGTAGTTGAAATGAATGGGAACGTGATGGAGGAAGTTGTTAACGGTTTAGCCGAGGCAAAATCGCGAACTGGAAAAGGTAAGCCCGTTGTAATTCTCATGAAGACAGAGATGGGTATGGGCGTTGATTTTATGATGGGAACTCACAAATGGCATGGTAAGTCACCAAACGACGAGGAGTTTGCTCGTGCTATGGCACAACTTCCAGCAACCATTGGTGATTTTTAAATTTTTACGTTAGAACTATTTAAATTTTTTAAGATGAAAAATATAGCAGTTATTGCACACGATGCGAAAAAACCTGAGTTAGTAAGATTTTTAAAAGAACATACCGATTGGTTACCAGGAGTTAACCTTCTTGCAACAGGTCGAACTGCAGAATTTATTGAATCGCAAGGCTTGATGTGTAAACATCTTAGCCCTGGTGTTTCTGGAGGATATAATCAAATAACTGAAATGATAGGTCGTAAGGAGATTGATATCGTTATCTTCCTTCGCGATCATAAAGTGGTTCAGCAGCATCATGAGGATATCCGATATCTGCTTGAGGCTTGCAATATGAATAATATTCCACTTGCAACGAATTACGCAAGTGCTGAGTTAATCATTCTTGGATTGATAAAGAAAGAGGCAACCGAAAGGGTGCAGCGTAATAAATAGTTCAGGGCTTTTATTTAAAGCTTTTAAACTTTAATATGAGAGATAAATCTCTCTGAAAAAATGACAACTAGATGAAGAAAATAGTTTCAACAGGAAATAAAGATACTCGCTCTGGTTTTGGAGCGGGCTTACACGAACTTGGAAAAAAGAATCCTAACGTTGTTGCTCTTTGCGCCGACCTTATTGGTTCGCTCAAAATGGATGATTTTGTTAAAGATTTTCCCGAAAGATTTT